>DAOUJI010000016.1:0-16049 GCA_034422875.1 Dehalococcoidia bacterium | reverse complement strand
CGGGCAATTTCACACCTTCCTTCAATGGTGACATGCCTATATCTTTTTCCCATGACAACACCTTAACAAGGTGTTGCACTTCGTTTGTGAGTCTAGGGAGTCCAGGAAACCTTTTGACAAGCTCAGGGCAGGCTCTTGCGAAGTGAAAGGGCGCCCCTGGATTCCTGCCTCCGCAGGAATGACGAAAGGCGTTCCAAACTCGTCATCCCAACCGGCTTCCGCCCGGGGACAAGGAGGAGTCAGTGTCTATTTGCTTAGGGATGACGGGTGGGGGGCAACTTATCCGTGGAAGGGGGTTATTCCAGGAAGTCTCGTAGCTTGCGGGAACGGGTGGGATGCCGGAGCTTACGCAGAGCCTTGGCCTCGATTTGGCGTATCCTCTCGCGGGTGACGCCAAACTCCCGGCCCACTTCCTCCAGCGTCCTGCTCCGCCCGTCTTCGAGACCAAAGCGGAGTTGGAGCACCCGGCTTTCCCTGTCGGTCAGGGTGTCCAGCACGTCCTGTATCTGCTCCTTGAGCAGTTGGAAAGACGCGAAGTCGGAGGGCGCAGGGGCGCTCCGGTCCTCGATGAAGTCCCCCAGATGGCTGTCTTCCTCTTCTCCGATGGGAGTTTCCAGGGAGACTGGCTCCTGGGATATTTTCAATATTTCCTCAACCTTTTCAGGCATGACCTCCATGGCCCTGCCGATTTCCTCTGGGGTAGGCTCCCGCCCATACTCCTGGAGCAGGCGCCGGTGCTGCCGCATCAGCTTGTTGATGGTCTCCACCATGTGGACTGGTATGCGAATCGTGCGGGCCTGGTCGGCGATGGCGCGGGTGATTGCCTGTCTTATCCACCAGGTGGCGTAAGTGGAGAACTTGTACCCCTTGCGGTAATCGAACTTCTCCACCGCCCGAATCAGCCCGATGTTGCCCTCCTGTATCAGGTCCAACAGGGCCATGCCCCGGCCGATGTATTTCTTTGCCACGCTGACCACCAGACGCAGGTTGGCCTCCGTCAGGTGACCCTGGGACCGCATGCCCTCGTCCTTGATGCGCTGCAGGTAGGCGCGGAAGAGCCTGTCCATTTCCCGGAGCCTGACCTGGGTGTCGGGGTCGGTGGCTATGTCCTTCAGCTCGTCCAGGCTGCAGTCCTCGAGGACATCAATCACGTCTGTGGGAAGGACCCAGCTTCCCAATGAAAGCTGGATGACCTCAGCCTCAACGTCCGGCACCTCAACTCCCAATTCCTCGGCCAGGGAAGCCATCAGTTCCGGGTTGAGTTCGGCGTCGATGGCGGCCCGGAGCTTGGGGTGGTCGGTAAGCTGGGACAGAGTCAGATAGGGCGAGAGGCCAATGTTGCGGGCCAGGGCGCTGACCAGAGGAGAGGACTGGGCGATTCTCAGGAGTATAGCGCAGCAGACCTCCCACGTCTCGGGAGTCACGCCGTCCTGGCCTAGTTCCTTTTCCAGCTTCTCGATGTGCCGCTCGCCTTCCATCTTGCGAGCCAGCACCCTCTCGTCCTTGGACGTGAGCAGGCGCACTCGGCCTATCTCACGCAGGTACATGCGGACCGGATCGTCGAGGACTTCCGCCCCTTCGACCTCATGGTCCCATTCCACCTCTTCGTTTTCGGTTTCGGTCTGTGTTCCGCTGGCCTCAGCGGCGGGAGCAGTCTCACCCGGCGTCGCCTCGTCCTCCTCCCAGGTCTCCTCGGTGGGAGGGGGAGGCATGGTTATCGTGGCCGTGCCGGCTAGGGGTTCCGCCTCGTCGGACAGGGGCTTCGCTCCGTGGGTGGCAGGCACGCCTCCCACAACGCTTAGGAGTTCGTCTTTGTTCCCGAGTTCCCGGTCGCCGTTGACGCCCTCGATGTACTCTTCGGGGTTATCCCCAAGGCCGCGTCTGCGCCTTACCATTGTTTCACCTTCTCCGGGCCTCTAATAGCGGCCCAATCCTCCGGTAACTTGCCTCAGCCGTTCGTTCAGGTCCAGAATGGAGTCCTGGCTCTCGGCCGCTTCCTCCTGTGTCGCTTCAGACAACTTGAGCTCCTCTTCCAGTTTGAGCTCTCGCAGATGCCTCTCCTCCATGCGGCGGGCGCAATCCCTCAACGCCGCTTCTTTCTGTTTTCTGTCGGTGGGAGGCAGGGGCCTAGTCAGAAGATAGTCCAGATGTCCCAGAAGCTCGTCGTCCAGAGCAGTTTGCAACTCTTCTAGTGTGGTGCATTGGGCCAGATTTGTAAATACCTCGCGGTTTTCCACCCTGCGGAAATGCTCAAGCCTCAGGTCGTCAATGACATCCAATACTCCTTCACTGAAGGCCGTGTCACCGCTTTCTTGATTGTCTCCCGTTTTCCCTCTTTGGAGCATGAGGGCCAGACAATGTTCCTCCAGGGGGTCGCGCTCAACGGCGGCGAAAGGCGCCGCCCCTGCCTGACTTGGTTGACCGGCTCCATCCATCCGGCGTGCAGAATTCGATGCGGCGGTCCTGGTGGCTCCCCTATACCTGGGATGGTTCAGACGGGCCTTCAACGTCGAGTCGCTGACTCCCAACAACTTGGCCAGCTTCTGGAAATAGCGGTCCTGCTGGAAGGGGTTGGGGAGCGCCCACACAAGGTGGGACAAACGCGCCGCAACAGCATCCTGGCCGTCAGGCGTCGTCACGTCGATACGGGCTGCCAGGGCCTCTAGGAGATAGTCCATCAACGGCATCGCGTCGGCGACCAAAGCCTTCCACGCGTCGGGGTTCTCCCTGATTATCTCGTCGGGGTCCTTGCCTCCTGAGATGGGCGCAACCTTGATTTCCGGCAGCGACGGCCTCTGGAACAGGTCTGAACCTCTGGAGCGTCCCGCCAGCCTCCTCTGGAAGACCATCCAGGAAGACTCCAGGCTCCTGAGCGTGGCCTCCTGACCGGCGGCGTCGGCGTCCAGGGCCAGCACCACCGGGGGGCTGTCTCCCTGGGGAGCGGGACGCACCATGCTTCCCACCAGCGACGCCTGGTCCCGGGTGAGGGCCGTGCCCATGCATGCGACGACGTTCTTGAAGCCGTGCTGGTGAGCCGTAATGACGTCCATATAACCTTCGACTATTACGACTCCCTCCGTCCTGATGGATTCGCCAGCCAGGTGCATCCCGTAGAAGAGCCTCCCCTTGTCGAAAACGGGTGTGCGGCCCGTGTTCAAATACTTGGGTTGGGAGCCGTCCATCTCCCGCCCGCCGAAGCCCACGACTTTCCCGCCAGCGTCCTGTATCGGGAACATGAGCCTTCCCCGGAACATATCCCGGTAGCGACCGTCCCGGTTCTGGGTCACAACTCCCGCCAGCGCCAGTTGCTCCTCGCTGTACCCCTTGTTCATCAAGAGCCGCTTCAACGACTCTCCGTCGGGGGGACTAACACCCAGCCGGAAGCCCTCGACGGTTTCCCGCGTCAGTCCCCTGGTCTCCAGGTAGTTTCTGGCTGCGGAACCTGCGGCAGACGCCAACCGGTCCTGGAAAAACTGGGCAGCCGCCTCGTTGATGAGGACCAGGGGGTCTCCCTCAGCAGGACCCCTTCGCGGAGCCTTTTCCGGTATGTTCACGCCGGCCTGCTGGGCCAGGCGGCGGAGGGCCTCTCCAAAGTCCAAGTTTTCCACGCGCATCAGGAAGGAGAAGACGTCGCCGCCGGAGGCGCAGGCGCCAAAACAACGCCAGGTCTGCCGGTCGGGGAAAACGTGGAACGACGGTGTGCGCTCGTTGTGGAAGGGGCAGTTTGCCTTGTAGCTGCGGCCCGAACGCTGCAGGGCGGCGTAGTTGGAAACCAGGTCCAGGATGTCCACGCGGCTCTTAATATCGTCGGTTACGGACATCCCACTCCCAGCATCCCGGATATACTCTATTTTAACATAAGCGGCGGGGTCGCCGCCGAAAGATTCCCTGCCCAAGCCGCCGCCAAGCTGGTACAATTGGCCCCGATGAAGGCTGGCATGAAGGCTCCCCGCATGAAGACCAAAGAGTTCCTCACGGAGGCCGCCGAGCTGGTGCGGGCGCAACTTCCGGCCTCGTTGGGGACGCCGGGCATCTCGGGGCCCAATGGTTCCCTGGTCAAGCTCCATTTCGGCGACCCAAAGGTCCACTACGAGATGTGGGTCAGGAAGCGAATGGGCATCCTGGAGACCGGTCTCCACTTCGAAGGGCTTGCAGAGAATAACTCCCGCTGCCTGGAAGCTATGCGGACCGAATACGCCGACCTGGTCTTGTCTCTCGGCCCGGAGGTCAAGGCCGAGGAATGGGACAGGTCCTGGACACGGGTGCACCGCCCTTTCGAGTTCGACTCCCTGGACGAAGACCTTCTCATCATCGTATCCGGCAGTGTTGCCCAGATGGTCCGCGTTCTTGAACCGGCGGTCCGCTCCATCCGGGGCGAACCCTGAACTGTCCATGAAACGCTAATCGGGAGGTTAAACATGACTTCCGGCATAGACCTGTTCGAGGCCATCAACACCCAGCGGGGCATTCGTCAATTCAAGCCGGATCCCATTCCCGACGAAATGATTCACCGGCTGCTCAGGGCAGCCATAAAGGCGCCGTCGGGGGGCGCACGCCAGGGCTGGTCCTTTGTCGTCATACGCGACCAGGCCACCAAGGACCGCATCGGCGAACTGTACCGGGCCCATCCTCCCCTCGCAATCACGCCAACCATGACTGAGCAGCAGCAGAAGATGTATGCCACCGCTATCGCCCTGGAAGGGCGCATGGAAACGGTCCCCGCAATGATTCTCTGCTGCATCCAACGGACCGAACCCACGGCCACCTTTACTCTTGGCTCGTCCATATATCCGGCGGTGCAGAACATACTGCTGGCGGCCAGAGGCATGGGGCTGGGGTCAGTTCTGACCACCCGTCAAAGGAGGTTCGAGGAGGAGTTGAAGTCCCTTCTCGGCATCCCCGAAGACGTGGAGACCGCGGCGTTGCTGCCCCTGGGTTTTCCGGTGGACGGAGTGGAATACGGCCCCACCAGAAGGCGTCCTGTCAGGGAGGTGGCCCACTCCGAGCGGTGGGGCGCCGCCTGGCGCCCGGCCCCTTAAGGTTTCCCTACAGGCGCGTGTATAGGCAGGGTGAAGTGGCCCGCTAGGTCCTTTTTGTCCAGGTCCCAATCAAAGCAAAGGAGCGTGGAGGAGTTGTAGCGGGCCTCCAGCAAACGCCGCCCGCGGTGCACTACGGCGCTGTCAGCCACACTGAAATCCAGGTGCTCCCCCTCTTCCCAGCCGGTGCGATTGCACACCCACAAAGGGCAGCCCGTCTCCAGCGTCCTCCGCTCCCATGAGTCCTCCGGCCCATGTTCGCCGTCGGCCCACGCGGCTGCGGAAACCAGGATTTCAGCGCCCTCGTCCTTTAAGCCGTTGACCACCTCAGGGAACCAGGAGTCGGCGCAGACCAGCAGCCCAACCCTGGCCTTTCCACAGTCTACAACGACCAGCGAGTCCCCTGGAGACGACCAACTCTCGGCCCCGCCCGTCACCTTGATCTTGCGGTGAGATCCCATGATGTCCCCGCCCGGACCAATTACGAACACCGAATTGTGCAGCAGACCCGTATGGGGGTCCCGCTCCGGGTGGGACAGGAAGACGGTGACGCCTTTGCTGCGAGCTTTTTCCATCACACCAGCCATCCACTCGTCCGGTTGGGCAAGAATCCAGTCAGTCCCGATATGGGGCGTGAATGTATAGCCCGGCACACACAACTCCGGAGTCAACACCCAGTCCGCGCCCTGTTCCGCGGCCAGGTCCACTCCCGACTCAACCAGGGAGCGGTTGTAGTCGACGCGCCCAAGCTGGGGCGCCAGATGGAGCATCCCAACTCGCAGCAGGTTCATACCACCTCATTCACCAATAACCACATGGTTGTATCTAGTCCCGACAACACCTTAACCCGGTGTTGCGGTCCGCTGTTGAGTCCAAGGAACCAGGACCGTTCCCAATGTGCTTTTTTGTTTCCTGACGTGTCGTTCAGCCCAATTATACGCCTCTATGTTAAGAGCTTGATGCGAACATGGTGGAACTCAGACCCGAATGCCTCATGCGCGGCGAAACACCATCGGCCACAGCGCGACCGACCCCAAGGCTGCTGCAGCCGCCACAAACACGGCGACGCGGTAGGTGTCCTGAAAGGCGAGAATGAAAGCTTCGTCCCCTGCTCCTCTCGTTTCCTGCCGAGCGGCGAACACCGCCCCCATAATTGCCACGCTGAGCACGGTTCCCATTCCCCTGGACAGACCCATCATTCCGCCTCCCATTCCCAGCCGGTCGAGAGGGACCCTGCCCATTATCAGACTCGCGCTGGACGACTGGAACAGCCCTATGCCTACGCCCACGCCACACAGCCCCACAGCCACCATGCCGACGCCGGACGCGGCGTCAAGACGGGACAGGGACAGCATCGCCAGCGTGGACACGACCAGCGCCCCAGTCATCGTGTACGCGGGGCTGGTCCGGTCCGACAGCCATCCTCCTACCGGCGCTCCGATGGCCGTGGTAATCGTCATCAGCATCAAGAGAACGCCCCAAACCCGGGCGCTCTCCCCAATGGCGTCCACCACGAAGAAGGGCAGGATGAACCAGTTCACGAATGTCGCGACGAACGCCAGCAATGAGACTACGAGAGCAGGCCCGAGAGCCCTGTGACCGAGCATTCCCAGAGGCATCACAGGCCTGGGCGCCCGCCGTTCCACTATCACGAACGTGCAGAACGCGGCCACAGCCGCAACCCCCAGAGCCGGAACATACACCTCCGTCCACCCTCTTCTGCCGCCCAGTGACACCATCAAAATCAACGAGCTCATAGCCGCGAACAGGGTGACCGCGCCGCGCAGGTCGAAGTCCGAACCTCTCGTCGAGCGTTCGGGAATCTTCAACAGCGCAGCCGAGAAAGCGATCGCCGCCAGGCACAGAGGAACTCTGCCCAGAAATATCGACCGCCATCCGAATGTGTCCACGAGGACGCCGCCCCCCAACGAGCCCGCCAGCATACCCAGAGTCCCCAGCGCGGCCATGATGCCCAACGCACGCCCTCGAAACTCCGACGGGAACAGCCTCGTCACTATCGCCGGAGCAAGTGCGATGAGCATTCCATTGCCTACGGCCTGGAAAACCCGCAGCCCGAACACTGCGCCCAGACTCTCGACGAGCCCGATAGCCGTAACGGCTGCTGTGTAACCCACAAGACCGACGATGAATATGCGCCGGATGCCGAAGACGTCCGCGAGTCCTCCCAGGCCGAGCTGCATCCCCGTACCGGCGCCCACGTAGAGGATGATGATCCACTGGATTGTCACCGGGTCCGTACCGAAGCTGTCGGTGATGTCGGGCAACGCGACGTTGACGGTGATGTCCAGCGCGGTCAGAAAGACGCCTGACGCTGCCACAGCCAGACCGATCCATCGGGTCCTGGCTTCTGTTGAGGGGTTAGCGTCCACGTTTACGTTTCAACTCCCCAAGGCCGAAGTCGATGAAGAGCATCGAGACTTGCTCGGATTTGGCGGATTCAGTGTCAAGGGCCCATAACCACGCGATGCCACATAACTTTTTGAAGGCAACGCGTTGGCATCGAATTCCCAAGGCAACGCCTTACTCAGGTGTTGCGCTTCGTTTGTGAGTTCGAGGGACCCAACGTCCCAGCGCTGGACTCCGGACTATATCCAAGGGACGCCGGACTGAGGCTCACTGCCGGGAGAATTCAACGGCCATACGGGTCGAACAGCCTGACTACATCGTCAAGCTCGGGAGTCGAGACTTCCAACGCCACGCCGCCGTCCATCGATTCGATTCTGTGGACCGTTCCTTGAGGTATCCTGACCCACTCACCCGTGTGCAGATGGACGCGTTCCGGTTCCTCATCGATGGAGCCGTGGTAGAGCAGGATGCTGATTTCGCCCGAACTCAGGGTGAGGGACTCGTCTTTTACTGTATGGTACTGGACGCTGGTGCCATGCCCGGGAGTCACGTTCAGGAGCTTTACTACGTATGAGGGGGTGTGGACTTTGATGTCCTCGAAACCCCAGGGCTTGTCGATTCGGCAGGACTTCAAGGATTCTCCTCGTGAACGGGGATCTGGCATGGGCGGGTTGAAGCGCCCGTCGTTTGGACTTCAGCCCGACAATATTACCTGCGCCCGCCGCCATCGGCAAGATTTCAGCCCTGCGATTCGCACGAATCCCGCTTCTCACCATCGACCGACGCACAACCTGACTGAAGTCACGGCGTCCTGCTTGAACTGTCCTTGACACTGTTCTAGGCAGTGTTTACACTCCCGCAAACCCTAGGCGGACTATGGCCTTCCCGGCATTGCTGAATGTATGTCGCGTAAAAGAATTGTAGTTGTAGGCGGAGGCGGCGGAAACTACATTACCCTTACCGGCCTTAAACACCTGGACTGCGACGTCACAGCCGTGGTTGCCATGACCGACAGCGGCGGGAGCTCCGGACGGCTCCGGGATGAGTTAAACCATCTGCCCCACGGAGACGTGCGCAGGTGTCTGGTGGCCCTGGCCCCGGACAACAACTCCACTTCCATTCTGGTGCGCCTATTCGACTATCGTTTCAACGGCGGCGGCGCACTGAGCGGCCACAGTTTCGGCAACCTTCTGCTCTCAGCCTTAACAGAGGTAACAGGCGACACAGCCACCGCCATTTCCGAAGCGGGAACGATGCTGGGCATAAAGGGCAAAGTCCTTCCCGTAACCCTGACCAAGACCACCTTAGTGGCTCATTTGAAGGACGGCTCGGAAATCCGGGAAGAGGCCAACATTGATCTGCGAGGGTCTATCGACGGGGCGGAGCCCATCCAACCCATCGACTACGTCTACCTGGACCCGCCAGCCTACGCATACCGGCCAGCGGCCGAAGCCTTGGAAGGCGCCGACGCCATCGTCCTGGGGCCCGGAGACATATACACCAGCATCCTGCCCAACCTGCTGGTGCAGGACATCTCGGAGGCCATACGGTCCTCCAAAGCCTTGAAGATTTGCGTCAGCAACTTGATGACCAAGCCGGGAGAGTCAGATTCATTCAAGGCGTCGGACTTTGCCAGGCTGTCCCGGGAGTACCTGGGGACCTCGGACAAGCTGGACTGCCTGATAGTCAACAACTCACCCTTCCCGGAACGGTTGCTCTCCAGGTATTACTCCTATGGTCAAGCTCCCGTGGAAACGGACAGAGAAGCATGCCTGGTTGAGGCGAGAGAAGTCGTGGAAAGGCCACTGCTGTCATCGGGCGTATACATCCGCCACGACCCAATCCCCCTGGCCCAGACCATCATGGATATTGTCGAGGGCCGGGTCCCCGCGGGCGGAGCCCAGATTCCCCCTCCCCCTTGAGAGACCTTATGCATAACTCCCTCTCCCCCTGGGACAGGGCTGGGGTGAGGGTGACTTCGCTCCCTCTCCAACTTAGGACAGCGATGTTGCTTAGTTCCCCCATCCTAACCTTCCTCCTCTAGGGGAAGGGACAGGTACTCCACCATTGCCGTGGACCGACGTGAGCAGCGAGGGTCAGGAAGAACCCATCATAGACCTGAAATAGTCCAGGGTCCTCTGGAGCCCATCGTCGACGGGCACTTTGGCTTTCCACCCCAGTTCCCGCTCGGCCAGACTGGCGTCCAGCCGAATCTTGTACACGTCGCCCTGCCTGTAAGGAGCGTACCTGGGCTGACGGGTGTACCCAGCAGCGTCGGCCAAGGCCCGGAACACGCTGTTGACGTCGGTCCCGACTCCTGCAGCTATGTTGTAGACGCCGCCCGTTTCCTGTTCCAGCGCCCTGACGTTGGCCTCCACGACGTCGTCCACGTATACGAAGTCCCTCTCCTGGGAGCCGTCGCCGAATATCACAACCTCTTCGTTCCGCAGCATCCGGCCGCAGAAGATGGCCACCACGCCCGCCTCACCGTGAGGGTCCTGCCGGGGACCATACACGTTGGAGTAGCGGAGGCACGTGTAGCCGAATCCGCTCAGGGAACTCATGGTGTGCAGATAGGTCTCCGCCGCAAACTTGCTCGCCCCATAGGGAGACAGCGGTTTGACTGGATGCCCTTCGTCGCAGGGCAAGTAGACAGGCTCTCCGTATAAGGCCCCTCCCGTCGAGCTGTAGACGATGTGCCGTGTCCCGTACCTGTCGCACTGCCGAATCAAGTTCAGGGTTCCCATGATGTTGGCGCTGGCGTCAGCCACAGGAGCGCGGGTCGAGTAGGCGACGCTGATTTGGGCAGCCATGTGGAACACCGCTTCCGGACGGGCGTCACGAAAGACCCTGGCCAGCCTGGCGGAACGTATGTCAGCGTCGTGCATGCGGGCCCTGGGATTGAGGTTGTTTGCATGGCCGGACGATAGGTTGTCCACTGCGTGGACCTCATGGCCGTCGCTCACCAACCTGTCCACGAGATGAGACCCAATGAACCCGCAGCCGCCGGTAACCAATATCCTCAATTGCCTGTCCCTCCGGGAAAGTTGCTCGAATGGCTGCTTGTCTCGCCATTCCCGCCTCTTCCGTCGTTCCAGCGAAAGCGGGAGGACGCCCCCACCGCAGCCCTGCCCCTGAGGGGGAGGGGGCATTGCGAAACCCACCCAGGCGGGCCTTTGAAGGCTGGGTAGGACTTACAGTGAGCACTGGCGGAGGGGGTGGGATTCGAACCCACGAACCCGGGTTACGGGTTAGCGGTTTTCAAGACCGCCGCCATCGACCGCTCGGCCACCCCTCCATGCATTCGATGATACTGCAATCCGACCGGATTTTGCAGGGGCGCCGTGCCGCGATTGTGCCAAGGAACCCGCAGGGCGACCGGCCGGTCGCTCCTACCGCCAAGGTTGCCAAGGGGTGGTTCGACAGGCTCACCACGAACGGAAGGTAGGTCTACGCCACGAACGGGTCGTGCGTCTACGACGGACGGCGCCCCTAAAACCGTTCGCCCTGAGCTTGTCGAAGGGCCTCCGATGACCGCTCAGCCGGCCAGGAATGCCTCCACTGCCTGGGAGACCCGTTCCTGCTGCTCTACGTGGGGCAAATGGGCGGCCTCAGCCACCATCTCGACACGGGATCCGGCGATGCCTTTGGCAAACTCTTCGGCATAGACCGGGGACACCAGCTTGTCGTGCTCACCCCAGACCACCAGCGTCGGCGCGGTGATTCGGTTGATGCGCTTCTTCAGACCCTTGTCGGGGATGGGCCATATGAACTTTCCCGTGCAGCTCAAAGACCAGACCCTGTAGAGCTGGGCGTCCACGCTGGCGTCAGGGTCTTCAGGCAGCTCCTTGAAAGCCTTGGCTCCCGGACCGTCCGGGTCAAAGAAGGAAGCCTCGACGACCTCATCGGTGGACATGGACATCCAGTTCTTCACCGGAGCGTCGTCCCTCCACAGCCCAATCGGGTTGAGGAGGGCCAGCTTGCTGACACTGCCGGGGTTCGTCGCCGCCAACTCCGCCGCCAACATGCCGCCGTATGAATGGCCGACGACAGCAGGGGAGTCGAGGCCCAGCTTGTCCAACAGTTCGTAATACAGCAGCACCAGGTCCCACAGGCTGTCAAGGGGTTTGACGGCATCGGGGTCGCCTGGGGTGGTGCCAGGGTGCTCCGGAGCATATACAGTGTGGCTGGCCGCCAGCGAGTCCAGGAAGCCGCCCCATTCCAGCCCATAGGGGCCGTGCAGGAACACCGCAGGCGGGCCGGAACCCGCAATTTTCACACGGACGTTTATCTGGTCCTGCCAGACACTCAGAGTCTTGTCTTCAACACTTGGCATATTCGGTTCTCCCGGCGTGAATGGAATAAGGAGCTAGGAGCCAGTGACCTTCCGGTTCTCCCTAATGCTGCTGGGCCACCAATGGTTCACCCACTGATCGTCCTCCCAAATGTTCTGCAGTTTCGGCTGGACCTCTTTGGCGAATATGTCTATGTTCTTAAGAGTCAACTCATGAGGCATGGAGCCGATGTGGAGCAGCACCATCAGGTTGCCGCAGTGGAGGTCTACAATAGCCTCCCTGAGCATGTCCGTCACCGTCTCCGGACCGCCCGATATGACCAGGCGGTGGTCGACGAAGTCCTTAAAGCTCCAGTTCTTCATATCCGAGAGCACCCCGCCAATCTGCTCACGGAATCCCCGGCGGAAGGTGTACTCCATGCTCCGGTAGTCCACGTGGCCCGGGGCCATCATGAACTCCGGGGCGATGTACTGGGTCTTGTCGTAGAAGTACCTAATGTGGTCGTAGTAGTCCTTCTCCGCCTGCTCGTCGGACTCGGACACAGCGACAAGCTGCAGGAACCCCGCACGGTAGGGGTTATTGTCCAGTCCACGAGAGTCCACGAACTCCCAGAACCCGTCCATGATCCGCTTGCCGATGCCGCTGCCAAAGTAGCTCAGGTAGCAATAGCAGTGGTTGTTCCTCGTAGCGAAGTCCCAGGTGCTGCGGCTCCCGGAGCCTGGGACCCACACTGGCGGGTGGGGGGCCTGTATGGGCCGAGGCCACAGGTTCACCATGGGAAGCTGGTAGTATCGACCATTCCAGGGGAATATCTCGTCGGTGGTCCACGCTTTCATTATCAGGTCATGGGCCTCATAGTAGCGGTCCCTCTGCTCAATGGGCGGAATGCCGTAGCACAGGTTGACGTCCATGGACGACCCCAGAGGCATTCCGGCTATCACGCGGCCTCCGCTGATGCAGTCCAGCATGGCATACTCTTCAGCCACACGGATGGGAGGGATGGTGGTGGGGAGGGTGGCCCCCATCTGGACTATGCCCACATCCATGCCGTTGGTCGCCCTGGCCAGCACCGATCCCATCAGGTTGGGGCCCGGCATGAATCCGTAGGCGTTCTGGTGGTGTTCGTTCACACAGATGCCGTCAAGCCCAGCCTCGGCCCCGTGGATAAGCTCGTCCAGGGTCCAGTTGTAATACTCCCCCACCCTCTTGGCGTCGGCCAGTTCCCACCAGGGCGGGTCAACCCACACGGAGTGGTAACGCTTCTCGAAGTCGGCGGGAAGCTCCCGATGGGGCATTAGGTGGAACATGGATATCTTCATGAGGACCCTCCTCTCACCCTGGGGCTGTGCTCATCTGTGCGGCGGCACGTGTGCTGACAGGATTATAACACTTTATTCGGTTTCTACCCTCCGGCGGGGCCGCCGCCCAGGCCCGGCTCGGTCATCTTCTCAGGATTCAGCAGCTCGTCCAACTCGTCGTCGGTCAGCGTGGTCAGCTGCTTTGCGGTTTCCCTTATGACGCCGCCGCTGGCCGCCGCAGTCTTGGCTATCTCCGCCGCCTTGTCGTAGCCGATGGCCGGGGCAAGGGCCGTGCCCAGCATCAGCCCCCTCTCGACCATTGCCGGACCGGTTTCAGTGGCCTTCAGGTCCTTAACGCACTGGTCGGAGAAGTTGCTGGCCGAAGCAGCCAGCAGGTCGATGGACTGGAGCAGGTTGTATGCGCACACCGGCATCATCGTGTTCAACTCGAAGTACCCGCCAAGACCAGCTAACGCTATGGTGGCGTCGTTGCCCACGACCTGGGCTGCCGCCTGAATCAGCGACTCGGATATGACCGGGTTCACCTTTCCCGGCATGATGGAGCTTCCCGGCTGCACTTCGGGAACGTCCAGTTCACCTAGCCCGGCCCTGGGTCCGCAGCCCAGCCACCGGATGTCGTTGGCGATTTTATGAAGGCTGACGGCCAGGGTCTTAAGCGCTCCGCTGGCCTCCACGGCGGCGTCGAGGGCGCTCTGGGCCTGGAAGTGGTTGGAGGTCTCCTTTATGGTGACTCCCGCCAGTTCCGAGACGATCCGGCAGGCCCGCTCTGAGAACTCCGGATGGGTGTTGACTCCCGTCCCTACTGCTGTGCCGCCCAGCGCGACCTGTGAGAGCTCGTCCTGTGCGTGGGCTATCCGCCCCAGGCCGTATTCCACCTGGCCCGCGTAGCCCAGGAACTCCTGGCCAAGCCTCACGGGGGTCGCGTCCTGGAGGTGTGTGCGGCCTGTTTTGATGATGGGCCAGAACTCCTGGCTCTTGGCGCTAAGTGAGCCGTTAAGGTCCTCAAGGGCCGGAATCAGCTGTTCATTGATTTGAATCAGGGCTGAAAGGTGTATGGCGGTGGGAATGACGTCGTTGGAGGACTGGCCCATGTTCACGTGGTCGTTGGGATGGACCAGCCGGGAACCTCGTTCGCCGCCCAGAATCTCCGTCGCCCGGTTGGCGATGACTTCGTTAGCGTTGGTGTTGGTGGAGGTGCCAGAGCCCGTCTGGAAGATGTCCACGACGAACTCTTTGTCGAAGTTGCCGTCGGCCACTTCCTGGGCAGCCTCAACGATGGCAGCCCCCGTCTTTTCGTCAAGGAGTTCCAACTCCATGTTGGCCCTGGCTGCGGCTAATTTGATAAGGGCCAACGCCCGGATGAAGCTCCTGGGAAAGCGGAGGTCGGATATGGGAAAGTTAAGCTCGGCCCTGCGGGTGGACGCACCGTAGTAAGCGTCTATGGGGACCTCCATAGTCCCCATGGAGTCTCGCTCGGTCCTGGTCTGCTGAGATGCCATTGGATTGATGCCTCCTGTAATTGGGTAGCTGAAAGTCCGGCTCTGAAGGCTCACTCAGCCCTCGCCGGGCAGTAGAGATTGTAGGCGAATCTCAGGGGTTTGCCAATCGCTTAGCGGTAGAGGCGGGGACACGTACGCAATGGCGCAAGGACGCAATGCCCCGGTGGCTGTCATTCCTAGAAAATGGGATTTGCACTCACATCGTCACTCCAGCGAAGAGCCTGCCCCGTGCTCCGATACGGGGCTGGAGTCAGGAAATCCTTGTAAGACGGATTGCGCCTTGTGAATTCCGGTCTGCGCCGGAATGACAGACCGGGTTCCATACTCGTCATACCAATTTTCTCCCGCTAAGGGCGAAGAGGCATGCGCTAGTTCCACAACGGCAGGTTGACTGCGGGCGCCCTTGATTCTCAGCGTTGGCTGGCGCGGAGTATCGTAATTCCTACCACGTCATCGCCGTTGTACCGCAGTATGATGTCATCGTCGGTCAACTCGCTGTCAGTGACTGGGAGAGTCCTGTCGAAGCGAATGTAGAGAACATCCGCCTCTTCGTCATAGGACGACCATAAATTGGCGCTTGGAAATTGGTTAACTACCGGAGCCATGCTCAGGTACTCGGTCAAGTCTTTCAGGGCCATCATCGGCTTTCGCTTTCGACCTCTCAGCCAAGCCGTCGTTACGGTCCGACGTCCTGGAGAGGCATGGACGGGCCATCGGCGAGGCGGACAGCATCGGCGATGAAGGAGGCGGTGTCATGGATGCGCTCTGCCGTACTAGGCATGGGACAGAACTCGTGGTAGAAGCAATGGCCGTGGAGGGCATCCTGCCGGTCCAGGTAACGGTGGCGAAGGTCGACGACGGAGGAATCGGAGTCAGCCATGAGTTGAAGGCGTCGGCTGGCGTGGGTGGACCGTACCGGGTACTGGCCAGTGCGGGCAAGGACCAGAGCTTCGACGGTGCGCAGGGTGGCGCACCAAGCCTTCTCCGCTGCGTCGCGCACGTCGCCGGCAACGAGACTCTGGAGGGCGGCATAGTTCATGGCCCTGGCGTCATCGAAGATACGGGTGGCATCAGCTTGGGCGGTAGCCATAGTGCCGCCATTATACCATCCAGATCCGTGGGACATCGTGTCCGCTAGACCGTTGATGGAGAGAACAAGGGTTTGGGGCTTCCAAACTCCGTAGATTCCTCACTGCGTTCGGAATGACACTCCGGGAAGGATTCACGACAAAGCAAAAATCGCCAAGTACGGCACAGGGGTTTCAGGAACCGTCTGCTTAACGGCCGAAAAAGGAAGCGCACCTTAAACTGGATAGTGGAAGGAAGGATTAGGCCGTTGTGAAAACGATGGGCTTTCTCAGGGAACTGCCTTGGGGCCGGCCCGAGAGCAAAGGGCTCAATCGGACGGCCGACCGTGGGGCAGAACACCCACCGACCGACCTAGGAGTTGGACCGGCGGCCACTCATGCGAGAAAGACGCCAGCCTTAGCTCCTTAGAAAGGAGGTGATCCAGCCGCACCTTCCGATACAGCT
>DAOUJI010000015.1:0-37038 GCA_034422875.1 Dehalococcoidia bacterium | reverse complement strand
TTATTCATAGTGTCGTCCAAGTCCGGAGGCACCATAGAGACCCTTTCCCTCTACGCTTACTTCCGTGAAGTGACGACCAGGCATGTCGGAGGCGCCAAGGCGGGCGCCTCTTTTGTGGCCATCACAGATCCAGGAACCTCCCTGGAAAGGCTCGGCAATGAATGGGGATTCCGGAAGGTCTTTCTGAACCCACCGGAAATAGGAGGCCGCTATTCTGTGCTGTCCAACTTCGGCATGGTCCCGGCGGCCCTGGCTGGCATGAATGTTGAGAAGCTCCTTGAGTCAGCCGTAGCGACAGCGACTGCGTGCGGCCAGGACATCCCCTTGGAGGAGAATCCTGCGGCGTGGCTGGGAGCGGCCATGGGAACACTGGCGGCTGCCGGACGGGACAAGCTCACTCTCGTGCCGTCTAAGGACATAGAGAGCATAGCTCTGTGGGTAGAGCAGTTGGTGGCCGAAAGCACAGGCAAAGAAGGCAAGGGGATCGTTCCAGTTGCCGGAGAGCCTTTGTTGGAGCCTGAAGTCTATGGCAACGACAGGCTGTTCGTACATCTGCGTTTAGCTGGGGCTGACAACCAGGATGCGGACCTCGCCTTGCAGGCCCTTGAATCCGCAGGGCACCCTGTCATCAGGCTGGACTTGGACGACGTTCGCGATCTTGGAGGGCAGTTCTATCTATGGGAAACGGCCGTCGCCATAGCGGGGTCCATTTTCAAGATAAACCCCTTCGACCAACCCGACGTACAGTCCACCAAGGACATGACCGACCGCATCATCGAGCAATGGCAGTCCACGGGAAGGCTCCCTGAAAACGACGCGGGATTCCACCCGGAACCCCTGGATGGGTTGGGCAGAGGGGACTATCTCGCTATTCTTGCCTATGCCGACCAGACGGCTGAAATGGAAGAAGCCGTTTTCAAGCTGCGAAAAGCGGTGATGAAGAGATTCAAGGCAGCAACCACTTTCGGGTACGGACCGCGGTACCTCCACTCCACCGGCCAGCTTCACAAAGGCGGCCCGAATTCAGGAGTCTGCATCGTTACGCCTCCTGAGACGACTCCCAACTTGCCCATTCCAGGCTCGCCATATACCTTCGGTACACTGGCGTCGGCCCAGGCCTTGGGAGACATGGAGGCGCTCAAATCATCCAATCGTAGGATGAGCCGCACCGCACCCGGAGACGCCGGAATAGATGTCCTGCTGAAGACCGCTCGGCGCCTGGAAGAGGCGGAGTGATTCGACGGACCCGGAACTGGGAGGCGCGAGCCTGGGGACCGGTCGGATTTCTCTACAGGTCCAGTCGCGGCGGCGCCCGTTGATAAAGGCCGTCATATTCGATATGGATGGCACCCTCATCGACTCCGAAAGACTCTACGAGGGGGTCTATGCCGACCTGATCGCCCAGCTAAGCACGGAGCCCGTGGAGCGGCGGCGGATAACCAACGAATACGTCAAGTACATCGGCAAACCCAGAGAAGCCATCTGCAGGGGCTTCGTGGAGCATTTCGACCTGGAAGGCGCCTGCCGCCGCCTGATGCCCAAATACGGGGTGGACGAGCCATGGCAGGCGTTGGAGGCCATGCGGGTCAATGCGTACCAGGAGATGATTTCCGACCCTCAGTTTGTCGTCGACAACAGCATTGCTCACAACGTCGACCTGGCAAAATGGGCTTCTGCGCAGGGTCTGAGGATTGCGCTGGCCACATCGTCCTTTTCCTATGAGGCTTCGCAGATATTGGAGGCTCTTGGTCTGTATGAAAGCA
Source organism: Dehalococcoidia bacterium (assembly GCA_034422875.1). Classification (GTDB taxonomy): domain Bacteria; phylum Chloroflexota; class Dehalococcoidia; order Lucifugimonadales; family JAGWBF01; genus DAOUJI01. Next base: position 35,275 of record DAOUJI010000015.1, on the reverse strand, counting down.
TGGATGTAGTGCTGGGCGTGGAGAACGTGACCCGTCCCAAGCCCGACCCGGAGATATATTTGAAAGCGGCTGAAGGACTGGGCTTGGAGCCCCGGGAATGCCTGGTGGTGGAAGACTCGGCAGTTGGCTCTACTGCTGCTCTTGCAGCCGGAATGTGGGTCATAGTGACTCCGACGGATTGGACACGTCCCGGGTTAAGCGACGTAACCGGTCTACGCACCGACTGGGTTGCTCTGGATCCGTCTCAAGTAAGAATCACGGCCCAGAAAATCATGGAACGAGCAATTAGCGGCGGATAGGTTGAGGCCTTGTCGAAGATTCGTTTAGCGGAGGAACAATGGAATTAGGGATGATAGGTCTGGGGCGCATGGGGGCCAACATGGCCCAGCGCCTCCTTGCCGGAGGCCACCGAGTGGTGGCATACGACATAAACGCAGACGCAGTGGAGTCCAGTCGAGGGCACGGCGCTGTCGGAGCATCCTCCCTGTCCAGGCTGCTGGCGGAGCTTACGCCTCCAAGACCGGTATGGATAATGGCCCCGGCAGGAGAGGCCACCGAGTCTACCATCAACCAATTGTCGGAGCTCATGTCCCCCGGAGACATGATCATCGACGGAGGCAACGCCAACTACAAGGACACCCTTCGCAGGGCTGAAAAGCTGGCGGAGAGGTCAATACGCTTCGTGGACGTGGGCACAAGCGGCGGGATATGGGGCCTGGCGGAGGGCTATAGCCTCATGGTGGGCTGCGATGAAGAGACGTTCGACTTGCTGGAGCCTATATTCCAGACACTGGCTCCCGGCCCCGACCGGGGCTACGGCCGAGTTGGCCCAAGCGGGGCGGGGCATTTTGTCAAAATGGTGCACAACGGCGTCGAGTACGGCTTGATGCAGGCCTATGCGGAAGGGTTCGAACTGCTTGAGGCCAAGGGTGATTTCGGGCTGGACATGGCCCAAATATCTCGAATATGGGGGCATGGAAGCGTGGTGCGCTCATGGCTATTGGAGCTGACGTCGCGCGCCTTGCAAGAGAATCCCGAAATGGAGGGAATCCAGTCTTACGTGGAAGACTCGGGGGAGGGGCGCTGGACGGTGCAGGAATCCGTAGACCTGGGCGTACCGCTGCCTGTCATCACGGCTGCTTTGCAGACCAGGTTCCGCTCACGGCAGGAGCAGCCCTTTTCCGGCAAGCTGCTGGCGGCGATGCGCGAACAATTTGGAGGACACTCGGTCAGAAGTTCCGACTAGCAGTGTCTGAGGCGCCTGTGAAGGAGACTCCCCGACCGCCCCGACTCCTTGACCGCATGGGTATAATGATTTCACTCCCTAATGGCTTCCGGGGATTCAAAGCGGGCAGCGTTCCGGCTTAGGAAGCGGAAACCGGTTTGGAGGAGCGGAGATGATAACCAGGTTCGGCAGCCTGTTTGCCGGCAACATAGACATGGAAGACATAGGCCTCGACGGCACCCCGGTCAATGACCGGTGGTATTCCGATTCCAGGTTGGCGGGCGTCTTCGAAAAGACCGAGAAGATGGTCAGGCTCATGGACGACCTGGGCTACGACACCTTCTGGTCAGCCGAGCACCACTTCCAAAGAGAAGGCTACGAGTGCATCCCCAACCTGCTGATGCTCTACGTCCATCTGGCCCAGGTAACCAAGCAAATCAAGTTCGGTTGCGGTTTCAACATCAACCCCATGTGGCACCCTCTCAGGCTTGCCGAAGACTACGCTACCGCGGACCACCTGACCGACGGCCGGATTATTTTCGGAGTGGGTCGCGGCTACCACAGCCGGGAGATTGAGACCTTCGGAGCTCCTATCTTGGACCAGGCAGCCAACCGGGAGCTTTTCGAGGAGCAGGTCGAGGTCCTGTTCAAAGCATTCCACGAGAAGTCTTTCTCCCACAAGGGAAAGCATTACACCCTTCCGCCAGAGGTGCCATACAGAGGCTACGACCTAAAAGAGCTTACCCTGGTCCCCAGGCCCAAGTACCTGCCAGTCGAGTGCTACCAGCCCATCGTGAGCGCCAGCCAGAGGGCCATGGACTTCATGGTGAAACACGGCATCAAGGGGATTGTCGGGGGCGGTGCAGCCATCGGAGGAGCTTCCGACGAGGTTGTCGACCGGTGGCAGAAAACTTTGGCTGACGCCGGCATAGAGACGGAGCGGGGCGGCCGCCTGATTGTCAGCTTCTCCCTTTTCATGGCCAACACGAGGGAGCAGGCCATCGATCAGGGTCGCAAGATATTCCAGGAAAACATGAAGATGTTCGGACCCCTGGGATTCGTGGCCGGGCTGACTCCAGAACAGATAGAAGCCATGGGAGACCGGCGCAGGGCGCCAGTTGCAGGACTGCCCACCATCGAGGATGCGGTGGAACAGGGCCAGTGGATTATCGGCCCGCCGGACCAGGTCATTGAAGAGATAGAGAACATACAGAAGAGGTTCCCCGGGCTGGAGGAAATCAACATAGGGGTCACCAGCATGGGATCTCCCCTGGCTCTGTCGCTGGAACAACTCCAGTGGTTCGGCGAAGAGGTGATGCCCCATTTCAAGGACCAGGCAAAATCCAATGTAGGGGCGGCGTAGGACGCTCCTTGAACTGATTTTTACCGGAAATGCAACGGCCCCCACGCCAGAGACGATGGGGGCCATTGTCGGAAACGTAATCTGAACGTGATCGGGAGGTAAACGAAGATGGATTTCGGAGTATCAATATTCTGCCAGAACTTCAACGACTGGGGCAGGTTCCTGGGCGGCCGATTCGACCAGAGTCCCAACGAGTCCGACGGCCAGATGTACATGGAGGACCTGGCCCTCGCCGACCTGGTGGAACCCCTGGGGTACGATTCGCTCTGGACGGTCGAGCACCACTTCACGCCCTATACCATGGTGCCCAACGCGCTGCAGATGCTGACCTGGTTTGCGGCCCGGACAGAGAGAGTAGCGCTGGGAACGATGGTGGTGGTGCTGCCCTGGCACCAGCCGGTGCGAGTTGCTGAGCAATTCGCCATGCTGGACTGCATGACCAAGGGCAGGCGAATGGTTCTGGGCTTCGGTCGGGGCGCTGCCCGCAGGGAGTACGATCCCTTAGGCATCTCGATGAGCGAGGCCACCGACAGGTTCGTAGAAGCCCACGAGGTGGTCAGGAAGGCCCTTACCGAGGAGCGCTTCTCCTACGACGGGAAGTATTACCAGTACCCTGAGATGAGCATACGGCCCCAGCCCAGGAGCAAGGACTTCGGCAGGCTCACCTACGTTGCGGCACAGAGTGAGGCCTCGGTGCGCAGGGCAGCCGAGATGGACATGGGCATGCTCATCATCCCCCAGAAAACCTGGGAAGAATACGCCAACGACGTCGCCTATTTCAACAGTCGTCGGCGAGAGCTGGGCCTGGGCTATATGCCTCCCATATCCGGGTGTTTCATCTACTGCGCCGAGACTGAGGAAGAGGCCCACGAAGGGGCGCGCGTGTACATGCCCAACATGTCCTACACGTCCACCGTCCACTACGAGGCCGACGACGTCGAGCACTTCAAGACCATCACAGGATACGACCACTACCGGGAGCGGGCGGAGTTGCTTCAGCAGAAGACCCGTGAGCAGCACGCCGAAGAAGGCGGGCAGGAGAACTACACCCGCACCCAAATCTGGGGCACTCCGGACCAGTGCCTTGAAAAAATCAAGAACGTCATCGACAACACCAATCCTTCCGAGATGTTCGGCGTCTTCCGGTTTGGCGGCATACCCATAGACAAGGCTGAGAAGAGCATGCGCCTCTTCGCCAAAGAAGTGCTCCCTGAAATCCAGAAGATGTCTGCCCCCACTCCCGAACTGGTGACGGTGTAAAGCGCCAGCGCTGACGTTCGACCAGACCGTGACCTGAAGAACCGGCCCGGAGATCCACACCTCCGGGCCGGTCTCATTTCGCTTGACTGCCCGACTCCCCCTTCATACAATCGGCCCGCCGGAGGTTCCCCTGTCCGGCATTTCCCCAAAAGGAGGCGAATCGTGATTATCCGTGTCTATTCAGGTGAGGACGGCGAGTCCCATTGGGAGGAGCTTGCCGTGCCGTCAACGGAGTATGGTCCGCAGGCCGTCAAGCTGGAGCAGGACGCTGAGATGGTGTTCCACCTCGTTCCGGAGGGACGTTGGATGGACTATCACATAGCGCCTAGGCGCCAGTTCGTAATCACCCTGTTTGGTGAGGTGGAAATCGGGTTTGGCGACGGCTCCGTAGTAACTCTGAGGCAGGGCGACATAATGCTGGCCGAGGACAAGACAGGCAGGGGCCACACCGCCAAAATCATCAACGGACCCCGGGCGATGGTCTCCATCCCCATCAGAGACGACGATCCCATCTAGAAACCTGACGACGGCGAATACAACATTCCTTGAAAACGGTTTAGGAGGCGGACATGATTACAGGCAAGGACATTCTTCTCACGGAAGTGAAGGACCACATATTCATAATGACCATAAACCGGGAGGAGAGGCGAAACGCCATGAGCCAGGAGTTCATGGACCGCCTCGACCAGGAATGGGAGCGGTTCAACGAGGACGAGGACCTGTGGGTGGCCATATTGACCGGCCGCGGAGACATATCCTTCTCGTCGGGGCATGACATGAAGGAGGACGTGGAGGGCGACGTCAGGGGAGGCGCCTTCCGCAGCCACAAGCGTTACGCCGCCCGCAAGCCCCATCCCACCATACCCACCTGGAAGCCCACCATCGCCGCCATAAACGGCTACTGCCTCGCGGGAGGCTGGTCGCTGGCCCAGAACTGCGACATACGCATCGCCGCCGAACACGCCACTTTCGGTCTGCCGGAAGTCAAATGGAACCTGTCGGCGGGATTCGGCGCCCGTCTGGAGTACCAGATATCCATCGGCGTCGTCTGCGAGATGCTGATGTGGGGGCGCAACATCGACGCCAAGCGCGCCTATGAGATTGGTTTCGTGAACAAAGTGGTGCCGGGTGACCAGCTGATGGACGAATGCATGGAGTGGGCCGAGTACATGTGCACCCTGGGCCAGCCCTCCGTCCGGGCGCATAAGGAACTGATATACAGGGGGCGGGACATAGCCAGCTACGAGATGGACGCTCTCAGCAAGGACCTCTTCTACTGGTTCCCGGCCAAGCCGGGGGTGTACATAGACTCTACGGAAGGCCCCAAGGCGTTCCTGGAGAAGAAGGACCCGGAGTTCAACCGGAGCGTGAACGCATAGCCGCGTGAGGCGAACGGGGAAATAGGTCGTTCCAAGGGGACGATGCGGCTGGTTACGCAAAAGCGGGGATTACATACTCCCCGAACATCTTGACCGACTTGTAGGCGACGTCGGTGGGCATAGGCCCGATTCGGTGGTTGGCGCTGAAGATGTCGTAGCCGATGTGCTTCTGCTGCTCTTCCAGCTTCCTGACTACCGTGTCGGGGCTGCCCACTATGGCAAGGCCGTGTTCCAGCCAAAAATCGAACGAGGCTGTCATCTCACTGAAGACCCGCCCCAGCTCCTGAAAAGTTTCGGTGTCACTCCTCCGGTTGTAGCCCTTGCGGGTCGCGGCAATCGCCTGGGTCTGCAGGAAATGGGGGTAGGCCAACGCCTCTTTGGCTTCTTCCCTTGCGATGGCGTCGGTCTCGGCCACGTGAACGGCGCGCATCAGGAAGGTCTTGGGCATGGGGCCTTCATGGTTTGACTCTCTCCACACCTTACGGTAATAGTCGAACTTCTCGGCAATGATCGCGTCGACGTCCAGGTTCTGGGCGGCATTGTAGTTGTTCTTGGCTGCATACTCTATGGTCTCAGGGCTGTGGCAGGCCACCCAGATAGGTGGGTGCGGTTTCTGGTAAGGCTTGGGTACGGGCAGGGCCTCGTCCAGTTGCCAGTGGCGGCCCTCATAGGTCACCGAGTCTTCCGTCCACGCCTTGATGATGATCTCCAAGGCCTCGTGGGCCATCTCCGTCCGGTCATGGTACGGAAGCCCCCACCTGGAGAACTCGTGCTCGGAGCTTCCCCGTCCCGTGCCGAACTCCAGCCTGCCCTCGGAAAGCTGGTCGAGCAGTGCGGCGTCTTGCGCCAAGCGTATCGGCGTATGGTAAGGAAGCAGATTGACCATGGTGCCGAGCCGGATCGTGTTGGTCTGCTGTGCCACGGCGGCCAGGTATACGCAGGGCGCCGTTACGTGGCCGATGGTCGTGTTCTGGTGCTCGATGACGTGGTAGTACTCGTACCCCAGGAGCTCCGCCAGCTCCACCTCGCGTATGCGGCTCCGGTATACGTGGCCGGGACTGGGCCCCTTGGACACTTCCTGGGCCTCGAAACCGTCCCATAGTCCGAACTTGAGTTTGCTCATAAAACGTTCCCTTATGTGGATGGAGACAATATACCATGATACTGAAGGCTATAGTCCATCCCAGGATGCGGCTCTGGGCCTGGTGACCATTGAGGCTTTTGCCTGGCCGTCCGTGCCGAGCCAGGCGGGCGTATGTTCCGCAAGCAGGCCTATCTGAACAACCGGCGGATGCCTCTTGATTATGCAGAGGTCCTCGAATACGATGAGAGCAAGGCTCTCAATTAATTCGTAAACGAATGCGAGGGCCACTTCGGTCTATAGTCCACGGTGTCACAACACGATTCTTGTCGGATGGCCTAACCTGGCACCAGAAGGAGGATCGTCCGATGAAGCGATCTTTGTTGAGCCGGCAGACGTTCGTTAGCAAAGCCCGTCCATCGTAGTAGTCCGGGGTAACATGAACATATTGCATGTGTCAGATTTGCATCGGGACCCTGAGAGCCCGATAAGTAACCTTACGCTCTTGGACTCTTTGAAAAGAGACCGAGATCAATATGCCTCACCTGATGACCTTGGCATCAGTTCCTTAGACTTAATCGTGGTCAGTGGAGACATTGTTCAAGGTGCGAGACACGGTAGTGGGCATGCTGAAGCCATCCTCCAGCGCCAGTATGAGGAGGCTCTTGAGTTCTTGGATGGACTTACAAGAGAGTTTGTTAACGGAGACAAGGAATCTGTGGTCATAGTCCCGGGAAATCACGATGTAAGTGACCACCATTTTCGAGAAAGCCTAGAGCGAGTCCAAATTCCTGACGGCGGAGCGAAAGAGCTGATTGGGCCCTTGTTTTCTGAACAATCTAATTTGCGATGGTCATGGGACGAACTTGTCCTATACCAAATCAAAGATTCGGATCAGTATTCGAGGCGCTTCCTTCCGTTCGTGGAATTTTACGAAGACTTTTATGGCGGTAATCGACTTTACTCTACCAATGAAAGAGAACAGTTCGATATTTTTGACTTCCCTAAGCACGGAATAACAATAACAGGGTTCTCCAGTTGCAGTAATAATGATTTGTTGAACCGGCAAGGTGCAATTCACCCTGATTGTTTGGCGACTGCGAGTGAACGATTACGTCTGCCTAGGTATCACGGCCGTCTACGATTAGCAGTGTGGCATCATCATATCGAAGGCCCTCCGTCGAACGTAGACTTCATGGACCCTGACATAGTACAGAATCTGATTTACAGAGATTTCAGCCTTGGCTTGCATGGGCATCAGCATAAGCCAGAATACCTTGACTATAGGTTTCGACATGGTTCAGACCGCAAGATAACCTTGATAAGTGCTGGCACACTTTGCGGCGGTGCTGCATACGGTTATAAGAGGTCTTATAACCTCATACAACTTGACCTCGATAATAGTTCTGGAGAGGTGCATGTAAGGGAAATGCAGAATGATAGACTCCAAATGCCAATTTGGGGTAGGCATTCATCGCCGTCTAACCTAACCGGGAGCTTGGGCTTTACGTTTCACCCCCCACCTAAGCCTCTAGAAGGCGATTCCCAACATACCGCAGTCTTAGTCGAGGCACAGCGGTTACATGGGCAGGGAGAATTCGGCCAAGCGGCAGAGGTTTTGTTGAATATACAGGGCCTTGACGACCTAGGGCGCCCGATTCTCCTCGATTGCCTGCTTCAGCTACGAGATAACGCTCGCATTTTATCGACCTTCGACCCTCCGCAAAGCAGCTCCGAAGCGATAGCCCTCATGGATTCCTTATGGGCTGGTGGACAGCATGAGCGGCTGAGGGAATTACTTGAATCTCCACCGATAAATGCTTCGTCGGATCCTTCAGTGGCCGAAGTCAGAACGAGGTACCAAATGAGGTTGATGATATGACCACCGCTGAGTCGGAACGTCTAGCCTTCAACGTTGATACGGGCCGAATTCTTCAGATACTGGCTTCGGAAATCTATGACTCCCCGAGAGCGTTCCTGAGGGAGAACGTACAGAACGCTTATGATGCTATCCTTATGCGCTGTACCGCTCAGAATCTGCCCGCCGAGGAACGTCGAATCGAAATCACCGTTGGTACTTCTAGCATCACCGTCCAAGATGACGGTATAGGAATGGAGGAAGACGTACTCGCCAATAGCTTCTGGAAGGCTGGCTCCAGCGGAAAGAAATCCGACTTGGCTCGACGTTCAGGAGTAATAGGAACGTTCGGAATCGGAGCAATGGCCAATTTCGGAGTCTGCACAGCACTACTTGTCGAAACACGGCACATTGATTCGAATGTTACATTAAGAACGTATGCCAGCAGAGAGAACTTGGCAATAGCGGAGAAATGCATCGACCTGTCCAGAGTACAAGATATACGGGCCCCGGGAACCGTCATAGTGGCGTCGTTGGATCCATCTAACGGTGTCAACGAATCGATGGTCTGTGATTACCTGAAACAATACGTGCGTTTTTTGCCGGTTCCTGTTTCTGTCAACGGCCGCGTCATAAGCCAGGAATCATTCGCAGATGTCGCCAACAGCAGTGGGTCAGGATTTGACCAGGTTCTTGGTCGACGAATGACTAATCGGACTTTCGCAGGAATGTTGGAGGTGTCTGTTAACTTTCAGGGTCGAGTTTTCGTGCATATCACCGATATAGATTTGAACGGGACTAGGCTTACGGGTGAAGCCTGCTTTTTGCAAGATGGAGGCCCAACACATGCTTACCGAAACTTTTTCGGTTTGGCACCGGCGCCCGTCTCCGGGCACTACCGCCTTGGAGGTTACGTAAATCTTGATATCCTTCGTCCCACGGCAGGCCGAGAAGCCCTCAGTAGGGATAGCATTCAGCACATCGCAAATCTCGTGGATTTCATAGAGGAAGTGTGCAGCATCGCGGTTTCCGATCATGCTGTGGCAGATATCAATCAGCAATTTCAGCGACATGTCTTGGCAACAAACAGGACTGAACTGGCTAAGAATGTACGAATATTTGTCCGTCCGGCAGAAGAAATGATTCCTCTGGCCGATGTCAGCGAATATGAACCAGACAAGAGCAACTATTATTACCCAGGTACTGATAACACCATTTTGACTCGATTCGCCAGTGAGGGCTCCAATCTGTTTCAGATCAGTCAAAACAACCCGCGCCGAGACTTGCAGATGAGATACTTAACCCGGCATTCGAATATAGACCGGGTTCCGGAGAACACCATAGTCGACAGAATTCCGCCAGCAGAACTAACCTTAGACGAAGCGATGTTCCTTGTCCGACTACGTGGCGTTCTATTGGATGATTATCTAATAGGAGATGTGGAGGTTTCTCTGGCCGATATTAGCCATGGAGTACAAATCCATACTGAATCAAGAGGAGACGATCTTCAAGAAATCGTGATCAAACGTACGGCCCAGTCGGTCAGGATGGTCGTTGAATGTTATCGAACCGCTAGGGACGTGTTTGATGGATTCGTGAAGGATTTCGTTCGAGAGCATCTGTATACTCATATTCGCCCGTATATTCCTTCATCAACCCAACAAGGCAGAGACGCTCTATATCAAAGACTGAAAGCTAACAAAGAACTGTTTCAATTACAAGAAGGCGATTACGGCGAGATTGAAGAAGTCCTCGCGGATTACATTTCCGGAAAGGCCAACCTTAACCAAGTGCTCACGACCGCGAGCACTCGCCGTACGAGTCAGTGGCAGAGAGTGAGCGGGGACCAAGTTGGGAGCGTCGAACAAGAGTTGCCAAATATTATTGGCTCTGAAGTCGTTGAACAAGCGTCTAGCGAATTCGTTCCCAGACCACCGATCACCAGGTCTGAGGTCGAAAGCGATATGAAAGTACTCACCGTAAGTGGCGCACACCCCATGCTAAACGATTTTCAAATGTTCTTGGCTCTTTCGGACCGCTTGGCCAAGACAGAGGGGGAATTTCTCAATTGGCCTCACACGACTAAGGTGCTGTGGGGTTCTCATCGCGTCATTTACATCTTTGCTAACGAAACCGGGGACATTAGCCTCTACTATGATATTGAGTTGAAAGCGCCGCTCGATTCTGACCAGACTGGCGGCTCAATGTTGCCGACCACCACTATTGTTACCGGAAATCGCATATTTGTGCCGGTTCCAAAGGAACTGGAGCCCGCATTTAGCGTAACGGACATTGCTAAAGACTACTATGTCCGATTCGATACTATCCCATAGCGGCCGCCGAATTCCGGGATGATCGTAGCGGCGCATAACGAAAGCCCCAGCTGTGTCCGGCAGGGACTTCTCCATCGGCCCTTCCGATGGGTCAGTGTGTTGTCATCTACACCGGTAGAGTGAACCCGACCACGAAGGTTCTAGATCTTGTCAAGTTTGGCGGGCCGTGTCTGACAGGCTAGCGGGTTCCTTAGCCGGAGAGGGCTGGGCGACCGGCCGGTCGCCCCTACGGGAAACTCGGGCCGCCTCTACTGCAGGCCGAGTTTATGCCGCCGTTTTCCCTAACCCCCATACTTCGATCCCGAATCCCCCAAACTGTCATTCCGAACGCCGCCCTGCGGCGGAGGAATCTCAAGAGCCTCCTCACTACACTGTCTCAACGAAACGAGCAACCCCCGTGTTAGAAAGGACTCTTGGACTGCAAGGGGCAGCCTAGCAGGCGCCCTCCTCAGATTCCTCGCTGCCGCTCGGAATGACATAACGGCGCGTACGCAGGGGCTCGACTGAGCGGGCGCTGCCCGTATAGCTCTCCGCTGCTGGTCCGGCGAGGGAAAGCGCCTTAGACGTTCTATACGGCTCAAAAAAGGCAGTATAATAAGGCTGGACATGGAGGGGAGAGGGAGAAGGAGACCGGTTTGACTTCTCGGACTGTCCTGATAGTCGACGACGAGGAAAACCTCACCGAGGCCATTAAATATAACCTGGAACAGGAAGGTTTCCAGGTGTCGACAGCCGCTGACGGGGAACGAGGACTTGCAATGGCCCGCGAGTTCGACCCCGACCTGATAATCCTGGACATCATGCTGCCCTCTGTGGATGGGTTGGAGGTGTGCAGAACCCTCCGCCGCCGCAGCGACGTGCCCATCCTCATGCTTACGGCGAAGGCTGAGGAAATTGACCGTGTCGTGGGGCTGGAACTGGGCGCCGATGACTATGTTGTCAAGCCCTTCAGCATGAGGGAACTTGTGGCCAGAGCCAAGGCGATGCTGAGACGGGCGCCTGCACGTCACCAAGAGGAGTCCCAGGTGTTGGTTGACGGCGACCTGGAACTGAACCTTACCAGCCATGAAGTAATCCTCAGGGGCGATTCCCTTGACCTGAAACCACGAGAGTTCGACCTGCTGGCTCTTCTAATGCAGAACCGCAGCCGCATATACACCCGTAACCAGATACTGGATCAGGTGTGGGGTTACGATTTCGTCGGCGACATGCGCACGGTGGACGTGCACGTGCGCTGGCTCAGAGAGAAGATTGAGGACGATCCAGGCTCCCCCAAGCGCATTATCACCGTCAGGGGTGTCGGATACCGTTTCCAAGGCTAATGCTTCCCAGGTCTCTTCAGTGGCGTCTGGCGTTGGCCAACGCGGCGCTGGCCCTTCTGGTGACGGTGGCCGCCAGCGTCGTCGTGGTCTTGCTGGTGAGAAGGTCCGAGTCCGACGCCGACCTGGGACCGGTAATTTCCACCGCAGTCGTCGCGGTAGTCGCTGCCACGCTGATTGCCCTCGCCATCGGGTATCTCCTATCCCGGCGCACTTCCCGGTCTGTCAGGTCGGTTACTGAAGGTGCGCGGCGTCTGTCGGGCGGCGACTTGAGCCACAGGGTGGAGTCCCTCACTCGGGACGAGACGCTGGATTTGGCCGACGCCTTCAACAACATGGCTTCTACGTTGCGCAGCACAATCCAGAACCTTTCATCGGAGAGAAACAAACTGTCGGCCATCCTGGAAACCATGGCCGACGGGGTTGTGATGGTGGGGCCGGATGGAGGCGTGGAGCTCGTCAACCAGGTGGCGCGTGAGCTTTTAGAGATAGACCGGAACGACGTGCTGGGGCGGAGCTTCATGGAACTGGCCCGCGACCATGAACTGCACAGGCTCGTTTCCAGGTCGCTGGAGACCAACGCGCTCCAATTCGGAGAGGTGGAGCACAGGCCGCGGCGGTTCGTCAGCGCCATTGCAATACCATTGGGGGACGACACTGGCAGGTCAGGGGCGATTCTCACTCTCCATGACCTCACCCGGGTCCGCCGGCTGGACACCACGCGCCGTGAGTTTGTGAGCAACGTGTCCCACGAACTCCGCAACCCCCTGGCTTCCATAAAAGCTGCTGTAGAGACCTTGCAGAACGGCGCCCTATCTGAACCCGACACTGCCCGCAACTTCCTGCAGCGCATTGACAGTGACCTGGATAGAATGATTACGATGTCCGACGAGCTTCTGGAGTTGTCCAGGCTGGAAAGCGGCCAGGCGCCCATCCACCTTTATCCGATTCACATCACCCCTCTCCTGAGAGAAGTACAGGACAGCATGGAAGAGGCTGCTCTTCTGAGGGGTGTGACCCTGACGGTGGATGCCCCGGATTCGCTGCCTCCCGCCACCGGTGACGGAGAAAAGATCAGGCAGGTCTTAGTGAATCTGGTGCACAACGGGATGAAGTTCACGCCAAGCGGAGGAACCATCAGCTTACGGGCGGAGTCCGACGGAGACAACATCAAGGTCGAGGTGAGTGACACGGGAGTTGGCATATCCCCCGACCACCTTCCCCACGTATTCGAGAGGTTCTATAAAGTTGACCGCTCCCGGAGAGATGAAGGCACAGGGTTGGGTCTGGCTATCGTCAAGCACATTGTCCAGCTTCACGGAGGCGACGTGGACGTAGAAAGCGAAGAACGCTCCGGCTCCACATTCAGCTTTACTGTACCTCGCGCCGACTGATTCGAGTCCCGGCATTGCATTGACAGAAGCCATAAATCCCGATTATTTTTGATGCACATCCCGCCGGGGAGGGGAACATGATTAAGACCATCCATGACAACGAGTTCGCCCAGGATGTTATCGCCGATCCTTACTGGTACTACGGCATGATACGGGACGAAGACCCCGTGCATTGGAACGAGAAGTACGAGGTGTGGGACATCACACGCCATGACGACCTGGTCTGGGTGACCCGCCATCACGAGCTGTTTTCCTCAGCGGTGTTCAAGAACGACCCCAGGCCCCCATATCCTGAGATTTACGAGTCAGACAACCCACTGTATGACTTCGCGAAGGAATATCAGGGCGACCAGTTCATACAGCACGACCGACCGGCCCACTTCGACATGCGCAAAATCGTCCATGGCTACTTCACCCCCAAGGCGATGGAGCTTTGGCGTCCTCTGGTACAGAGCGCCATAAAGGAACTCTTGGACGAGGCCGAAAACAAGGGGAGCATGGAAGTGATGAGGGACTTTGCCACACCTCTCCCCGTGCTGGTCATAGCCCAGATGATGGGTGTGCCCCACGAGGACAGGCCGGCGATTCGAGCCATCGCGGAAAAGCTGCTCAACCTCTTCCGTGGAGAGCCGGACCGCATGCGTTACGTCGTGGACGGCATGAAGTCCATGGTCGAGTACGTCTCCCCGCTGGTCGAGGAGCGAATAGACAATCCTGGCGACGACTTCATATCCGTTCTGGCGAGCGGAGAGAAAGCGGGCGCCTTCACCAGGCACCAGGTGCTGGTCAACTGCTCATTGTTGCTGTTGGCGGGACACGAGACCACCATTAACCTCCTCTGTAACGGCACCAAAGCCTTCCTCGAAAACAGGGACCAGTGGGACCTGTTCCAGGAGGACCCGGCGGGAATGACCGTAAGGGCCACCGAGGAGTGCCTGAGGTATGACCCGCCGGTGAAGTCCATAACCCGCATAGCCTCAGAGGACGTGGAGATGCGGGGAAAGACACTAAAAACCGACGAGCGCATCCGCTGGTTCATATCTTCGGCCAACAGGGACCCCAACATGTTCGAAGAGCCGGACCGGTTTGACATAACCCGCCACCCCAACAGGCACGTCGCTTTCGGGTCGGGCATTCACCACTGCCTGGGCGCCACCCTGGCAAGGCTGGAAGGTCAGGAAGCATTCAAGGCGCTGGCCGAACGGTTCCCGAACATGACCCTGGACCCGGTGGAGTATGAGTACCAACCCAGCATAGCCTTCCGCTCCTTGAAACAGCTGCCGGTGACGCTCAGCTAAGCCTGTTCGTTTAGAGTCGAACGAGAAGCATGCGGACTGCCATCGACGACGAGATGTTTTCGCCTGAGGCGATGGCTGATCCATACTCCTATTTCGGCGCCATCAGAGACACGGACCCGGTCCACTGGAACGAAACGTACGAGGTCTGGGTGATTGCCAGCCACGAGGACCTGGTCTGGGTCGCGCGTCGCCACGAGCTGTTTTCCTCGGCCTACTTCAAGAACGATCCACGGCCTCCCTATCCTCCGTTGGACGAGGAAAACCAGCGGCTGTACGGCTTCATCCGCGAGTTCCTGGGGGACATGTTCATTCAACACGACCGCCCGGAACACACCGACATGCGAAAGGCGCTTCACAGCTACTTCGTGCCTAAGTCCATCGAACGATGGAGACCTCTGGTGAAATCGGCCATCGATGAGCTTCTTGACGACGCCGAAAACAAAGTCCAATTCGATTTGATGGACGACTTTGCCGTACCCCTTCCGGTGCTGGTGATTGCTGAAGCCTTGGGAGTGGCCCCGGAGGACAGGCATATCGTCAGGCAGGTGGCCAGGAAACTCTTGAACAACGGCAGGGCCGAGGACAACCGGATGGCCCTTGTCTCTGAGTGCATCGAGGAGTTTTCCGACTACGCTTCCCCAGTCATCGATGACAGGCTAGCCCGGCCCAGGGACGACCTGTTCACCGCAGTGGCGGAGGGCGAGAGGCGTAGGGTGTTCAACAGGCGGCAGACACTGGCCACGGCTCTTCTTCTGCTGTTCGCCGGACATGAAACCACCATAAACTTGCTGTGCAACGGCGTACTGGCCTTCCTCAACAATCCTGGCCAGTGGGCCCTCTTCAAGTCCAATCCTGGAGAACTGGCTGCCAGGGCTACGGAAGAGGCCTTGAGATACGACGCACCGGTGAAGTCGATCACCCGGCTGGTGTCGCAAGACCTGGAGATGAAGGGAAAGACCTTGAAACGGCTGGACCGGGTGCGCTGGGTCATATCCTCGGCCAACCGGGACCCCAAGGCATTCGACAACCCCGACGTCTTTGACATCACCCGCTGGCCCAATCCCCACGTGGCGTTCGGGTCTGGGATACACCACTGCCTTGGCGCCACCTTGGCCCGGCTGGAGGGTCAGGAGTCATTCATGGCCCTGGCCTCCCGCTTTCCGGACCTGAGCCTCACCGGCGGCGGTCTGGAATACCACCCCAACATCAACGCCAGGTCGTTGAAGGCCCTTCCCGTGTCAGTCAACTAGGCGTATAGCGCCCTAGCCTTGATTTCCTTCCATACGCATCGGGACGTGAAATTACCTCTGGCGGAGTATGGGAAGCCTCCAGAAGCACAGGGCCAAAGCCACAACGCCCGCAAGCGAAATGCTTAGGAGGGCTGTCTGAGGCCCCAACGTTTCGGCAAGCGTTCCGGCTATGAGCAGTCCCGGTATGGCGGTGCCGATGCCCAGGGCAACGGCTCCCATTGCCCTTCCCCTCATTTCAGGCTCGGCAGCCTGCAGAGTGATGGACGATTGCATGTTGGCGAACCCCGCCATTCCTATTCCGACTCCCAAAAGCAACAAGAAGGACAACAAATAGACTGTTGACGCTGAGAACAGGGATATTCCAGTCAGCATTACCATGGCCCCCAGGGCGAACACGGCTGCCGGTCTTTTGACTCCCCGTGTAGCGATAAGCAAAGTGCCCGACAGGGAGCCGATTCCAACGGCGGCCAACAATAGGCCGAACCCCAGCTCCCCAACGTTGAGGACATCCTTGGCGATGACCGGCACCATCTGCATGAAGGGGAATCCGAAGAAGTTGAGGCAGATGGTCACTATGACCACGGCCCACAGCGTCTGGTTGGAACGTACGGCCTTCAAGCTCTCCACCACCTGCTCGACCACTCCTACTATCCTTCTGTCGGTTGAGCGAGAATCGGGGGCCCTTACGGTCGAGAGCATCAGAAATCCCACTGCCGATGAGGCGCACATGAAGAGAAACGCTCCCTCATATCCTGTTATGCCAATCATCGCTCCGGCGAGGATCGGCCCCAGCATGTTGCATCCTGTGGCTGCGGCCGAGTCCAACGCTATTGCGTTGACCACCCTTGAGTCGGCGAAAAGGTCCGAGTAGAAGGAACGCCTGGAAGAAAAGTCTACTGTCCAGGCCACTCCGGTGATGAACATGGCCGGGAAGATGTGCCATGCTGCAATGGCGTCAATGAAGACCAGTAAGGTCAAGACCGCTGCGATAGCCAGGTTGACCAGCTGGAAGCCCCTCATGAGGAGCATTTTGGAGAAGCGGTCAGCCAGACTGCCGGCCACCATGCCCAGCAGGAGCATGGGAGCCAATCGGCTCACCCCCACCAGGGTAACCATTAAGGGCGACTCAGTCTTTTCCAGGACCAGCCACGAGGCGGTCGTGATTTCCATCATCCTGTACAGATAGAACAGCCATGCGGCGGGGTATAGGCGACGGAACGACGGATGGTACAGGGCTTCGAATGTGGGTATCCGCGGACGCCTGGAAGGAGTGTGGGTGGAATAGCGGTCTGCCATGGGAGCGACGCCTAGTATACCCCAGAGAAAGGGATGCGGGCATGGCGCTCTTCCTCCGTTGTTCGATCAAAATGGAGACCGGAAGCTGCCTCCCTGGGTCAGAATTCTGGGATGGGATTCGCTCAGGAGACATACGGGAATATGGGTGCTAACCATACAAAGAGTTGGGAATCCGGGCATCGGTTGACAAGCCTAATCGCATTGCCTTAATTTATACGACGATTGTTCAGGCTGGTGAGCCACGCGGTGACAGTCGAATGGGAAAGCCTGCTTGCGGCATTGGGCTGGCGACCCGTTTCCCGAATCGACTTTCGACAATGACCGGGAATTTCATAGGCATAGTTTTGGGGAGGGAAAAACGAATGGCTCTATCGATACTGCGAAACCCTAGAGGCCTGTTGGCCTTGTCTCTCGCGCTGGTGTTCTTGCTGGCGGTGGCGTGTGGAGACGAAGCGACTCCGACTCCGGAGCCGCCGACCGCCACACCGCAGCCGACTGCTACGACGCCTCCAGAGGCTCCAGCCGAAACACCGACGGCAATGCCTGAGCCAACTGAGCCGCCTGCAATGATGGAACCCGTGGCCAACAGGTTGGCCGTTGCCATAACCATAGAACGGGAGTCCAACGACCCCACGCTCGCCAGCACGGTCAACTCGGCCCAGTACGTGCACATGTATGAAGCGTTGGTCCGTTACGACAAGGACGGGCAGAGCGAGCCCATGTTGGCCACTGAGTGGGAATTCAGTTCCGACCTTCTTACTTGGACGTTCAAGCTGAGGGAAGGAGTGCAATTCCACAAAGACTACGGAGAGTTTACAGCGGCGGACGTGGTGGCGACCCATGAGCATTTCGCTCGTGAAGAGTCCGTCACGTCACTCAAGGGGTTTTACGCTGACGACGTTATTCCTGACTTTGAAGTGGTAGACCCATACACAATCAGGTACCACCTCAGCGAACCACGGACTGACCTGGACTGGATAGAGAACAACCGGAACCAGGACTTCATGATGAGCAGCGCGCATCTGGCGGCCGAAGGCCAGGATGGGATCGAAAGCAACCCCATCGGCACAGCCCCCTACCAGTACGTGGAGCGTGAGCTCGGCTCATACATTCTGTTCGAGCGTGTCCCTTACGACCATTATCGAGTCACCCCTGATTTCCCTGAGCTCCAGATGTTTATAGTCAACGAGCCAACCACCAAACTGTCCATGTTGCTGGCCAACGAGATTCACATGGCCCAGCTTCCGCCGGACCTGGAGAAGACGGCCGTCGACCAGGGATTCGAGGTCATATCATCTGAGATACCAATGATCAACCACTACACCTTGTTCGGCGGCAACTTCCACCCCGAGCCTAACCAGGGACGGAAGGGAACGCAGCCCGATCTTCCTTACTCGGACGTGTACTACGACTACACCAAGGTGCCCTGGGTTGACATAAGAATCAGAGAGGCGCTCAACCGGGCGGTCGACCGTGACGAGCTTCAGGCCACCGTGCTTGGAGGCAAGGGCGAGCGCATGATGGTGAACCCCTACCACCGGACTCTTCCCGGATGGAATGACGAGTGGGAGGAGAGGTTCGACGACCTGTACGGCTACGACCCGGAGAGGGCCAAGGAGCTCATTGCCGAGGTAGAGGCCGAACTTGGCGGGCCGATCGACTGGTCCAACTTGGAATTCGTGCTCACCATACTGCCCGAGGCCCCCCACGTAATCAACGTGGGTCGAGCGGTGTTGGGTTACTGGCAGGCGATTGGAGTGGACATACCGTCCAGGGAGGATGAGTTCGCTAACTTTGTAGCCCACATCGTCGACGGAAGCGTGGGAGGAGTCGCCTGGGCAGACGGCACCAAGCGATGGGAAGAGCCATCCATGATAGGCATCTTCTACTACAGTGGACGGGAGCTTCTGAGCAGGTGCTGCCACTTCTTCGAAAGCGAGAGGGTGGACGACCTGTACGAGCAGCTCATTCCTGAGCTGGACCTTAACGAGAGGGACAGGCTGCTGCGAGAGGCCGGAAACTACCTGTTCGATAACTACGCTACGGTGCCCCTGTTCTCCCTGCCGATGGACTTCACGATAGACCCAGATGTCATAGCCGAACACATCTCCTCAGGCATTTGGGGAATCAGGGACCTGGAGTACGCCGTGGCGGTGAAAAAGTAGGCCGACACAGGAAAGCCTGAATACAGGCCGGGGACTTTAACCCCGAAAGGTTGCAACTGATGCGTCCCCAGCCAGGGGCATACATAGGAAGGTTAGGCCCTGGCTGGGGCGCTATCATAATTGAGGCGTCAGACGTATGATTGGCCCTGGCCGCTTACCATCACAGTGACCTGACAAAGAAATGCAACGTTATATCTTCATACGGCTGCTCCAGGGCGTCTTCGTACTTTTTGTCATATCCATCATTGTCTTTATATTGACCCGAGCTTCCGGAGACCCCACCAATCTCCTCATCCCCATCGACGCCGACCCTAAAGAGCGAGAAGCTCTCAGGGAGCAGTGGGGCCTGAACGACCCGATACTCTTTCAGTACTGGACCTATCTGACCAACGCACTACAGGGCGATTTCGGAGACTCCACGAAGTACCCAGGCCAGAACATCATGAGACTGGTGGCTGACCGACTTCTCGCCTCATTCCAGTTGGTGGGCACGGCATTGTTTCTAGCGACTGTAATCGCCATTGGGTTGGGAGTGTTGACAGCGGTCAAGAAGGACACTCCATGGGACTATGGCGGTAAGATTCTTGCCTTTATAGGACAGTCCGCCCCCACGTTCTGGACGGGGATAATGCTCATCTGGATATTCGCTGTTGAGCTTGACTGGTTCCCAACGTCGGGGAAGGGCGGCATCAGGAACATGGTCCTTCCAGTTATAACTCTCGGAGCTTTCCAGGTGGCGGCCATAATGAGGCTGGTGCGTTCCTCCATGCTGGACACCCTGGACAGTGAGTACGTAAAGATGGCAAGGCTGAAAGGGCTGCCCGAGTGGAAGGTGCTCTGGAAGCATTGCCTGCGCAATGCCGCTATAGCCCCTCTGACCTACTTCGGAATCACAGCAGGCGTGCTTCTGACCGGGTCCGTCATAGTGGAAAACATCTTCACGTGGCCGGGGGTCGGACAGTTGGTGGTGTCCGGCGCTGTGGGGAGGGACTTCAAGTTGGTGCAGGGCGCCGCTTTGATCATCTCGGTCGGCTTTATTCTCTTGAACCTCTTAGTTGATATTCTCTACGCCTACGTCGATCCGCGGATTCGGTACAGCTAGGGTCAGAGCCTCAAAGTATGACTACCGTTGCAGCAAGATGGGTGGCGGCCCCCCTGGTCAGAATGGGCAATGGTTTCCTTCAACTCCGAAGATACCCGGTCATACCCATCTTCCTGCTTCTGACGATCCTCGTGTTGCCCGCCGCCCTGGCCGACATAATTGCCCCACACGATCCAATATTGAATGACCTGAAATTCAGGGAACAGCCTCCGGGGTGGGCCGGAGAAGGCAGGTTCTTCACAAAAACGGTGGTCGAGCGCGGGCAGGAAGAGGACCATAACACCCAAATTGCTATAGACAAAGCTCAGAGGTTGAATCCCGGCCAAGGGATCGGGCAAGTCCCGGGTCTGAACATCGACTTGCTCTTTTCAACCGGTTCTGAGGTGCACGAACAGTTGGACCGGGCGGTCATGCCTCCAGAGCTGGTCCAGGAGTTCGCATCCAACGGTGTAGACCTGTCCGGCGACACCGGAGTCGTGGTTCAGTCCAAAGGGAGAAGATGGGTCATAAACGATGAGTCCCAGCAGACC
This sequence comes from Dehalococcoidia bacterium, assembly GCA_034422875.1. Taxonomy (GTDB): domain Bacteria; phylum Chloroflexota; class Dehalococcoidia; order Lucifugimonadales; family JAGWBF01; genus DAOUJI01. The sequence continues at coordinate 14,422 of DAOUJI010000015.1, read as the reverse complement.
CGTCACACCATCAGGGTCCAGGAAGGCGTCACCAATGTATACCAGGGAGGATTCCTGGTGGGTGACGAGATACAGATAGTCCGATCTGTCGGGAGCGACTGGAAATATCCGTTCGGCAGGGACCAGCTGGGGCGAGACATACTGACCCGGATGATTCATGGGGCCAGGGTCTCTCTGCTTATCTCACTGGCCGTGATCTCTATTGCTGGAGTGATCGGGACGCTGCTGGGCGTCATAGCCGGATATTACGGCGGAGCAGTAGACTACGTGATTTCCCGGCTGATAGACATTGCGATGGCGCTGCCCCCTATATTGGTGGCCCTGGTCCTGGTGATTGTGGTCGGCCAGGGCATGGGAGTGCTGATTGCGATCATCGTCGGCTTCCTGTGGTCTCAATACGCCAGGCTGGTGCGCGGCGAGACTCTGAGCATCGTGCAACAAGACTACGTGGCCCGGGCGAGAGTGGCCGGATCGCCGGGCTGGCGGATCATGGCCCGGCACGTGCTTCCTAATGTATTCAACAGCCTCATCATCATCGCCACTCTACAGATAGGGTACGTCATAATCATCGAGTCGTCCTTGAGCTTCCTGGGCCTCGGCATTCCTCCGCCCACGCCGTCCTGGGGGTCCATCGTGGCCGACGGCAAAGACCTGATAATCAAGACCGGGTGGTGGGTTTCCCTCTTCCCAGGCTTGGCCATAGCCCTCACCGTGCTTTCTGTGAACCTGTTGGGGGACTGGCTTCGCGACAAGCTGGACCCCAAGCTGCGCCAGGTCTAGCAGGACCGCTTCCAGGTCTGCGGTTCCCTCAAGTAGAACCTGTTCTATGACGTGAAATGTTCCGTTAAATACATTAGTGAAGCTTTTGCCAAGCAGTAATTGCTTACGTCAAAATTTTTGTAGAGCACTAGTTAGGGATATTAATTATTGTCTGTTGACATTAGTTAATGTAAACAATATTATTTAGGTATTCCGCTTAGTCAACCGCTGCTTCTCGACGCGATTCGGTTGTTTTCAACGGGTTAGTGGGCTGCCAACTTTTGGCTGCGTCATAACGGCCCAAGAAAGGAGCGGCGTTTGGAAAAGGCCTCTTCCGGGAAAGAGTCGGCGAAACTGGGCATGAGCGTCCTTGGGTTGGTGTTGGCCGCGGCGCTGGGCCTGTTCGCTCTCATCGCAACCTCGTTTGCGGCCGGTCAGTCTCGGCCTGCTGCCTGCGTCGAGTATGATCACAACAACAACGGAGTGATCGACAAGGACGAGGCCCAGGCGGCGTCGAATGATTACCACGCCGGCATCATCGATCGTGATACGGCGAATGCAGTTGTCCAGTGCTATTATGCGGACGCGCAGCCGACGCCTACGCCCGTGCCTCCCACACCTACGGCCACACCCACGCCCGTGCCTCCCACACCTACGCCCACGCCTGTGCCTCCCACACCCACACCCACACCCGACCCGGAAGACGCGTTGGCCCTGTATGACGAAAACGGTGATGGCGTCATCGACGCAGACGAGCTCATCACCGCCTTCGTGGACCACTTGGCCGGGCGAATCGACCGGGACCTGTTCGATAGGGTCTACCGTTTATACCTGGAAGGCGCCGGGGAGGAGGAGTCCGGTTGACGTGATTCAGTTGTCTTCAACGGGTTAGTGGGTTACCAACTTTTAGAGACGTCATAACTGCCTAAGACGGGGGCGCCGTTTTGGAAAAGACCTCTTCTGGGAAAGAATCGGCGAAACTGGGCATGAGCGCCCTTGCGTTGGCGTTGGCCGCGGCGCTGGGCCTGTCCGCTCTCGCCGCAACCTCGTTCGCGGCGGCGCAGTCCACTGAAACCCCGGACCCCATGGAGCTCTACGACGCAAACGACGACGGCGTCATCGACGCGGATGAGGCCATGACCGCCGTGGCGGACCACCTTGCCGGGCGCATAGACAAGGACCTGGCGTCGAGGGTCTGGGACCTGTACTTGGCTGCCAACGGACAGGTGACGGGCCAGTCACGGCCTGCCGCCTGCGTCGAGTATGACCATAACAACAACGGGGTGATCGACCAGGACGAGGCCCTGGCGGCGAAGAACGATTATGACGCGGGCATCATCGATAAAGAAAAGGCGCTCACGGTGGTCAGTTGCTATTTTTCAGACCCGCCGCCGCCAACTCCCACTCCCGTTCCGCCCACGGCCACGCCGACGCCCGTGCCTCCCACTCCCACACCCACGCCCGACCCGTTGGACCTGTATGACGCAAACGACGACGGCGTCATCGACGCGGATGAGGCCATCGAATCCTTTTCGGACTACCTGAACGATCGAATCGACCGGGCTCTGGCGCTGAAGGTCTTCCGTTTATACCAGGCCGGGTCGGGGGCGTCCGGCACCACCGAGGAGTCTCGGGCCGCTGTGTGCGACCAGTACGACGCTAATAACAAGGGCGGCAACGAAAACGACGTGGTCGACAAGGCTGAGGCCCTGAAGGGAGCTGCGGACTACTACGAGGGTCGAATCACCCGGGATACCGCAATAAGTCTCGTCCAGTGCTATTTTTCCGACCCGCGACCGCCGACTGGCCTGGCCCTCAGCATAGTAGACGAGGGCGGCGACGATCTGGAGGTGACGTTCGAGCTCAGCAGTAACTCCTACCGCCACTACAAGTTTGAACTGCACAGCTCCACAGGCCAAGACGGGACCTATTCCGTCGTGAGCGGGGCAACTCAGAACGTCTCCTCCTCGCCCGCTAACTTCGACAACCAGGCCAGGGACCGTTGGTACAAGGCGAGGGGCCGGAACTGCAAAACCTCCTCGCAGTCAAGATGCAGCGTCTGGAGCGGCTGGGCCGAAGCGATACAGATCCCGGCGCCGACTCCGACGCCCACGGCACTGCCACCGCCAACAACGCCTCCGCCCACGCAGGCGCCCGTGCCCACGCCGGTGCCAGGACCCGTGCCCACACCACCTCCGCAACTCACCTGGTATGTTGAGTATGAAAGGAATTCGATATTAGACGGCGAATGGGGAGTCCTACACCATTCCGATGTGACTCTTCATGTGTATTGGACGGGACATGATGACACACTCATTCCTGCCTCCTACGAATTCAGGCTGACCGTTTATCCTCTTGCCACCGGATTTCAGGTTGCGCCGGACGGCGGGTGCGACTGGACCAACCCTCCGCCAGACGGCGTTTCCGAAACGGGCTGGTTCGGACTGCCTTCTACTCTGCCCGGTCCACCGGTCGCCACAAAGGATATGATAAAGCCGATAAAGTTGGCCCGCTGCGGCCTAGGAAAGACCAAAAACCAGGGCTTTCGGTTGGAACGCAAGGACGGCCCCAACGGGAAAGCGGTTGAGGTGATGACCACGGGCGACATGACCACGGTCCGCATAGAACAAGCATGGCACAGACCGGCTCCTCAAGTCACTTACTGGGTGAAAGGGACCGTTGAGAGAGCCGGAGGAGGAGGCATCAGCATCAACGGGATTCAAGAAGGGGCAACGGAAGGCATGTTCCCCTCTTGCAATCCGCCGCCGCATCTCACATGCGTCGACCCGAATGCTGAATTGCTCAACCCCAAGAACTATTCCAAAGCTGCGGGCGCTTGGAACAACGTGGAAGACAGCAAGTTGTCTATTACACGGGCGGCCAGCAACGCGGGATCTGGCGTGATAATTCAAGGTTACCGCAGTCCCAACCCGCCGTCCGGAGACGACGGCAAATGCGGGTTTTCCATCGCCTGCACATGGGCCGCAGGCACATATCCGCATATAGGTGTTGGGCAGCTTTTTTGGATTGAAGACCCACCCCATTGGGGCAACAAATCCCCCAAAATATGGACAACCGATTTCCAGGACAATAAAGATGACCCAGACATCTACGAATATTTGCCCTCAGTGTTGATGCACGAGTTTGGGCACACATTCGGCCTTGGGCACAGTGCGAGAAGTGAAACAATAATGGCCGGCAAAGTGCGCGAACTCGAACCTTGTGTCGTCGGGAGCCGCTCTGCCCAGACATGCGGCCTCGCAGAAGACGACCAGAAAGGTGCTGAGGCTATCTATCCGGCGACTCCGTAAGAAGACCTATGATGCACTACAAACGCGATGATGTGAAACAACTGGGACCTGCGGCCCTCCTAGCACTTGCCCTCTTCGTGCTCCTGGCCTCCGCAGCCTGCGCGTCGAACGACGTTGCGACCCCAGACCCTGAATCCGGAAGCGCCGAGGCGTCCGTCGGACCCGCCGGGCCCGCCTTGTTGATTCCGACTCCGACCCCAAGAATCTTGTCCCATGCAATCAACCGAGAGTGGCTTGTCTCACCGTCATTGGAGGAGCAAATCTTCACTTCGAAGTTTATCGTGGTAGCGTCGCTGTTGTCTGCGGCGGCGGATACGGAGACCGTTCGCAGCGGTCAGGGCGTGGCGCCCACCTACCGTGCCCTGCAGACTCTTCGCTTCAGGGTGCATGAGTATTTGAAGGGCACAGGACCGAACGAGATAGCAGTGGCCGTGCGCAGCTTGCATTCCTACTTGACGGAGGCCGAGGCGCAGCGGGTGGCGGCAGCCCAGGTGTCTCAGAGGAGCACTGCGTGGGACGATCGGCGGGGAGTGCTTTTCTTGAAGACTCTCCTTCCGCCCTTGCCGCCGGATGAAGGGGCCTCCGGCACCTCAGCCAGTTCTCTAACGCTGGAGTTCACCTTGTCCAATCACTATGTGCAATCGGAGTGGGAGTACTCCATAGACACCCTGAGCAGGGCCTGGCTTCCGGCTCAAGAATCTGCGGGCGCCTCAGGGCAGGCGGGGCAGGCGTTCATTACCGACGGGTCCCAGGAACCGACTCCGACCGTCTCCCTGGCCGACCTGCGGTCTAAGATAGCGGAGAACAAGGCGCTGTTGGAAGCGGGAGAGGGAGTTGCGGGGTACATAGACTGTCTTTACGGCAAACATACTCGCGAGCGGCTTCGCCGGGCCGACCCGTGGACCCCAACCCAGAAAGAAGCCACAGCCAACTCAGGTTCTGCAGCTGGCCTCGAAGTATATAGTGGATCCCGTACCGAGAGTTACCCTGAATACCACAATTATTGGCTAAGCGGTCCAGCCCCGGAACTGTTCCAAGCCCTGATAGTTGACAACGATTCTGAACCGAGCAACGGGTACGACCATAGGCTGGTTACAGCCAGGCCATTGCCAAGAGGCTCTTATAGAGTATTCTACAACAAACAGCACTATCAGAGGAAACCGTGCAACTTCAAGCCGACGGACGCCTATGTTGAATGGACAGTCACAGTCACAGCGCCTGCGGGCACGGTGCACGAGGCGTTCTTCGACCCGGCGGCCGTCGGCACGGCGGTGGGAGCGGACGCCTCCAACGGCGTGCTGAAGCCGAGCGCGTTCACGGTGGGCGGCACAGCGACGACCATGCAGGGCCTGAAGTGGGAGAACGGTTCCGTCGTCCTGACCCTGTCTCCCTACACGGCGCTGACGGGCGTCGCCATCGACTTCATAGCCTTGGACGGGTCGGTGACCTTTTCCCTCCATTCCAAGGATGCGACGGCGGACGCCGCGGCCGGGACGTTGACCTGGGCGGTCGAATCGGCCCCTTGGCAGGCTGGGGACAAGTTGATGCTCCGCATCCGGGAAGCGACGGCGCGGACGCCTACAACCACGCCGACGCCCACGCCTGCGCCCACTGCGACGCCTGAACCGAATGCGGCGCCTGTGTTCAACCCTGCGAGCTACAGCTTCTCGGTGGCTGAAAACGCCAAGGGTTTCCACGTCATTGGGACCGTGTCGGCGTCGGACTCCAACGAAGGCGATGTCGTAACCTACTACATAACCGCCGGAAACGACGCGGGGAGGTTCAACATCACCCACAACGACGGATTAATAGTGGTGCGGGGAGCCCTGGACTACGAGACCGCATCGTCCTACACCCTGACCGTGGAGGCGCGGGACGGGAACGGCGGCAAGGCGACGGCTACAGTGGAGATCACCGTGACGGACGTGGCGGAGTGACCGACGGGAAGACCGTCAGCCCACGTCCTGGGGCCTGAGTGTGTCCCCGGTAGCCGTCAGGCGATAAGCTGATGCTCCGCGTCCACTGAAACCCCCACCTGTGACCATTGGTTGACAAGCTCATTAGCGTTGGATTACTTTATACGCCAATCGCGTATTGCGTGTAGTGCATAGCATACGCCGAATATGAGAGCCAGCGGGGCGGCTGCGTACACGAGCTAGTTGCTCCCAATGGGCGCTCCACAATAAGGGTTACCACACCAGGTTCCACTATTGGAGGGAGCAATGAAAATTCGGTCTATGTTACGCAGTCCCAAGTTACTGGCTGTCTTTCCCCTTATTCTGACGCTGCTCGTAGCAGTGGCGTGCGGAGGAGACGCAGCGACGCCGCCGCCGCCAACGCCAACACCGATAGACGTGGCCGGGATAGTGGATCAGGCCTTGGCGGGTCAATCCGCCGGAGTCTCGGCCGACGACGTGGCGAAGGCTATCGCCGATGCCCTGCAGGCACAGCCGGGGGTTAGCCCGGAAGATGTAACTGCAGCCATAGAGACAGCCTTGGCGGCAAGGCCTGGGCTTACAGAGGAGGATGTGGCCTCTGCGATCTCCCAGGCGATTTCGGAAATCCCAACAGCCACTCCAGCGCCCACAGAACCCCCCGCTGCTATGACGCTCGTGGAGACCCGGCTGGCAGCGGCCACCGAGATGGATGTGGAGTCCAACGACCCGATCCGGTCCAACTCTCAAAACTCTCCCCAGGTCGTTCACATGTATGAAGCCCTGGTAGGTTTCGGCTTCGAAGGAGAGTTGCTGCCCATGCTGGCCGAGTCCTGGTCTGTCGACTCGACGGCGACAGAGTGGAACTTCAAACTCCGTCAGGGAGTGCCATTCCACAGGAAAGCCACCGACCAGGATGACGGTGAGTTCAGCGCTGAAGACGTGAAAGCGACGTTGTTGCATGGCACTCAGCCTGAATTGCTTTCGTCCCGGGCAGACTTGTGGCAATCAGTGCATGACAACATGAAGATAGTGAACGACTACGAGGTGACGTTTGTGCTGGAGGAGCCGCAGATTGACTTCGACTGGCTTCTGAGCCAGCGCAACGAACTGTTGATGCTGAGCAAGGCCCACTTGGACGCCGAGGGCCAGGAAGGTGTGGAAGCCAGTCCTGTTGGGACGGGACCCTACCAGTTCGTGGAGCGGGCTCCGGGCTCCCATATCCTACACGTTCGTGTGCCGTACGAGCACTGGAGGGTGACACCTGACTTCCCCCAGGTACAGATTTTCAGCGTTAAGGAAGTTTCCACCAGGCAGGCTATGCTCCTGGCCGGGCAGATTCACCTCACCCAGCTAACTCCTGACCTGGAGCGCGCTGCCATCGCCAGGGGCATGGTTACCATAGCCTCGAACATCCCCCAACAGAACCCCTACGTGATTTTCGGCGGCCAATACTATCCCGACCAGCTGGTGGGCAAGAGGACTGGGGCTTCCCCAGACCTGCCCTTCTCTGACGTGTACCACCCGGCAACGGACGTCCCGTGGGTGAACAAGAAGGTGCGAGAGGCGTTGAACAAGGCTATCGACCGCAAGACCATCATAGAGACCATCTTCGACGGTAAGGCTGTCATAAACTACAACTTCCCCTTCCATCCGGCCCTGAATAATGGCCGCGGCTGGAACCCGGAGTGGGAGGAACGCTGGGAGGACATGTACGGGTACGACCCAGAGAGGGCCAAAGAGTTGCTTGCGGAGGCCGAGGCCGAGATAGGTCAACCGCTGGACTGGTCCAAAGTGCAATTCCGGATCGCCATCCAGGCGGAAATGCCCCAGGCGACAGACCTGACCCTGGCCATATACAACTACTGGAAGGCCATTGGAGTACCGGTGGAGTCGGAGGCCATGGATGACGCCAGTCGCGGCCCGCACCACAGGGCAGCGTCATGGGGCGGTGTCACTATAATGATCGACGGCGGCTTCCGTCCTGAACCCACTTTCCTCCTGATATATCTCTACAGCGGACGAACGTTAAGAAACGTCTGCTGCCAGTTCTTTGAGAACGCGGAAGTGGATACCCTTTACGAGGAACTATCGACAACATTCGACCTGGACGAGCGGCACGAGATACTGAAGAAGATCGGTGACGTTGTCTACAACGAGTATGGGATCATGGGCCTGGTCTCCCTCCCCATTGTCTTCACGGTAAACCCCAACGTTGTGGCCGAATATAACACGTCGGGCATACTGGGGATCAGAGACTTGGAATACGTCAAGGCAGTGAAGAACTAAGTCCAAGCAGGCGGCCCGGGGAAGGACCAAGGAATCACTCGGGACACCCCGGGTCGCCCAAGGCCTTAAAGGAAACTAGGGCCTAGGACAAGCCGCATGATGGGGCTAGTCGGTTCTCGTGGCAACGAGGGGGCCGTCTGGCCCGTCTTGGCTATCCCCCCCAACCTTCACCTCGGTGATCGGCAACCTACAGAAGGGGCGTCGGCCAGCCGTCAAATAGCACATGCAACGTTATATCTTGATTCGGCTGATTCAGGGAGCATTTGTTGTCTGGGCCGTCGTCACCTTCGTGTTTATCCTCAGCCGTCTCTCGGGGGACCCGATAGAGTTGATGGTTCCCATAGAGACAGCTCCCGAAGTGGTTGAGCTTATACAGGATCACTGGGGGCTGAACGATTCCCTCCTCCACCAGTACTGGAACTTCGTGAGCAATGCCGCACAGGGTAAGTTTGGCCAGTCCTTCAAATGGCCTGCAGAAGACATCATGGGACTAATACAGGCCAGGCTCGTTTCCTCTCTGCAGTTGACTTTGACAGCCCTGGTTCTGGCCTCCTTATTGGCGGTGGCGCTAGGGGTGTTGACAGCCATCAAGAAAGACACACCATGGGACTACCTGGGGAAGAGTTTCGCCTTTCTGGGCCAGTCGGCGCCCAGCTTCTGGACGGCCATAATGCTGATGTGGCTTTTCGGAGTGGAGCTCAAATGGCTTCCCACGGCAGGGAAAGGCGGGATCGAACACATGGTCTTGCCGGTCGCCACCTTGAGCATGTTCCAGGTGGCGGCGATGATGCGTCTGGTGCGCTCCTCCATGCTGGATACCCTGGACAGTGAATACGTGAAGTTGGCTCGCATAAAGGGGCTGCCGGAGTGGAAGGTGCTGTTGAAACATTGTCTCCGCAATGCCGCCATAGCTCCCCTCACCTACTTCGGTCTCACGGCTGGAGTGTTGCTCACCGGCTCGGTGATAGTGGAAACTATCTTCGCCTGGCCCGGGATAGGGCTGCTGATAATCGCCTCAATTAACGGAAGAGACTTCCAGGTGGTGCAAGCTGTAACGCTGGTCTTTTCTGTGGGCTTCATCTTGTTGACTCTAATCGTGGACATCATTTACGCCTTCGTGGACCCCCGCATTCGTTATGGATAAGTCCAGAGGGGATTTCTGCAGGACTTGGCCGTGGTATGGCTGACATAACGGTGGGACGCAGTCGGCCCACGTTCTCGCCGTTGGGCGCCGGTGTGCGCGCAGTGCGCCGATATCCCATCATTCCTATTATTGTTCTGATAATAGTTCTCATTATCCCCGCCGCCTTCGCCGGTCTGATCGCTCCCCATGACCCGCTTGAGCAAGACCTGCGCAATCGATTGGCGCCGCCGGCCTGGATGGGCGGCAACCTGGTCACCAAGACGGTAGTTGAGAGGATTGAGAGCGGGGGAGACACCACGACCCAGATCCCTCTTGTCAGCGCCAGACAGCTAAGGCAAGGCACGGGCATCAATCAGGTGCCCAACTTGAAGCCGGATCTCGAAATTGGCGATGAGATACAGATCGTAAGCACCGTTGGAGGCAAGTGGGCGAATCCCTTGGGCACTGACAAGCTGGGCAGAGACCTTTTCAGCCGCATACTTCACGGCGCCAGGGTTTCTCTCATCGTGTCGCTGACAGTGATCGGGCTTTCCGGATTGATAGGGACCACCCTAGGGCTCATGGCTGGATTTTTCGGCGGCCGCGTGGACTACGTGATATCCCGGCTTATCGATCTGGTTATCGCTATGCCCGCAATCCTGGTGGCCCTCGTACTAGTGAGCGTTTTCCAGCCTGGCCTGCCCGTTCTGATAGGGGTGATAGTCGGCTCCCTCTGGGCTGATTATGCGCGCATGGTGCGTGGAGAGGCTTTGAGTCTCAGACAACAAGACTTTGTGGCCAGAGCCAGGGTGGCGGGATGCTCCAGTGTGCGAATTATGGCAACGCATGTTCTGCCCAATCTATTTAATAGCCTGGTCGTGCTGGGCACCTTGCAAGTCGGCTATGTCATCATTATTGAGTCCTCACTCAGCTTCCTTGGCCTTGGCATTCCACCTCCCGAACCAACCTGGGGCAACACAGTTGCCGAAGGAAGGGACATCATCATCCAGACGGCCTGGTGGGTTTCCCTCTTCCCCGGCCTCGCCATCGTGCTCACTGTGTTGTCCATGAACCTGATCGGAGACTGGCTGCGGGACACGTTAGACCCCAAGCTACGACAGTTGTAAGATGTATACTGCGTCAGCGTCAGCAGGCCTATGCCCCGGCCTTGGTCGTCAAGGTAGGGACCTAGCCAGACGATGGTCCTTTCCGATTCAGGCAAGCACGGAGCTAGAAGTTTCCGACGATTAGAATAGATGGATGAGGAACGAGATGGGGGCTAGACGAATTTCGGACACCAAGGCCGATAACGTCTGGAGTTCCCCTGTTCGGTTCGAGTCCTGCGGTGTGGCCGTGACCACATCAGGACCAAGGAAGCAGCCGAAAGCAGTTGTCAGGACGCCACTCACGACTCGGTGGGTCGAAGCCGCTGCCGAAAGGCACACCTTGATTTACAGGCCCGGAACCTCGGTGGTCGTATAGCTTATGCAACGCTATATCTTAATCCGGTTGCTCCAGGGCGTTTTCCTCTTAATCGTCATAAGCTCCATCGTCTTTGTCCTGTCGCGGCTGTCGGGAGACCCCATAGAGTTGATGGTGCCGCTGGAGACGCCCGACGAGGTCGTCGAGTCCATCCGAGAGTATTGGGGTTTGGACGAGCCGTGGCATATCCAATACTGGAACTTCATGTCCAACGCTGCTCAGGGGAACTTCGGCCAATCATTCAAGTGGCCTGAACAGGACATTATGGGCTTGATCAGCGCCCGGTTGGTCGCCTCTCTCCAAGTGACGTTGACCGCTCTCTTCCTGGCGTCGCTTATAGCCATGGTCCTGGGAGTGCTGGCAGCCGTCAAGAGAGACACTCCGTGGGACTACGGCGGCAAGGTCTTCGCCCTATTGGGACAGTCGGCGCCCAGTTTCTGGACCGGACTCATGCTCATGTGGGTATTCGGAGTTGAGTTGGAATTTCTTCCTGTCGCGGGGCGGGGAGAGGGGGAAGGACTGGGTGGAGTGGGGGACGAGCTGAAGCACATGGTGCTGCCCGTGGCCACTTTGAGCGCCTTCCAGGTGGCGGCCATGATGCGGTTGGTCCGCTCCTCGATGTTGGACACCCTCGACAGCGAGTACGTGAAGCTGGCGCGAATCAAAGGAATTCCTGAGTGGAAGGTGGTTTGGAAGCATTGTCTGCGCAATGCCGCCATCACTCCACTCACATATTTTGGGCTCACAGCAGGCGTGCTGATAACAGGCTCGGTGATAGTTGAGACCGTTTTCGCCTGGCCGGGCATTGGTCAGCTGATAATCACGTCTATCGAAGCCAGGGACTTCCAGGTGGTCCAGGCAACCACCCTGGTCTTTGCCGTATTAATAATCCTGCTTAATCTTATGGTAGACATAACATACGCCTTCATCGATCCCCGGATTCGTTACGGAACCGTTTAAGATGGGAATTCTTAAGAGGTTGACCTCGCCATGGCCAATATAACGGTCGACCGCCAATTCACGTTCCCAAGGGTCGGGAGCGTTTTTGGAATTGTGCGCCGATACCCGATATTCCCCGCTGTCGTTTTGTTGGTGGTGCTCATCATCCCGTCCGCATTTGCCGGTTTGATTGCGCCCCACGATCCTCTGAAGCAGAACCTCTTCAATCGCCTGGCCCCGCCAGCGTGGATGGGTATAAGTCTGAATACCAAGACTGTGGTCCAGAGAGTGGAGAATCCTGAAGATAGGGAAACGCAGATTCCCCTGGCCAGCGCCAAACAGCTCACCCAAGGCACAGGAGAAGGGCAAGTCCCCAACCTAAAGGAGGACATCGCCATAGGAGACGAAATCCAGATAGTCGATAGGATAGGCGGCGACTGGTCCTATCCTTTCGGCACCGACGGTCTTGGCCGAGACCTGCTGAGCCGCACTATCCACGGCGCCCGGATTTCCCTGATCATATCCTTGATAGTGATATCCTGTTCCGGAGCCATCGGAGTGGCTCTTGGTCTTATGGCCGGATTTTACGGTGGCTGGTTCGACTACGTAATATCCAGGCTTATAGACATGGTCATAGCTTTGCCAGCAATCCTGGTGGCCCTGGTCTTGGTGGTGGTGTTCGAGCCGGGAATTATCATTCTAATATCGGTAATAGTGGGCTCCTTGTGGTCTCAGTATGCACGGCTGGTGCGGGGCGAGGCTTTAAGCCTCACCCAGCAGGACTTTGTAGCTAAAGCCAGAGTGGCAGGGTGCTCCAACATCCGCATCATGGCCAGGTACATTCTGCCCAATATCTTCAACAGCCTGGTGGTGTTGGCCACTTTGCAGGTTGGGTACGTCATCATCATCGAGTCTTCACTTAGCTTCCTGGGACTGGGCATACCCCCGCCTGAGCCGACTTGGGGGAATATAGTGTCCGACGGGCGGGACCTCATCATACGGACGGCCTGGTGGGTTTCCCTGTTCCCGGGGCTGGCTATAGTGTTGACGGTGCTGTCTATGAACCTGATCGGGGACTGGCTCCGCGACACGTTGGACCCCAGGCTGCGGCAGGTGTAGACAACGGTCGTGACCAGTTCAGACGCACGATAGGAGCCCAATAGGATAAGGAGGAATACACATGGCCACTCAAAGCGCATCCGACCCGGAAGTCTTCAATGTCTGGAGTCCCCCGGCGGTACGGGAATGGCGAGTCAACAGGCTCAAGAAAGCTTTACAGGAAGGCCAGTGCGCAACCACTCTCTATGGACTGGGCACCCCGGAGATGGTTGACTACATGGGACAATTCGGATTCGAGGGCATATGGATGGAGTGGGAGCACACGCCGCCGGTGTTGTCCCTGAAGGACCTGGGGAATATGTCCAGGGCCTGCGACCTTTGGGGGATCAGCTCCGTAGTCCGCGTCCCCAACGACCCGTGGATAATCCAGCGGGTGCTGGATGCGGGCTGTGACGGCGTGGCAGTGCCCCACGTTAAGACCAAGGAAGCGGCTGAGGCCGTAGTCCGGTCAGTCAAGTACGGCCCCATCGGAAGGCGCGGAGACTACCTGGGGCGTCAAAGCGTGGGTGTTGCTGACGGCCGCACCAAGTCCAACGAGCAGACCACGGTCATACTGTTTATCGAAGAAGTCGAGGGGATAAAGAACTTCGATGAGATTCTCACCGTGGACCACGTGGACGCATACTTTATAGGAGCAGGCGACCTGTCACAGGACATGGGGATGGCCGGTCAGAGGTACCATCCGGATGTTCAGAAGATTGTCGACGACTGCATAGCCAAGTGTGTGGCTGCCGGAAAGGTGGCAGGGTGTCTGGTCAACGACGAAGACGTTGAGGACTACATAGAGAAGGGCGCCAGGTACTTCCAGATGGGCTGGCAGAGCTGGGTCGCTCGAGGCGCGCTGAACTACGTGGCAACGGTCAAGAACAAAATGGCTTCATTGAAGGGCTAGCGCCAAGGGCTAGTCTATACCTGCCTAGACTACGCGGGGCCGGCTCACTGACGAGCCGGCCCTTTTTTGCTTTTAGCATCCTAATGGAAACTCTTCGACGTTTGATTACGTTCGAGAATTACCGAATTGCATAGATGGATTGACAAAGCAATGAGCTAGGCGTACTTTATACGTCAATTGATTTCGGGTAACTGGGCAACAGCTGAGAGTTGGCGGGGAGCGGCGCCCAACTCAGTCGAACCCGTACTCCCCGGCAATGCTCCACGATAGGCCCAAGGGCGGTCCACATCAGCAACTGGCAAAGAGTTTCACCTGTTTTGGAGGGAGTAATGATTATCCGGTCTATGTTCCGCAGCCCCATGGGCATAATGGCGCTGTCTTTGGCGCTGGTGTTTCTAATAGCAGGCGCCTGCGGAGGTGAGGAGGCGGCGACGCCCACAGCGACATCAGTTCCACCCACCGCGACCCCTGAGCCCACGGCTGCTCCTGCGGCTACTGAGGCTCCAGAGGCTACGGAAGCTCCCGCCGCCACTGCGGTTCCCACCGCGACATCCGCTCCCGCCCCAACGGAAGC
>DAOUJI010000014.1:0-13725 GCA_034422875.1 Dehalococcoidia bacterium | reverse complement strand
TTGATGGGGCAAAAGACCGCTCCCATGCTGGGGGAGAAGATGCCCGCCGAAAAAACGGCGATAACGAATCCGGCTGCGAGGGTCCACCAGCCATAATAGACTGAGCCCAGCCTCCTCCGTAATCCTTGTACGCCGGGTTGCTGACTAATCAAAGGGCTCTTTCACGGGGCATAATTTAAGGGGTGGGGCCCATGTCCCCACCCCTGTCCCGGATTCTATGAATACCAAAGTTAGCTGACTTTCAAGTGTGAAACACCGTACCGTTTCTCCATCTCGTATATTTCCTGGAGGCCCAGCAGGTTGGCCACGTCCATGCGGGTGGCGTAGCGACTGGGGTCCACTTTCCCGACGGTTTTCAGCTCCTCGAAAGCATCCTTCACTGCTTTGTAGACCAGCCATATCGTGCTGCCGCAAATCATGAGCTTGTACCCAAGCTCTGCCACCTCATGGCTGGGCAGCAGGTCGCCGTTGTACATCCTGGGAAGATGTCCCAGGTCGGAGGCGTACATGTGTAGATCGTCCACGCTCTTGATTCCGTCCACGAACACCATGTCGGCGCCAGCCTCCACATAGGCGTTGCAGCGCTGCACGGTGTCTTCCCAGCCGTTCACGGCATAGGCGTCGCACCGGGCGATGATGGTGAAGTCGGGGTCCGAGCGGGCGTCCTGGGCGGCCCTGAGCTTCTCCACCATTTCCTCCGGCGGGATGACCTCCTTGCCGTCAAAGAAGCCGCACTTCTTGGGGAATAGTTGGTCCTCGATGTGGATCGCGGCCACCCCGGCGGACTCATACTCCTTGACCGTCCGGTAGACGTTCAGCGGATTGCCGTAGCCGGTGTCAGCATCGCTTATCACTGGAATGTCCACCGCCTCGGCGATATAGCGGGCGTTCTGGACCATCTCGGTCTGGGTCAGCAGCCCGACGTCGGGGTATCCCTTCTCTGCGGATGTGCCTGATCCCGTCATGTAGATGGCGTTGAAGCCGACGGACTCGGCGATCTTGGCGTGCAGGGCGTTCATGATGAACGGCGCCACGACCATCTCACCTGAGTTTAGAAGCTGCCTGAATCTTGCAGTGGGTTTCATTAGCGTGCCTCCCCTGGTTAAGTCTGGTCGGATTCAGCCCCTAGCCTTGCCATGTTTTCTGCGGACCTGGTCCGCGTCAGTCCCAGGTCTGTCCCGAAATGTAGCGGTAGGCTTCTACGGCCGCTGTTACCCCGTCCCCGGCGGCTGCGGCAAGCTGGGCTACAGAGCGCTGGCGTATGTCCCCGACAGCGTATATCCCCGGAACATCGGTTTCCATGCCGACGTTGACGGCGATGTGTCCCGCGTTGTCGGTCTTGACCACGCCCTGAACAAAACTGCTGTTGGGGGACGTGCCTACATAGACGAAAAGGCCCGTCAGGCTCACCTGCTCCACAAGGTTGGTCACCAGGTTGCGCACGCTGACGCCGCTGACCGTACCTTCGCCAGCCACCGATTCCACTACGGTGTTGTATACCAACTCTATGTTGGGGTGCTGAACGACCTGGTCTCTGAGGGCTTTGTGGGCGCGGAGGGTGTCCCTCCTGTGGAAGAGAATCACGTCGTCCGTGTACTCGGTCAGCGTGAGGGCCTCATCGGCGGCGGCGTCTCCACCTCCGACAACTCCCACCACTTCATTCTTGAAAAGCGGTCCGTCGCAGGTGGCGCAGTGGGAGACGCCTGAACCGACCATCTCCTCTTCCCCAGGAATCCCCAGGGACTTGGTGGAGGAGCCTGCGGCGACGATTAGCGCCTTGGCCCTGATGGGGTCGTCGTAGGTGCTCACGACACGATATTGCCCGTCAAGGGCCAGCCCCGTCGCCTCCCCCATCAGGAACTCAGCTCCGGCTTCTATAGCCTGCTCCTGGAGCAGCGCCGAAAACTCGGCGCCTGAGACCGGCTTGGCCAATCCTGGGAAGTTCTCGATTTTCTCAGCGTTGATTACCTGGCCGCCGCCCATCAACTGTTCAAGGATTCCCGTTTTCAGTCCATACCGGGCGGCGTACATACCCGCCGACAGGCCTGCAGCGCCGGCGCCAATAATTAACACGTCGTAGTCGTTGGGCAAAGCTCACCTCCGACGGGAGCGAATGAAAGGATTGCAGTGTGGCTTCACTATAAGTCTGGCCGATTTTGAGTGTCAAGGAGAGCCTGACCCTTACTGCGGCGGGTTATTCAGGCGTGGGCCAGGCGAACCCAAGGCAGGGTCAGTCCACGATGGGTTGGGCGATAATCCAGAGGCTGACCACGGTGTAGAGGACCATCAGAGCCGCCATGGGGACCTGGCTTCTCAAGACCAGCTTGGGGTCCTTGAAGAGCCTCAAGGCCGCTTTGTGTGCCAGATAGACGCTGATAACGTGTCCCGCCACTACGACAGCCACGGATAGGAACCAGAGGCTCTTTCCAGTGACAATCCCGATGTCGGTCACGTATCCCGCAGTCCCGAAGAGGTCCCATCCTCGGCCAAAGGGGTCAGAGGCGAGGGGAATGACAGCCTGCCCCTGAATCAGCAGCAACGTGAGGAAGTGTGCGATGTTGTAAGCCAGGGCTATGGGTATCAGCGTGTACATGAACTCCCGGGATATTTCCAGGGCGCTGAGGCTCCCGCCAACCATTCTCGACGCGAGGGCGGAGAAGAGGAAGTAGAGCAGAAAGAAAGCGACAGGGAACAGCAGAAGTCCCAGGGTGTCGGCGATGACGACTCCGTTGAGGACTTCCGTGTCCATAATGCCTATGAACCGTTCCAGGGAGAACAGTCGGACGTCCGCCCAGGCCGGCGTGGCGCTGAATCCGTCGTAGGTGACTGTGGCCAGAAGCAGCACGACCATGACGAGCATGTCGTTGGCTTTGGGGGCCCAACGTCCTAGTCCGACTCCGTAGGGCCTGAGGTTCAGCTCCCGGTCGGCGGCAACAGGCACGGCGTCCAGAGCGACAGCCTGGGTTGCTCCTTCAGCCACGTCAACGAGGGGCTGTCCTGCCAACTCGAAGCACTCGTAGCAGTTCACGCACTCGTCGTCGGGACTGAGGCTTTCGTTAGAGCACTCGTCGCAGACTGTCGGGTCGTTGACCCGCACCTCGGTGGGCGCAAACTTTGCCAGCAGGGAGAAGACCACCGAAAAAGCCTCGCCGTGGCGGAGCCATCGCCGCTTGCCGAATAGGTGCATGCCGCCCAAGGTAATAACCGTATAGACAATTGCCATCACCCCGATTTGGTTGGGCTCGCTGGAATATACGTAGGAGTTTTCAATCCAGGAAAACAAGAAGAAGAGGACGACGGCTGGCCAGACCCCCATCCCCTCCGGGACTTCCTTCTCCAGGGACAAAGAGCTTCCAGGTCGGAACTTAGAATGTAACCACTCCGCCCCCTCGTAGAGATTCTGCCACGGGTTGGCGATGGCCCAAACATTCCCTATCAACGCTGCGACAAACCCCATCCCAACCCACCAAATTATCCAGACGAAGGTGGGGGCCCAGTTGAGGTGGGACAGGTTGGAGCCGAACAGCCCGGCGGCTATGACCAGCCCCAGCAGGAAAACGGATGCCGCCTTTATAGCAAAGACCGTCACCGGGTTGGCCGCCAGGAGTCTTATGACCGGAGAACTGAACAGGTTGCACCGCCAGTAAACGGCCCGGCCCCCGCTGTCGCCCTTGACGAACATAGACGCCACGACAAAGGAGAGGGTGACCGCAGCCCCCGCTCCGACCATGAAGTAGCCCAGCGGCACAGGCAGGTCGTACCGCTGACCAAAGCCGTGGGCGTAGACCGGGCCTGCGGCCAACGCCGCCAGCAGCGCGGCCAGAGGCAACAGGACTTTGGGGCGCAAGATCATGCCCGTCTCTCCCCCCATCTTGACCTGTCCTCGAAGGAGACCTTTGAACAACCTCCGTCATTCCGGCCTGCGCCGGAATCCAGGGGGACTGCTTGTAGCTGGGAGCCACCCTCACCTAGAGGGAGAATCAGATACGCGAAGGTCTCCAACGGAGGAGGTAGGTGTTCCGCCCGTCTCGACTCTTTCCGGTATAACGTGTTATCCATGCGTCCAGTGTTCACCCAAAGTCTCACTCGAAAGTCGCGATATAGTTGATTACGTGCCAGATTTCTTCATCCGTCAGGCGGTCTCCCAGGGGAGCCATAGACGTGCCGGGTATCCCGTCATGGATGAACCCGAACAGGTGGCCCTCAGGATGGTGAGGAACGTGAACGACGAGGTCGGCCGGCGGCGGCTCCAGTCCCGCGGCGCCAGGGCCGTCTCCACGACCGGCGACCCCATGGCACACCTGGCAGTTCGCCTCATAAATCTGAAGGCCTGTTTTCAGGGACTCCGCACTAGGGGGGAAGGGGTTGCGCAGGTTCGCCTCGTCTCCAGGCTGGCCAAACTGGGTTGTTGCAATTAGGACGAGTCCCGCGCAAGCAGCCGCTATTCCCGGCAACATCACAGTCTTTCCCCAGCGAGTATACCAGCCGCCTAGGGGGATTCCGACGCCCAGGAACAACGTTCCCAGCAGAGCCAGCTCGACTCCCCAAAGAAGCTTTCCGGTCTCGGGAGAGGGAGCGATAGACGAATCGGCGCCTGCTCCGTGGGCGCCGGTCTCGAAGCGGAAGGCGGTGCGCGCGTCGAAGGCGTCAGGTCGCAGGACGACGACCTCCGCCTGCCAGAGTCCGGCGACGCTCAGGAGCGCCTCGTCGACGGCATAGTCGCCTCCTCCCAACGGACTAGCCTCCACCATCTTCTCTCCGATATCGGCATCCAAGTATGTAAGGCCAAGGTTCACGTCCGATGCGTTATCGATGGGAGACCCGAACCTGTCTGTCAGTGACACCAAGAGACTGTTCTGGCCCACTCTGCCCGGCTCCACCTCCAGAACGATGTCGGCTCCCTCTGCCGTGTCCTGGAATGTCAGCTTCTCTTCCTGGCCGATTCCCTCTCTGGATGCGACCTGCCTGGCCGGTTCAAGGCTGGTCAGCATCGCCACCGCCGCCAACACCACAACCGCCAATGTGACTTCTCCGACTACCAGCCTTTTAAGCCACCTGCGGGCCTTGTCATCGGTCGCCAAACGCGGTCTGATCCATAAAAAGTTGGCTGCTCCCAGAGCCAGCAGAGGTACGATAAGCGCCACCTTTGAAACCAGAGTCAGTCCATAGGGAGTGTTCGTGGCGGCGAACACCGTGACCTGGGCCCAACCGCTGAAGATGCCGGTGACGATCAGTGTCCCGACGCTCAAGATCGCCAGCGTGGAAAACCGGGGAGTGATGGCATGGAGAAACGCTCCCCGGTCCTCGGCTGCAAGCCCTCCGGCGATGAGAGGTGCGCCTAGCGCAAAGTGGAACAGCCCTCCAACCCAGAAAGCCGATGCCAGCAGGTGAAGATAGTCAGAAAAGACCGCCGGGGTCTCTATTCCCGCCGTGGCTGCACCGTGGCTGCCCATGCTTTGAACGAGCAGCATCCCTGCGCCTATGGCCAACGCGGTAGTTAGCAGATATGTACGTTGGTGGTCGCCGCTGTCAGTGTCATCGCGCCTTCCCCGTAACAAAGCGACCGCCGCTACAAGAGCTACGGCTCCCAACAGTCCGACTCTCCAGAGCCACAAACCGCCCCAGTGAGTGTCCGACAGTGTAGCGCCCAAGGGACCGCCAATTGCCTCGGAGAGGGGAATTTCGTGCAACGTCTGGGTTTGAACGACCAACTGACCCAAGGAACCCACCAGGCACAGCCCTACAGCCAGGAGGATGAGCTTGAGCGACCGGGACTCCATGCGATGTCGTTGGCCAACCAGGGCGGGACGGTCCAGGTGAGCCGAGAGAGCCGGGCTCCATATGAGCAACTCGAAGGCGAGGCCGCCTACGATGGACAGGGAGGTCAGAAGGACAATCCATTTGAACACAGGCTCCCACGGAGACTGGAGAATGGGTTGGTCCGGGACGTCAAGAAGGTGTCCGGATATGGGCACACCCACAGAGAACACGAAGGAGCCGCGGGTTGTGTGGCCGTCCACGGTGGAGACGTTCTTCCAAGCGACCGTATAGACGCCGTTGGGCAGCGGTTCCAGAGAGACGGAGACCGCCGTGGGATCGTTCCTGCCTACAACACTGTCGTCCCGGTCAACTTTTATTCCGTGGGCGTCCAGGACCTGGATTCCGCTGAACGCGGGCTCAACCGGCTCGGTAAACCACACTATGATCCGGCTTGGCGGCTCGTCCAGGGTCGAGTTGGGAGCGGGCTCAGCACGATCCAGGTCGCCGTGAGCGTAGACCGCCCCTTCTTGCGGCCACGCGACACTAATGAGCGACGCAGCGACGACCGCCAAGAATACAGCCAGGGCTGCTCTGAAACGGGTCGGCTTCATTGTTCTGTCGGGTCCATTCTAACGACTGCCTTGTGCGGTCTGTTCGGAATCACCGGCGTCTCAGCGCCAATGCGACGCCTCCAACGCCAACGGTAATGCCGACAGCCGCCAGCACGATTCCTACAATAGCGAGCATTCCTGCGGACGATGCGTTGTCGTCCGCGGAGGTGGCGGCGTCCTGGGCCTGGGCAGCGGCAGTCTGGGCTCCTCTAACGGCTCCTTCGATTTCGCGGACCTCGGGCAGCTTCACGGGGAACTGCAAGTCGACTGAAGACCGAACGTCGTCAAAACCTCCACCGAACCCTTCCGACACGAACGGCTCGTCCACTTGCTCTCCCTCTATGGTGCCGAAGAACCGGAACTGGTACCCGCCTGGAGCGGTGGGGACGAGGTCGGCTACGTACTCACCGGGGGTATCAAAGACCGGCCGTAGGTTCAACACTATGGAAGCGCCCGTGGGGATGTGCGTAACCTCGACTTGGAGCGTCTGGTGTACGCCTTCCACTGGGACGGCCTCGGGGTGGCTATGTCCGTCCTCTTGTTCACCGGACTCCTGCTTAGTAAGTTTGAGATAGGCCCCATTGATCTGGCCCTCGTATGCGGGTTCATGCAGGAATCCCACCACCCACTCGACTTCGCCTTCCCGCTGTTCGTGAGCGAACACCGCTCCAGCGCTGAGGGCCAGGACTGCTGTGGCCACAGCCAGCAGCGTAATTCTGAATGTTGCGATAAGTTTCATTGAATTTTCCTCTGGATGATTTCGTCGATGATAACCATGCCGGGTACTAGCCACGAGCCCGGCCCTGTTTTCTTCTGCTCTTCTTCCTCGTAAGGCCCGCAAGCCAGATTGCCAGGGCCAGGAACGCTATGCTCAATGCCGCTATGAAAGCTAGGCTGAAGCCGGAGCCTTCCGTGACTTCGATGGGCAGGCTGACGGACTCACGCCCTAACCCCCCGTCAATGTCGAGCGACAGGGTCCAGGCCCCAGTGACGTCAAGGGGAATATCGGCCTCGTAGAACTGGGGCGTCGTTTGGGTGTTCAGGGCCGGGGTCGGCCCGACATTCGTCGCTCCTTCGGGCCCTACGGCCATGACCAACGCATTTGCGTCGGTGATGCTGCTGCCCAGTTCCAGGTCCCTGACCAGGATGCTCAGATGGAGGTTTCCCACCTTGGGCGCTCCCGGAAGAATGGCCACCTCGATCTCGTAAGGCCCCACTTGCCTGTTCTTGACGATGGCGATGGCGGTTCCATTTGCGTGGGCTGGGGTCGGCCACAAGGCCACCACCGATACGGCAAGAACTGCAATGGTCACTGACAAGACCATCGGCCCGCAGCGATGGGCGGCGATAAAGCCCAAGCGAGTCTCCCTTTATCTGATTTGGTCCCGGAGGAGAAGAACTAGGACGGGAGCCAGGAAGGGGGAGGCCGCAGAAGGGGCGGAACTGGGAGTGAACGCAACCGGGCATTGGCCAGTTGGCCCCAGCCCGTGGTGAATACGTGAGGCATGGCTAGAGGCAGGCACAAGACCATCGCGAGCCCCAGGGTGACCATGATCCAGAAGGATGAGCTGGCCTTGGTGGAGGTGATGGAGACCGTGTCCTGCGCGGTGCGGCCGGATCCGTCAGGGGTATGCTGATGCGGTCCAACGCCGGGTTCGTGGGTGTGCTGAGCTATTGCTCCAGTGTCCAAGTAGATGTGGCCGTGCCAGGGTATCTTCTCGGCGTAGTGGTGGTCGAATATGGCCGCAGAAAGGCCCACCCACAACGCAAACAGCAACGACAGAGAGGGAAGCGGATATAGCAATCTGCGCAACACTATGCCTACATGCTACTAACCTGGCTTGCAAGAGGTCAAGCAGCTTCATCTTCCGGCTCTGCTCTTGTTGACACCTGCCCAGAAGCCATGCTAGTCTATCCGGCGATGATCATCATCAGATTCGGCGACGACCTCTTCCACCTGTGTACCGGTCCCTAGACGGGACAGGCTACACTGGCATACCTACGCAACCAAGCCTGCGCCCGCTGAGTAAACTCCGGCGGGCGCAGTTTTTTGTGCAAGAAAGATACGACGAAAACCCGGAAAATGAACGAAGCACGACTTAAAAGGTTCGAAGACGATCTGTTCTGCCTCTGTAGCGAGCCCCTGGCGCAGGGGCCTCGGTAAGACCATCGCACTAAACGCAGGACAGGACCGAATAACAAATGCACTCACGAGCCCATACAGCAGAAATGATACGTGGACTGACGGGTAAGCTGCTCCCCAGCTCCCCGGAGTACCCTCACCAGCATGTTTTCAGCACTGAGTTGACCCCTGCTCCCGATGACCAGTGGGAGGCGAAAATCCTGGACTTGTGCGACGGCAGGCATGTGGACGACCTGAAGGAGGCTGCCTTCAGACAGCTTGCGTCCAGCGGTTCAGGAGCGGACATTGGGTTGTGGAAGACCGCCTTTGAAAAGGAACTGAACGCCACTCTCGGCAGCCTGGCGAACAGGGGATACATCAGGTTCGAATAGCCGACCCGCTGGCTCTGACCCTAGTTGCGTATCCTGTCTATAAAAGGCAACTCCGACACGGGCCAGTAGACAAAAGCAACCTTGCCTACTATGTCGTCCAACCGGACTGGGCCCCAGTCCTTGGAGTCGTTGCTGCTTCCCCGGTTGTCTCCAAGCACGTAGAATTCATCAGCTTCCAGCGTGATGGGCGGTGAGTCTTGGTAATGACGAAACTCGCTGCCCAACTCGTAGGACTCTTCAAACCCGACGCCGTTGATGTAGACGGCCCCAGACCGTATTTCCACCGTCTCTCCGGGAAGCGCGACGACCCGCTTCACGAAGTCTTTAGGAGGTCTGACAGGGGCGTGAAACACAATGACGTCTCCCCGCTCAGGCGGCCCCGTGAAAGGAATATACGACTTCTCCCGTTGGGCGTCCCAGAACGGCACCAGGTCCGAGAGGCGGTGCATGTCCACCCTGAAGAAGGAGAGCTTGTTCACCATCACGTATTCCCCGCCGCTCAACTCCGGCTTCATGCTGGAGCCTTCCACCTTGAAGTTCTCGATGGAACCTCTGATGAGGAAGAAGATGAGCAGGGCCAATACGACGGCTTCGAAGAGATCGCGGAAAACCTGGGTCATGTGTAGGCGCCCTATCGAACAGTAACGGTGTTGGTTCCATT
This sequence comes from Dehalococcoidia bacterium, assembly GCA_034422875.1. Classification (GTDB taxonomy): domain Bacteria; phylum Chloroflexota; class Dehalococcoidia; order Lucifugimonadales; family JAGWBF01; genus DAOUJI01. The sequence goes on along the minus strand of DAOUJI010000014.1, from coordinate 4,179 downwards.
GTAGCAAGAAAAGCGCTCTGAACAATCAATCCGCACAACGAGAGTCCGCCAATGGCAGCTATCGTGCCTGTCCTCTGCTGTTAAACGCCGGCGCTAACGGGTACCAATGAGACCGTCACTCGATGAGCCCAATTCTTGACATTGGGCTTGGAGCAACCGTAGGATACCCCATCCGGTCGTAAGCCCTTCAGTCGTGGGCTGCATAGTCAGTCCTCGGCTAGTCTCCCAAAACCGGCGTTATCGTAGGCGGTGGAAGGTGGCAAACCTTACCCCGGTCCGCAAGAAAGCATTGCAAGTGCACCGAGGCCTGCGAGTCGCTCGCATGATGGCCAAGGCGCTGGTTTCAACACGGCATCCTGTTTTGGTGCACCTGGTGGCGACTCGGCGTTGCAATCTGTCCTGCACCTATTGCAACGAGTATGACCAGGTTTCGAGTCCCGTGGAACCGGATGTCCTTCTCCAGCGGGTCGAATATCTTGGTTCCCTGGGAACTTCGATCATCACTCTGACCGGCGGCGAGCCGCTTTTGCACCCGGACCTGGACCGTGTAATCGAACGCATTCGCCAGCGTGGGATTATCTCCACGGTGATTACCAACGGCTATCTCCTTACTCGCGACCGGATAGAGAAACTGAATTCGGCCGGCCTGGACTACCTTCAAATATCGATTGACAACGTGGAACCCGACGACGTGTCCATGAAGAGCCTCAAGGTTCTGGACCAGAAGCTGGTCCTCCTTTCCAGGTATGCCGAGTTCGGCGTCAATCCGAATGCAGTCATTGGGACAGGCGTGTCGGAGCCCGAGGGGGCTTTGACGGTGGCAGCACGCGCCCGAGAACTGGGGTTCAACTCCTCGTTGGGCATCCTCCACGATGGGAAGGGTCGGTTAAAGCCCCTCAACCCCCGGGAGCGGCGAGTGTACAGTGAGTTCAAGAAGAGAGCGGGCAGCGGGTTCGCCCTCATCGACTCCTTCCAGGAGAACCTTGCGTCGGGAAAGCCAAATAACTGGAAATGCCGGTCCGGGTCACGTTATTTCTACGTTGACGAATTCGGTCTGGTGCACTGGTGCTCGCAACAGAAGGGCTACCCAGCCGTACCCCTCGACCGCTACACCTTGGCGGACATGAGACGGGAATATCTTGCTGAGAAAGCCTGCGCGCCCTACTGCACCCTTCAGTGCGTGCACCGGGCATCTATGATGGATGCCTGGCGTCATCCCCAGACCCCCGTGAAAGCCTCCCCAGGACGATCAAGGATTAAAGAAAACCCAAGGGTGTAGACACACGACTGGCCGCATGGCCACTTATTACACCTGGAGCGCATACGATAGGGTAGCCGTCACGTGTACCAGTCATTGAGGATTAGGCTTGAGAAGGCCCCACTCAGACTGAACCGCCAGTCCAGTGTGGATTTGGCCCACAGAATGCGGCGCAGCCCGACGGTCTGGGTCCTGACTGCCACGCTGGTCCCGGCCCTGATATTGACGCCCATCACCAGGTTCCTGTATCCGGAGTGGTGGCAGCTGATGGGCTACTTCTGGTATTCCATACCGTCCAGCAGCTTCGTCTACCTGCCCAATGAGCCCGCGGTTATCTATGCAGGCGCCATCTACAACCTCGAAGTAGTCGCCGTAACGGGTGGGATAGCCGCCGTCGTGGCTGCCATTACTGACTATTACGTAGTGCGAAGAGTGTTCGAGTTCGAGAGGATCGCTCCTCTAAAGGAGACGACTCTCTACAAAAGAGCCGTCCGCTGGTTCAATTGGGCGCCCTGGCTTACCCTCGCGGTAATCTCCTTCAGCCCAATCCCCTTCTATCCCCTCAGGATTCTCGCCCCAAGCTCCGGTTACCCTCTCTGGAAGTACGTCTCAGGATATGTCGCCGGCCGCGTGCCCCGGTACTATCTGCTAGCGATGGGCGGAGCCTGGATGCCCGTGCCCAACGAATACATATTGTTGATGTTGGTCGGACTCATTGTCATTCCCCTGCTTTGGACGCTCTGGATGAAGCAGAGGGTGAGGACGGACGCAAATGAGGTCTCGCCCTGAAGGAAGCGGCTGACAGGCTGCCCTAAGGTCTAGTTTTGGCGAGCTTGCCTCCAGGCTTAATGGCCGTTCCGCCACAAGCCCGTTCCTTGCCTTGGCTCGCGTCATACTGGTAGAATGCCCCCGCCCGCCGTTCTCTCGGGCATAACGTCAAAGAGCGGGACCGAGTAGGCGAGATTCGAGCTTGGTGAAAATCAGAACGGCGTTATCGGCGTAGGCCACTGCGCTTCCCCCACATGGACGTCAGTGCATGAAAATCGGTCTGACATCACCATACGACATCACATGGCCGGGCGGGGTTACCGTCCATATATCCAGGCTCGCCGACCAGCTGCAGGCGGCTGGCCACGAAGTGAAGATACTGGCTCCCCATTCCCCCTCCAGGGAGATCCCCGTAGGTTGCGAGGTGATCCCCCTGGGCAGGTCCGTTCCGGTTCCAGCCGGCGGTTCTGTTGCCCGGCTTTCCCTGTCATTGTGGCTGGACCACAAGGTCAAGGACGTGCTGAGCCGGGAGGCCTTTGACCTAATCCATATACATGAACCCCTCATGCCTGTGCTGGCCCTGACGGTGTTGAGGCACTCCAACGCTGTCAACGTGGGAACATTCCATGCCGTGCACGGCAAGTTCCGCAACTACGGCTGGTCCTTCCCGATACTGAGGCGCTGGTTCAAGAGATTGGACGGCCGCATTGCCGTTTCTCCCGCTGCCAGGGAATACGTCGAGAGGTTCTTCCGCGCCGACTACGAAATCATCCCCAACGGCATCGACGTGGAGAACTTCTCCGTTCCCAAGGAACCCATACCCAGTCTGGATGACGGGAAGACCAACATCCTCTTCGTAGGCCGCATGGAGAAGCGCAAAGGGTTTAGATACCTCTTGGAGGCCTATGGCAAGCTCAAGTGGGAGAACCCGAACATCAGGTTGGTGGTGGTCGGGCCGGGAAGCCCCGACCGGGACTGCTACCGCATAATGAGCGAGCGGAACCTCCAGGACGTTGTATTCGCGGGCACAGTCTCGTACGAAGACCTGCCCCGCTATTACCAGAGCGCCCACATATGCTGTGCCCCGGCTACGGGTAGAGAGAGCTTCGGCATAGTCCTCCTGGAAGCGATGGCCTCTGGCAAACCGGTGGTGGCCACCAACATCAAGGGGTATGCGGCGGTGGTGGAGCATGGCCTTCAGGGACTTCTGGCGCCTCCAAAAGACTCAGGCAAACTGGCAGAGGCGCTGGGCTTCCTCATCAACGACCCCCAACTGAGAGAGCAGATGGGCGCCGCCGGGCGAGAGAGGGCAGCCCAATACTCATGGGACCTGGTGGCCCGGCAAATCATGGGATACTACGACCGGGTGATGGAACAGGCCTATGGCCTTTCCAGGCCGCGAGCAGTTTAGGTCCGCCGTTCTCCGTTACGTGGAGACCCCTGGAGCCAGGGCGCTTCACCGTCTGGGTCTCACCCCCAACGTCGTCACGATTCTTGGGTTTCTTGTCGCCCTTGGCGCTGCAGCGCTGGTGGGAACCGGTTACCTCTGGATAGGTGGACTGGTCTTTCTGACGGGCGCCCTGCTGGACCTGATGGATGGGGCCCTGGCCCGTTACACACAGAAGGAGTCCCGTTTCGGCGCTTTGCTGGATTCGGTTTTCGATCGTCTTGGAGAGGCGGCCCTCTTTCTGGGCATCGCCGTCTACGGACTGCTGGCAGAGCTGGGAGAGGGCCGGACCCTGTTCCTGATGACGGCGGTCATGTCGGCGCTCATCACATCCCAGATGGTCAGCTACCTCCGCGCCCGAGGCGAAGGGCTGGGCATCTTCTCCAAAGCCGGGCTGATGACACGCCCCGAGCGGGTCGTCCTCTATTCGCTGGGACTCATTCTCGGCCTGAGGTCCCTTGAAATCATACTCATCATCGTTGCCGCGGTGTCCTTCCTTACCTTGTTCCAGCGCCTCTACGTCGTCGGACGCGGCCTTTCGGACGAGGACGCCCAGGAAGGCGCGGCTGGCGATCACGGTCCAGGGGAAGGGACTTAGGGGACGAGTTTCGATTGGCTCGCATCTAAAGTGGATGAGCGTCTTCCTCCCGTTGGGGGACGGCAACGGAGACGCCCGGAACCGACTGAAGTCAGCATAAAGGCCGTC
>DAOUJI010000013.1:0-64909 GCA_034422875.1 Dehalococcoidia bacterium | reverse complement strand
GCGGTAAATCTCGGCCGGAGTCATCCCCACGTACATAACCTTGGGGTCGGGGCGTGGGAACAGTATGGAGCAGACGCGCCCATCGTTCTCCGGCATGTTCATCGAACGCCATTGGCCCCCGGAACCGTCGTTGGTGTAGACGCCGCCCTGTACGCCAATGAACACCCGTTCCGGGTCGACGGGATGAATCGCGATAGTCCCGACATCGGCGTCGGCGGGCAGTCCGGCGGTGTATTCCTGCCATGCGGCTTCCCCCGGACGCTTTCGGAACAACCCGTCGGCCCTGGCTGCTGCGTAGATGCATGAAACATTGGACGCGGACCCGTTTCCTGCCATGACTCACCCCCTATTTGCTATCGAGACGTATGACGAATATGTATAACGAATATGATGTACAGAACCGGAGATTTCAGGTATTATGTCCCCCTAAGTTTCACAATTCCATCAGAAAAGAGACTCGTTGTCAAACGCCTGCTCGAGTCTATGACTAATGCGAAATATCGTGGACTTACCCACGCATCGCAGTTCTGACTCGCGTCCGGGCAGTTTGACTCTCGCCAGTCTTCAAGAAACGGCGGCTAAATGACCACAAGTTCAGACGCGCTGACATCAGAAAGAGTGCAAGTCGAAGGCTCCTTCGACGACGCCATCGAGCTTTGCTACCAACGAGGCTGGACAGACGGCTTGCCGGTGACTCCGCCCACCCCAGGTAAGGTCCTGGCTTTTCTGGAATTCGTGGGACGGGAACCGTCGGATGTTATAGGCATCGAACCTATCCGGGGCCGGGTGATCACAGCGGAGAAGGTGGCCATCAACGCCGTAATGGCAGGGTGCCGCCCCGAGTACATGCCTGTGGTCATCGCCTGTGTGGAGGCGATGGTCGAACCCAAGTACAACCTCCACGGCAGTTCCGCCAGCACCGGCGGTTCTGCGCCGTTGGTTGTCGTAAACGGGCCTGTCAGGAACCAGCTGGGGTTCGCCAGCGGCCACAACATCTTCGGCCCCGGTCCTGACCGCAGAGCCAACGCCACCGTGGGAAGAGCAATGCGGCTGATATTGATTAACGTGCTGGAGAACCACCCAGGGGTGTTGGACAAATCAACCATGGGCCACCCGGGCAAGTACACGTACTGCATTGCCGAGGACGAAGAGAACAGCCCCTGGGAACCCATGCACGTCGAACTGGGCTACGCTCCTGAGTCGAGCACAGTCTCAGTCTTCACCAGTCTGGCGCCCTGGCAGATTAACGTGGCGGGGGACGCGGGAACCCCGGAAGCCATTCTCACAGCCGCCGCCACCGCAATGCGAGGCCTGGGCCCCGGCCAGGGAAACCTCATTCTTGTAATTTCCCGGGAGCACGGCGGCGTCATAAAAGAGGCAGGTTGGAGCAAGGAGCAGGTCAGAGCGTTCCTGTTCGAGAAGGCCCGCAGGAGCGCCAGGGAATGGGCCGAGACCGGCCAGACGCTTCCACCCGAACCCGGCTCCGAGGACGAGTCCATTCCGGTCTGCCTGGAGCCCGGTTCCTTGACCCTTTTGGCCGGCGGCGGTCCGGCCGGGGCAAACGACTCCCTGGTGCCGCGCTGGGCCAAGGGTCTAAACGGGCTATTTGCCACAAAGGAAATTGACACCAGCCGGATTCCCTAGAGTGCCGGATTTAGATTCAGGTAAGGGGGTGACAGCATGGCAACCACAAGCGTAGGTTTCGAAATTCTGGACCCGACGGTCCAAGCCATCCCGGATGAGACTGTTCTGGCCAAGAGGCCCGCAGACCTGAACGGGAAAACTGTCGGTCTTCTCTCCAACGGGAAACGAAACGCAGACACTCTGCTGGACGCCGTGTACTCCCTGCTGCAGGACATATACGACCTGAAGGGAGCTGTGCGGCTGAACAAGGGGAACCCGGGACGCCCCGTCCCAGAGCATATGAAGGACGAGCTTCTGGAGAAATGCGACGTGATAATCACGTCGACAGGCGATTGAGGCTCTTGCAGTTCGTGCAGTGTGCACGATGCAATAACGATGGAGAAGGCGGGAAAACCGGCCGTCGCCATCTGCACCGAACCCTTCATCCCCACCGGCAGGGCGATAGCGAAGATTCGCGGCATCGAGGACTACCCCTTCTCCGTGGTGCGCCACCCCGTCGGGAGCCTGGAAGAAGAGGGCGTCATGGCCCGAGCCAGGGAGGCCCTCCCCAAGGTGCTCGAGATTCTGCTGGTCAAATAGCCCGCCGCCTGGCTAACAGGTAAAAACGCTAAACATGGAGGCGAGGCGTGGCCCATCTTGCTGTGCCGGACCCCCAGGACATCACGACCCATCAACCGGTTTGGCCGGGGCTCAACGTACGGCGTCAATGGGGTAGGTGACTGAATGTATGCCTACATTCTGAAAAGAATCCTGCTTTTCATCCCCACGATGCTGATAGTCACCACAGCCGTGTTCATTATCCTGCGCCTTGTTCCGGGCGACCCGGCCAGAATCATCCTCGGAGGCACTGATGGCAGGTCCCAGTATTCCAGCGATCAGGTGGCGAGCCTCCAGGCCAAACTCGGGACCGACAAGCCCCTGATAGAACAGTACGGAATATGGACCTGGGACTTGCTCCACCTGGACTTTGGCGAGTCGTTCTGGTACGAGACTCCAGTTTGGGAGGACATCAAGGCCAGGTTCCCCACCACACTGGAACTGACAATCCTGGCCCTGCTGATTGCCACTGTCGTCGCAGTGCCCCTGGGGGCTCTCTCCGCCGTGTACCAGGACAGTCCCCTGGACTATGTCAGTCGTTCGGTTACCATCATGGGGATCGCCCTGCCCAATTTTTGGATCGCCATAATGGTCTTGTTCATATTGTCCAACGAGTTCGCTGACGCTTTGCCTCGAATTGGCTACGTCCAATTCTGGAAAGACCCCGGCAAGAACCTTCACCAGTTGATATTCCCCGCTTTCGCGTTGGCCCTGTCCAATATGGCTTTCGTCGCCAGAATCACTCGTTCCGCTGTCTTGGAAGTGTTCCGGGAGGACTACATTCGCACTGCGCGTTCAAAGGGACTGGCTGAGGGACTGGTTATCAGACGCCACGCTCTGAAGAACGCCCTGCTGCCCGTCGTCACAGTGAGCGCTTACGAGTTCGGACGTCTGTTGGGGGGAACGGTCATCATAGAGCAGATATTTACCGTCCCCGGAATGGGATGGCTTTTGCTCTCGGCCATATCCCAGCGGGACTACCCGATGATCCAGGCCATAGTGATAATGTTGACGGGAATAGTGCTGGTCCTGAACGTCTTGACGGACCTGTTTTACGCTTGGCTGAACCCGCGCATACGTTACGCCTGACCGCCCATTTGCAATGATGGGATGTAGTAGATAAATGGAACAAGAGCAGGGTGCACGAGCCGGTTCTCCGGCCCCTAGGTTCGCCGATCTAAGGGCGAAGCCCTCCGTCGCACGCAACCTGATTGTCTTCATCAAGACGAAGCCGCTGGGAGCGTTCGGCGGCTTCGTGGCGTTGCTGCTCATCATCATCGCCATACTGGCTCCTCAGATAGCCACCAAGGACCACAGGACAACAAACCCTGACCACATCTACGCCCCTCCCAGTTCCGAGCTGCTGTTCGGCGGCGACGAGCTGGGGCGAGACGTGTTCAGCCGCCTCGTGATGGGTTCGAGGATTTCCCTGACCGTGGGGCTGATAAGCGCCCTTATCGGCTGCTCTATAGGCATGTTGGTGGGAGTTACCAGCGCCTACTTCGGGGGAATCACTGACCTCCTTGTCCAGCGATTAATTGACGGCATGATAGCCTTTCCGGCTCTTGTTCTGATCATTGCAATCGTCGCTGCTCTGGGTTCTTCCCTGAACAATGTGGTAATCGCCCTGTCCATATTATTCGTGCCCATCACTGCCCGCATCGTCCGTTCCCAGGCCCTGGCAATAAAAGAGATGGACTACGTTCTGGCCGCTCAGGCCTTGGGCGCCAGAGAGATTCGAATTATCTTCAGGCACATGCTGCCCAACACGTTGGCCATCGTGCTGGTGATCCTTACGTTCCAGCTGGGGGTCGCCATCATCGCCGAAGCTTCCCTGAGCTTCCTTGGTCTGGGGGCAGGACCGGACGAGCCTTCATGGGGACGCATGTTGGAGGGGGCCACCAAACGGTACGTCGGGATCGGACCCTGGCTTGCGGTGTTCCCGGGGGCGGCCATAGCCATAGTGGTGTTCTCCTGGAACGTTCTGGGAGATTCTTTGCGCGACATATTGGACCCTCGGCTGAGAGGCACCAGATAGGGAACATTTCGGGAAAATTTGTTAGAATATAGGCGCTTATCTCCTGAAACCACAAATTTATCAACCCATTCAGGGGCAGCGCCGATGCGATTCGGTCTAGGAGGTGGCAGGATGCCAGACGAAGAACGAGCGGAAATGGCCCATTTGATGCGACGAGCGGGGTTCGGAGCGACTCCCGACGAGTTGGACGTCGCGCTGGCCAAGGGTTATGACAGGGTCATCGATGAGTTGCTGGACCCGGAGGCGTACGGGATTCCCCGCATGGACGTCAGTCTGCTGGCCCGCGTCTTTCCGTCAGTTGTGGGCGGGTTCTCCAAGGAAGCCACCAACCATCACATGTGGTACCTGGTGAGCAATCCCCGTCCCCTGGAAGAGAAGATGTGCCTCTTCTGGCATTCCGTCTTTGCCACCGGCGTCACAAAGGTGGACTGCGCCCTGGAGATGACACGCCAGATGGACATGTTCCGCAACCGGGGCATGGGCAACTATCACGAGTTGCTGGTGGAGCTGGCCAAAGACCCTGCCATGATCTACTGGCTCGACAACAACGAAAACCACAAAAACCAGCCCAACGAAAACTGGGGCCGGGAGCTGCTGGAACTCTTCTCCATGGGACAGGGCAACTACACGGAAGAAGACGTGTTCGAGTGCGCCCGGGCTTTCACGGGGTGGACCATAGCGCCAAAGCCGCCATCCACCGGACTAGGCCAGTTTGCCTGGGACTTCGAATACCGGGAAGACGACCACGACGACGGCGAGAAGCGTTTCCTGGGGCAGCGGGGCAAGTTCAACGGCGAGGACGTGATCGACATCGTTGTCCGCCAGCCGGCCACTGCTCGTTTCATCGCCCGCCACCTGTACAACTTCTTCGTCGCCGACGAGGTGCAGGTGCCGGCATGGCTGCACACCCCTCCCAGAGATCCGGTGGCCATCAACCTCATCGCCGACGCTTTTGTGTCGTCGAATTACGAAATGAAGGACACCCTGAGGATGATATTCACCTCAGACTTCTTCAAGGAGTCCCGGTTCAAGCGGGTGAAGAGTCCGGCTGAGACGATAGCGGGGCTCTGCAAGCTGGTGGGAGACTTCAAATACCCCCGGCTGGGTCTTGAGCTCTTGGGCCTTGAATGTTGGTACATGGGCCAGTATCTGAGCGACCCGCCCAGCGTTGAGGGATGGAACCACGGGCACGAGTGGATAGACAGCGGGTCGCTGGTCAAGCGCATCAACCTGGCCGCCGACGCCGTTTCCAGCATCGCCTACCCCGGGGTCCAGGCTATGGTGGACCGAATGAGAGGCATGGGCGCGATGGGGCCGGACGAGTCAGTCGACGCCTGTCTGGACATGCTGGGCCCGGTCTGGGTCGAGGAGGACACCCGCGAGGAGTTGATAACCAAGGCCCGCATGAGCGGCGGGCTGCAGTGGGAGACCGACGAACAGGTAAGCGAGTCCACCCAGAAAGTGGCGGACATCCTGGCACTTATAGTGGCTACGCGGGAGTACCAGTTCTGCTAGGCGCCGCACCAGTCTTCCAGAGCCCAGCGGCCAATAGCTCCAAAGGCATTTCGAGTCAGGGAAGGAGAGAGGCATGAGAACCAAATACGTGAACGGGCGAGTGTACAACTACGACTTCACCCATGGCTGCTCCGGGGTCGGGGGTAAGAACTTCTTCTACCCTGTGGACTTCGCCCTGACGCCTCAAGGAAACATGTACGTCCTCAGCAAGGGCATGGAGTGGTTTCCCTCCCAGGGAATAACCAAGTGCAATCTGGACCACGAGTTCTTCTGGGAAGACCGGGGCAGAAAATTCATGGACGGCCAGGCCCCCCAGCCCAGCTCCATCGCCGTGGACAGCCAGGAGAACGTATACGTCTCCGAGGAGATGACCAACCACATTTTCATATTCGACAAGGACGGCAACCGCCTGGGAAGCTGGGGGTCGGGTAGAGAGGACTACGGCCTCCATACACCCGACAGAGGTTCCAATGACGTGGTCCTAAGCGCTCTTCCAGTCGAGGACGAGCGCCCGTCCAGCGGACTACTGCCCTTGGCCAACAACTTCACCATGCCCTTCGAGCTCTACCTGAAGAAGGTGGGGGCTATGGACACCGCTGCCGACGGCGAGTTGAACGGCCCCAACGGCCTTACCTTCGACGAGGACGACAGATTGTTCATCTCCGACAGCCACAACCACCGGGTGCAGGTATTCACCAAAGACGGCCAGTTCATCAGCAAGTGGGGCCAGTATGGCAGTGACGAGGGCGATTTGAACCTGCCCTGGGGACTCGCTCTCGATAAGGACCACAATGTTTACGTTGCCGACTGGGGCAATTCCCGGGTGCAGAAGTTCTCCGACGACGGACGGCACTTGGCGACGTTCGGGGGCCCCGAATCGGGGAAGGGCAGGCTCTACAGGCCCTCCAGCGTGGCGGTTGACAGCGACGGCGACGTATACGTCACCGACTATGACGCCCACCGTCTGGTCATCTACGAACCCAACGGCGATTACTTGGTGTCCTTCGATGGAGACTCGCAGGAGCTCTCCCCGTGGGTCCAGGAGAGGTACGCCATAAATGCCGATGCCGCCAAGGCCCGAAAGCGGGCTGACTTGTCCGTGGAGAGGTTCTTCAAGTGGCCTGTGACCGTGAACGTAGACGATGAGGGACGGATCATCGTCCTGGAAGCGACCAGCGCTCGCATTCAAGTTTACATGAAAGAACGAGACTGGACGGACCCACCCGAGAACCTATAGCCTGCTTCGGGCGCCTGCAAGGGTTGGCGCTCAATAGGAACAATCCAAGGTCTGGCCCGGGGTAATCCCGGGCCAGACTGTTTTACGCGAACCGGTTGGCGTACGACCCTAGCACTCGGGGTCGCACCACAGGTGCTCGTGCTTCCGCTGGGCCGACACGGAAGCGGGAGCGTTGAAGTTCTTTATACGGTTGTTGACTATCCATCCGGCCATAGTGAAGTAGGAGTTGACGAAGGTGGAGTCCTGCATCAGTATTTCGTTTACCTGCCACACCAGCTCCTTGCGCTTGGCTGGGTCCAGCTCAGCAGCGATCTGGTCCCAGAGAGGCTCTGCGGCCTCGTTGTGGTAGCCGGTCTGAAGATCGGCCATCCTGGAACCTTTCCTGATGGCAAGTCCCGATGCATCAGCGTCGGGGAACTGGAATGAGTTGAAGCCTGATGCAATGTCGTATTCCCCTGCGTCGTAGATGGCCCCGGCAGCGGCCCTCTCGATCTGCCTAATCTCGACGTCCCATCCAAGGAACCTTCGGAATTGGTCCTGGAGCAGAACAGCCTGGTCACAACCGTCGGCAACGGGGTAGCAGGTCATCTCAACTTTGAACCCTTCCCCTGCCCCGGCTTCTTCGAGCAACCTCTTTGCCTCCGCGATGTCATCGGGGTGCTTCTCTCCGTCTAGTTCCCTTATGCCGGGGAACTGCAACGCCTCTTCGGCTGTGAAGCTCCAAGAGTATCCCGGAGGGACGGGAGTCCCCAACAGATGTATTCCGCCGAAGGTCTCGATTATCGGCTGCCGGTGCACCGCCAGGTGTATGGCCCGCCTTACCCTCGGGTCATCGAAGGGCGCTCGTCTGGCGTTCATGTGCGTACCTGTCGTCCAGAAAGGACCTCCGAAATAGGCGGTTATAGCGCCGTTGCTCTCTTCAACCAGTTGCTTGGTTGATTTGACGCTCAGGTTGCTGACCATCGAACTGCTCATCATCACGTTCTCGGTCTTGTAGGCGGCTACTATTGCCGCCTCTTCGGTGATTACGAAGTGACGCAGCTCATCTACGTAAGGCCGCCCTTCCTTGAAGTAGTCGGTGTTCTTGATGTTCTGGGTGGACACGTCCTTGACGAATTCACCCATGCGGAAGGGCCCGGAACCTACGATGGATGACGGGTCCTTGAAGCTGGCGTACACTCCCGACTCCACTTGGCTCTTGGGTAGAACGACAAGGGTCGTCTCGATGGCAAACAGAGGCATAAAGGCGGCTGAGGGTTCCTTCGTCTTTATCTCAACTGTGCCGGCGTCGACAGCCCTGGCGGAGTCGTAGTATGTTTTCACACTTCTGGCCGTGTTGCTCCTGCGGTCGCCCATCTCTTCCATAATGCCGGGATCATTGAGCGTTTCCGGCTCTATGAACAAGGCCAAGCTGTACACGACGTCTTCGGAAGTGACCGGGTCTCCGTTGTGGAAACGGGCGTCGTCGTTCAGGAAGAAGGTGTAAGTGATTCCGTCATCAGCCACTTCCCAGTCGCGGGCCAGGTCGCCTCTCAAGTCATCCAACGGCTCGGACTCGGGGTTGTACTCGACCAGTTGGCTGTACATGGGCGGAATTTGAATCCAGGCGGCGAAAACCCCCAGCGCCACGAAGTCCAGAGCCGGCTGGTTGTTGGCCTGCAGATTTACAGTCCCGCCGAATATCCCTTCGATCTTAGGCGGGCTTGTGGGGGTAGGGACGGCCGTCGGAGTAAGCGTTGGCCGTTCACGAGTGGGCTCGTCGGGAGCGGGCGTGTCAGTCGGCGCAGCGGGGACTGGCGTGTCAGTCGGCGCAGCAGGGACTGGCGTATTCGTCGGGGGCACGCTGGTGGCCGTAGGCTCGTCCTCTCCTCCACAGGAAACAGCCGTTAGAAGGACAAGGACCAGTCCTATCAACAGGAACCAATATATGTTCTTAGCAATCATCGGCGCACCTCGTACTGTTTGTTGTATACCAATCCTAAAACCTTATGAATTGGGGTAAGCTAGCACGCTAGTGACAGCTATGTCAATAGGTTCAGCCTGATACGGACAGTGCGGTTGGGACCTACCGGTTGGTACAGAGCAAACAAATGGAACGGAGCCGGGGAAAACCGCGACGGACCATGCCGTCAGCCCTTTGAGCGGGCGATTCGGGGAGGTGTGGGGGAAAGTGTCCTTTCCCCCACCATATTCGCGAAGTTTCTAGAGGTTGAACGCAGGCTCTACCCAGTCCTGCTCTTTAACGTAAATCTGCAAGCGACAGGCGATGGCTTCGAGCACCATAATTCGCCCTTCGCCGTCCACGTTCACCGCCACTGGGCGACGGAACTTCTTCTCCCGGCTCAGGTCAGCCCTCTTCCGGGCCTTTTGGAAACCTGGATTCCCCATGAGCTTCTCTTGGGCCCAGGGAGTGATTTGGTCGGCATCCCCGTGGAAAGCAGTTAGGAACTCCCCTTCGGCGTCATAGACAACCAGCCGTTGGCCGCCCCAGTCGGTGACATAGACGTCCCCGTCCCTGTCCACGGCCACGCTGGAGGGGTGGTCGAGTTCGCCGTCTCCGCTTCCCGCGGCTCCGAATGTGGCTAGATGACGCCCCTCGTCAGAAAACTTTTGGACTCGCGAGTTGCCCCAGTCGGCGACGTAAACGTTGTGGTCCTTGTCGAGGGTGAGTCCCCAGGGCAAGTTCAATTCACCTTCGTCGGTCCCGTGCTGGCCCCACTTGCTGATGAATTGTCCGTCCTTGGTGAAAATCTGTATCCGGTGGTTGTTGCTGTCGGCAATGAACAAGCGGTCGTCTTTGTCGAAGATGAGGCCGTTGGGGCCGTTCAACTCGCCGTCGCCGGACGAGTCCACGGCTCCTATCTTCTTGAGGTACTGCTCAAAAGGTATGCTGAAGTTGTTCGCTATGGGCATTAGCCCCGGAAGGTCCGTCTGAAAGTCATTGGAAGTCCTCTGTGGCGTGGTCAGACCGCCGAGAACTCCGGAGCCCCAGTCACCGACACGCTTTCCGTCGCTGTCGAATATGTAGATGTGGTTCGTCATCTCGTCGGCGACGTAGACATTCTCCTGGCTGTCCACAGCTATGGAACTGGGCACCGGCGCCTGGCCGTCCATGAACCCGGTGTCGGTCTGGTTTCCCCGGTCCTCCCACAACAATTGGTGGTCCAGGGTCACCTTGCTGATGCCGTGGCACGTCACAAATTCACAGCCCTTGCTCAACACGTACAGGCTGTCGTTGGAGCCAAGGGCGAAGTCTACGGGAAAGAAGAAATTCTCGCCTCCGATGCCGATCCCACCAAGGCAGTAGTCGTAGTTGAACACTCGACCATTTACGTATTTCGTTCTCATGCTTTTCTCCTTACAGGCATCGGGTCAGACATCGAAACCACTCTGGCTGCCCCGGTTGTCTAGCAGAACTGGTACTCACGAGTGGCTACAACCAGGGCGAGAATGTCCAGCACCTTCTGGACCGACTCCCTCGTCTCCTCTTCCGTATCCCACTTCAGCCCGCCGCTCATGCGAGCCTTGGTGATCAACTCCTCGCGGGTGTCGTCTTCCACCCAGATAGAACCAAGCATGTCCAGGCACGCGTCCACGGACTCGTCAGGACTGAGTTCGCCCATGCCTCTCATGCGGTCCACCATAGCCTGTACACCCGGGTAGGCGATGTTGGACACCGCGTCGGCGGCGAAGTTGATGCGCTTCACCAGCGAGCCGCTGTCTATCCACTCGTATCCGTGGTTCCACCCCTCGACGCTGGGAGGGTTCCCCAGGAACTGGCCCATGTAGGAGGTCTCGACCCCCAACAGCTCCAGGCCAAGCCTGGGGTACTTGAAGTCCCCCACCAGCTTGCACAGCCCTGCCACCGTCTCTGCGGGACTCTTCACTCGCTTGAACCTGGAGTCTTTGAAGAAGTCGGAGTGGAAAATCATTCGCAGAGTAGGTTTCATCTCGTAGCCGGAGGACACGAAGGCATCGGCGATGAGGTTGACGGCCACCGGGTCTTGGGGAGGCGTGTGGAGCCAGGAAGGCACCTGCACCTCGTCAGCCACAAAGAAGTTGTACAGGTGTCGGGCGATGAAACGGGCCGTGGCCGGCTGGCGGACTATGATGTCGATCACGTCCTCACCGTTGAACTTGCCCCGCTGCCCCAGGAAATGTTTTTCGCCATCATCGTGGTCGTCTTCCCGGTACTCGAAGTCCCAGGTGAACCGGGAACTCCCGCCCTGGGTCGGCTTCGGCGCGATGGTCCACCCTGTAAAGGCCCGGGCGCATTCGAACACGTCTTCCTCGGTATAGTTCCCCTGTCCCATTGAGAAGAGTTCCAACAACTCCCGGCCCCAATTTTCGTTGGGCTGGTCTTTGTGGTTGTAGTTATTGTCCAGCCAGTAGATCATGGCCGGGTCCTTGGCCAGCTCTATCAGCAGCGTGTGGTAGTTGCCCATGCCATAGGCTCTGAACATTCTCATCTGGCGGGCCAACTCCTGGGCGTTGTCTATCTTGGCGTCGCCCGTGGCGAAGATGGTGTGCCAGAAGAGGGCCATCTTCTCTTCCAACGGACGCGGGTTGTTGATGAGGTGATAGATGTGAATCGAGGCCGCCTCCGGCGGGATTGTTCCGCTCTCGAGAGAGGGATACACCCGATGGAGAAGGTTGGCGTCCATGGGCGGTACGCCGTAGTCTTCCGGGTCCACCAACTCGTCGACGACACGGTCATAACCCTTGGCCAACAGCACGTCCAATTCGTCGGGAGTCGCTCCAAATCCCGCTCTCCTCATCAAATGCGCCATTTGGGATCTTTCTTGGTCTGACATCGTGTGCACCCCCTTAGCGAATGGCCCAGATACGCCCGTTACAATTGCCGCCGGTTCAACCTGAGTTGATGGTGAAGTGAAAGGAACTACGGCAACCCTGTTTACTTGCGAAAAAGATACAATCCCCGTGCCTATCTGTCAATATGTTCGTATTTGTAGCTGCAATAAATACTACATACACTAACTCAGATACGCCGGAGTCCTGGCGGACGACCCTGTCCATACCTTTCATTCGTATTCTGCCCATCCAAAACCTCTTCCCACTCAAGGGGGAAGATTGAGATGGGGGTGAACAGGGTTAGAAACCGTGACCGGCGAAGCGCTTCTTAATGACCCAGCGCCGCTATAGCACGGCGATGGGGTTCACCGGCGACCCGGTCCCTCCGACAACCTTCAGCGGGGCGATGGTCAGCATGAATTCGTAGCGTCCTTCTTCGGCGCAGGCTATAGCCAAAGGTTCCAGAAGGGCGTTGTCCACCAGTCCCACTCCATATGATGAGATGGCGGCGTGCACCGCCCACGGCACATCGTATCCCTTCGGGTTGCAGTCCATCATGTCCCAGACGAGGATGCACACGTCGTGGTCACGGATGAAGGGCATGCAGGAAACGTGGAGACCGGGCCTCGCTGCCCCGGGGAGTCCCAACCAGGGATGGTCGTCAGGGCGGGCCCTGATGCAGGCGTCCCTGCCGCTGTACACCACCAATGCGTCCCCCGACTTCACCGAGACTCCCTGAGCCTTGGCTATGTCCTCAAGCTCCCATCCATGGACGGGCCGGTCGTCGGCCACATACGGTTCATTGCGGAATTTCGGAACGTCGAGCAGCACCCCTCGAGTGACTAATGAATCAGCCCACTTGTCGACTCCGCCGAATTTGGCCCCATGGAAAGTGATCTCCTCAGCCGGGTCCCTCCCGTTGTACATTCGGCCGTAGTTCCAAATGTGTGAGATGGCGTCAAGGTGGGTCGCCGCCGAGCCGTGAAAAGCGATGCCCAGGTAGTCGGCAGCATAGCCGCTGTCCGGGGCCACGTTGTGAGCATACATCCAGTGCTCCGCCGGAGTCGGGTTCCACGGGGCCGGTTCTTTGGGGAAGGGCCTGCTGAGGGAGACCGTCCTCCCGCTGACCACCAACTTTGCGGCCTCTATGCGGACCTCGGGAGTGATGAGGTTAACCGCACCCACATCATCGTCGTCACCCCATCGACCCCAGTTGTTCCGCTCGTTGAAATAGGATTGCACCTCTTCGAACGTCGGCAGTCGCCTCTCCATCTCAAGCCCTCCTTGGCTATTGAATTGAACCCTAAAAGTTAAACCGTGATATTTCGTTAAGCCACTAGCCGACTTAGAGCCAGACTTGGCTGTTGCAGCAGCGAAATCGTGGATCGATTGACCGTATGATTCGATTGACCTAGTGAAACAAGTTTGGTGTTCATTATGCCCGATTTACGATCCAATTGTTAGTCCGGTGAAACCGGACCCTCGTCAGAGTAGAATTGGCTTGAACCCAACGATGTCCCACAGTTTCCTTATACTGGCGGTTTGCACGGCTCTGTTCGCCCTGCGTGTGCTTGGGCAACTGATGGTCGTGACTCGCGGGCCAAGATGGCTCCCTCCAAACGAGCACTGGTACTCAGGTCTTATGCCATATCGATATCTGTTGCCGTCGCAGCTAGCCCTTCTGGCGGTCATGATCGTGATAACCGTCCAGGTCTATGCCAACAAGGGGGTGTTTGCCGAGGACTGGTGGGCCGGAGCTGCGCCATACCTGGCGGTCTTGTCCTGGGTTTACTTCGGGTCGATGGCCGTACGATACGTCGCGACGATGGCGCTGCGCCCGGAATTGAGATGGTTCAAACGGACGATTCCGATTTGGTTCCACATGGTCCTGGCAGCAGCGCTCTGGGCGTTCGCCGACTACCATTGGGAGTGACCGTGTGCGATAAGCCGTCCTATGCGCCTGGCGTCGATGCGGATATTGTAGAGGCCTCCTCGCCCGTCATAGGTGTGTCCGACATAATAGAGGTCGGGGTGGTTGCCGCTCCGGACTCGGTCCCTACGGCTGGCGAACCCGCACTCGTCTCTCGCGCCATAGTCTCCCATCCATTCGATGGCCGCCCGGTACCCGGTGGCGAAGATAATTGAGTCCCCCGACCACTCCGAACCGTCCGTGAAGCGCACGATGCTTCGACTCAATTCAGCCACACCGGGCGCAACACTCACCCGCCCGGCATTGATATGATCCACAATAGCTCGACCTATCACCGGCACATCCTGGCAGCTGTCGAAATGCCGCTTCCTCGGCAAAGCTTTGGACTTGCGGTTTAGAAGATTTCCCATGAGACCGGTCGCCCGCACAATGCGCCGCTGGACCGGGCCAGGGAGCCACGACATAGACCAACCAAAGTACTGAGACGGGATTCCCCAAATGCTTCTTGGAATGACGTTGGCGCCAGACCGCACCGACAGGGTGACGTCCATTGCCGCATTGGCGAGTTCAGAGGCGATCTCCGCCGCAGAGTTTCCTATCCCGACCACCAGTGTCGACCGGCCCAACCGCTCGTCCGGACGTCTGTACTCCGTGCTGTGGAAGACCAGTCCAGGATAGGGCCCGGCCCCTGGGAAGTCGGGCGTCACCGGCGATGACATGATTCCTGTCGCAACGACGACTGCTAAGGATTCGTACGGAGTGGCGTTGGTCTCAACTGTCCACCCAGCGTTTGACCGACGCAGTCCGGTCGCTGCTGCTCCAGTCCGCAGAGGCAGTTTGAACCTGTCTGCGTAGCTCTCAAGATAGGCGGCAAACTCGGACCGGGTGGGAAACAGAGATGTGCCCGCCGGAAATGGCATTCCCGGCAGCGAGCTGAGGTGTTTGCCGGTGTGGAGCCTGAGGCTGTCGTATACCTGCCCCCACATCCACCCGGCATGGTCTCCCCGTTCGAGAATGACGTTGGAGATGCCGCGAACGCCCAGCTGCTGAGAGACAGCCAGACCGCCCGGCCCTCCGCCGACGATGACTACGTCGAACCGCTCAGCGGGCAATTCCTTCAAAGCGTTTCAGGTGACACGGACGCCATCCATAGGGATGGTTGGAAACTCGCTCCAGTCGTTGGCGGCCCCTGGCCGCACAGTGTGAGCCGCCAACGCCAGGGGACGAATCACAGATTGAACTGTGGTTCCATATAGTCTTGGACTTTGTTGTAGATCTGGACCCGTTTGCGCTGGGGCTCAGTAATCATTAAGCGGTTCCGAGACTTGTCGAAATCCATTCCGGTGGGCATGGCCAGCTTCCATTCGGGTTCCTGGCTGTCCACGCGGCGCCAGGCCTTGCCCACGTCTGCGTTCGCTTGCAGGGTCCCTCTGTGCCACTTGGCCATAACCTGGGCGTCGCCTACAAAATGGGTGATGAAGAAGCCGTCGGGCGCGTACACATTGACCCGCTGGTTCTTCCAGTCGCAAACGTACACGTCTCCGTCGTTGTCCACCGCCACGGCCGACGGGCGTTGAAGCTGGCCCTTTCCCGTGCCGTAGCCACCGTAGACCTCCAGGGGGCGTCCCTCAGGACTGAACTTCTGAGCGCGGTGGTTCTTGTGATCAGCGATATATACGTTTCCCTCTGAGTCAGAGGCCATGCCCCAGGGCGAGTCCAACTCCCCTTCCGCCGAGCCGTGACTTCCCCACTTGCCGAGGAACGTCCCATCGGGTGAGAACTTCTGCACCCGGTGGTTGTGGACCTCCGCTATCCACACGTTGTCGTCAGGATCGATGGCGATGCCGGAGGGCATGGACAACTCGCCGTCTCCTGAGCCGCCTCTGCCCCAGACGTCGAGGAAATTCCCCTCCTTGTCCCACACGGAGACGCGATTCATCCACTCGTCTGTTACGTATACGTTGCATTTGCTGTCCAGCGCCATGCAGCCAGGCCAGATGAGCTTGCCTGGCTGGTCGCCGTAGCCGCCGAACTCCCCTACGAATTCCTCTTCATCTTTCACGGAGGTGACGGTGAGCATTCCGACCTTGGCCTGGGAGGCTGTCTTGGTCCAGTGAACGTTGGATATTTGCTCCGACTGCTTGGTCAGGACGTACACGGTGTCGCCCTCGCCTACGGCTATATCCACTGGGTACAGTCCGAGCTGCGCTCCGCCGCCTATCGCAAAAGCGAAATCGTAGGTGCGGCCTACTGCGGTCTGCGTAAGGGCCATTATGGACCTCCTCAGTGGTTTGGGGTGTTATGGCGACGTAGGGGCGACCGGTCGATCGCCCCTACAATTTCTACAAAACTGTCCCTGGCCTACCCTAGAAAAGCGGGCTTCTCGAAATTCCCCTCGACTATGGGGACAGGGTCGAGATTGAACCAGTCTTCCAGGATGGTGGAGTATACCCCTCTGAAGTCGATGCTGGGGACCAGGTCTCCCTGCTCAAGGTCAGGCTGCTTCAGAGACGGGTACTCTCCGTACTGGCCTCCCTTAACCGGGTTTCCTATGACCAGGCACGGGCCTGCGGCGCCGTGGTCTGAACCGGAACCGTTGTCATGGACTCGCCGTCCAAACTCGGAAAAGACCAGCATGATGACGTTGTCTGCCACATCGTGCTCCTTGAGGTCTGCGAAGAAGGCGTCGACGGCCCTGGAGACGTCCGTCCACAGCGTGGCGTGAGTGGGAAGTTGGTAAGAGTGAGTGTCGAAGCTGCCGTGGTCCACGTAGAAGACGCGGGTCCCAAGGTCTGCCATGTGAACTTGTGCGATTCCCTTCATCTTCTTGGCCAATGGAGTGTCCGGGTACTCCACGTTGGACGAATATTGCTGCGGGGCAACAGCCAGTATGTCCGCTCCCGCCAGTGAGTCCAGGCCGGTCTGCCCGAGGTAGTCCATGACGGGGCCGGAGCCCACCGCAGGGGAGTAGAGCCGGGCGAACCGCTCCAGAATGGAAGTCCGCTGTTTCTGCTCGGAGATTCCGGGCAGGAAGCCGTAAGAGTCCAGGTCGTCCACGCAGGCCACTGGGACCCCAGGGTAGGCGAGCGCCCTGAAGAGGCTGGGGCCAAAGCTCACAGTGGTCACCACGTTTTCCTTGTTGGGGTCGATCTCTTTGGTAGCGCGCCCCAGCCAGCCCTCGGTGCCCAGCTTGTCCGGCTCGCAGGTGTGCCAGATGTCCATGGACCGGAAGTGGGACCTGGGGGAGTTAGGGTAGCCTACGCCGTGGATAATGGCTATTTCTCCCTGCCGGTACAGGTCAGCCATCTCGCCCATGCTGGGGTGGAAGGCGATTTCGTCGTCCAGCTTGTGGACCTTGTCCTCTTCCACTTTCACTACAGGGCGGTTGTCATAGTAGAGAGAGTTGGTGTAGGGCACAACGCAGTTGAGGTAGTCGTTGCCGCCCGTCAGTTGCATCACCACCACTACCGGGTCTTTTTTGCTCGTTGCCATGTCGGCCTCCTTTAACTTCTCCCCTCACCCCACCCTCTCCCGTGGAGAGGTGGAGTTGAACACCCTTCCCAAGCCTCCTCTACCGTGGGGAGAGGGGCCGGGGGTGAGGGCTTCTATGCGTATTGATAGTCCCTGAGAGAGACGATGACCTGCAGCAACTCGGTCAACCGTTGCGTGGAAACTGCCGCCTCATCATCGCCGTCCCACCGGAAGGAGCCCTCCTGGGCGGCGTGGCCCAGCAGTTCATCTCTCGATGCGGAGTCCACTTCCAGGGGTCCCATAACGCGAAGGAGGGTGTCCACCACTGCCTCCGGAGACTGGTCGTCCTGTCTCTTGACACGGTCGATGATGCTCTTCACTCCGGGCTTGTCGGCTTCGCCGTACATGTCCGCGCTGAAGTTGATCCTGCGCATCAGCGAGCCGCTGTTTATCCACTCCTTGCCCGTGTGCCACCCTTCCACGCTGGGCGGGTTCAGGAGGTCTTGTCCCATGTAGCAGTACTGGCGGGACATGTCGCCTATGCCCGGGAAGGGCAGTTCGTAGCCGCCGACCTGACGCAGCGTTCCCACGACCACTTCCGTGGGGCTCTTGATGCGGGAAAAGCGGGCGTTCTTAAAGAAGTCGGAGTTGAACAGAGTTCGGAGCACCGACCTTATGTCGTAATCCGATTCCACGAACGCCTTCGAGAGGATTTCGATAGCCTCTGGGTCCCTGGGCGGAGTCACCGACCAGGCCGGCACCTGGGGCTCATCGGCGACGAAGAAGTTGTACAGGTGGCGGGAGACGAAATTGGCAGTGGCGGGCTGCCGGCAGATGATGTCAATCACGTCCTCGCCGTTGAAATTTCCGACGTGTCCCAAGAACTCCTTCTCGGTGTCGTCGTGGAATTCTTCCTTGTACTCAAACTCCCACTCGAAGCGGCCCATGGGGAACCTGGGAAGCATGTACTTGATGCTCCATCCGGTGAAAGCCCGGGAGCACTCATACACGTCCTTCTCTGTGTAATTGCCCACGCCCATGGAGAAGAGCTCCAACAACTCCCGTCCCCAGTTCTCGTTGACGGCATAGTTGCGGTTTTCGATGTTGTCCAGCCAGTGGAGCATGGCCGGGTTCGTGGCTACATCGACCAGCAATTCCTTGTAGCTGCCCAGGCCCTTCTCACGGAACAGGTCGACCATGACCATGATTTCGTAGTACTGGTCGACCTTGGAGACTCCCGTGGCGAATATCTGGTGCCAGAAGAGGGCCATCTTCTCCTGGAGGGGAGCCTTGGTGTTGAGCATGTAGAAGAGCCAGGGCGTGGAGCCGAAGCCCAGGACGGTCCCGATCTTCCAGGCCCAGGGATGGTGCCTATAGAGGTCGTAGATGTCCACAGGCTCATGAAGCTCTGGGTGGAGGAGCTCCTCCACCGTGGCTTCGTAGCCCTTGGCGCAACGCGCCTCCAACTCGTCCAGGGACGCGCCGAATCCAGCGCGCCTCATAAGATGGGCCATCAACGCAATGTCATCGTTGTTAGACATCTCTCGCCTCCTTGGTCTTGTTCCACGCCTGTCCGACGCACGTGTATAAGGCGTATTTTGAGTGCCTAACAGTATAGGCAATCCCCTTCTCCTGGTCAACAAAAACGTGCCATTCACAACCGCGACGAATGCTGAGCAAGGTGCGGCGTTCTCATCCCGGCTCATGAATTGCCTTGAAGTCCGAGTTCCGGATAGGGTAGGCTTACATCGGGCCGCAAGGTATACTATTGGCAAGGCCCGTGCATTACGGCGGTAGAGTGAATGGGCTGCCATGAGGGCGTCAGGGGAAGGGAGCAAGAGTTATGTTGAGATTCGTCGAAGAAATCATTTTGCTTCTGCTCCGTGACGAAGACGGCCGGTTTGTACACGTGCCAAGCTGGTCGCTGGACTACGCCATCGCCGGCGGCGTGTTGATGGACCTGGCGATGGAGAACCGCATCGACACCGACCTGGAACACCTGATCCTGGTCGATTCAACGCCCGTGGGAGACAGCCTGCTGGATCCCACGCTGGCCGATATTGCTGCCGGCGAACAACACAACACCCGCTACTGGGTTGAGCGCACTGCGAAGAGCAGCCCGGCAATCCGGGAAGAAGCGCTCGCACGGCTGGTGTCCGCCGGCATCCTGGAACAACAGGAAGGCCGTTTCCTGTGGGTGTTTCGGTCCAGACGCTATCCCGCCGTAGACGGCAAGGTCGAGCGCGAGGTCAAGCTGCGCATAATGGGGACTCTGTTCAGCGACGAGATCCCCGATCCCCGGGACATCATGATTATCTGCCTGGCCGACGCATGCGGAATATTCAACGAGCTCCTCTCCAAGACGGAGCTGGAGCAGGCCACCGCCCGGATCAAACAGGTACGCAGGCTGGACCTTATAGGGCAGGCCATGTCCCAGGCCATCGACGACATTGAGACGGCGGTGGTGGCGTCGATGCAGGGCCACATCTACTGACCTCCGCTGGCCGGCTTATGGGGGGATAAGGCCCATTCGACAGACGGTCTCGGCGCTAATGGCTTAGGGCTGGCTCAGGTCATTCCTGGGCACGCAGCATAGACCGTACGATTTGCATCGCTTCCTCCATGTCCGCCGCGAAATTTTCCTTCGGCACATTGTCCAGCAGCCCCATGGAATGAAGGGTGTTCGACACGCTGTCGGTCAGGCCTGCGATTATGAACGTCCTGGAACGCTGCGCCATTGCTATCTGGACCAGCTCACCGATGATCATAGCGGCCGAATCGTCGACGTAGACGGTGTGGGACATGTCGAAAACTACAATCTGGTGGCCCCTGATGTCCGGTCGTACGATGCGGCTGACTTCCCGGCCTGACGCCACGGTAACCCTCTCAGGAAAGACCACGAGGCCGGAACGAGCCTGGAATGGATCGTCCTCATCCTTGAAATCTTCTCCAAGAACTGCCTGGTCCAACAACGGCACCGACACGAGTTCTCTGACTTCCAGATTTTCCACCCTACGGGCTGCCAGCAACCCGGCGACGACCAGCCCAATTACAATGGCCGCTACGAGATCCACGAACAAGACCAGAGCGCAGGTCAGAAGCATCACAAAGGCGTAACTTTTCGAAACCCGATGAACGTGGGTGACAAAACGCCAGTCGATGATGTTCCACCCATTCACCATGATAATGGCAGCCAATACGGCAAAAGGAATTCGCTCCGCTACGGGCGCCAAGACGAGGATAACGAGCAGAATAAATAGAGCTACGGTGAGACCAGCCACCGGAGAACGTCCTCCGCTGAACGCGTTAGCGAAAGTCCCTTGGCCTGCCGACCCCGGCAATCCTCCGAACGACCCCGCTGCAATGTTGCCAATGCCCTGCGCCACCATTTCCCGGTTTGGGCGGTGTTGTGAACCGGTGATTACATCCAGGCGCAACGCTGTAATCAATGTAGCAACTGAACCAAGCAAAGCCATAATGAAGACGGGTTGCACGGAATTCAGGAAAAAGTCCAGGGAGATTGCGGACAAGTCAGGCGTGGGAACGCCTGTGGGAATTTCTCCAAGCGTTGGGGCATTCTTGAGCCATAACACACCGATGAGAAGTCCCACAGCCAGGACAACGAAAGGCGCCGGGCAAATGCGAAGCAACCGTCCACGCCACAAGACCCCTAGGGCTAGGCAAATGACGGTCAGTGTAACGGCATGAATGTTCAGGTCCCCAATGGCCTCCGGCAATGCCTTGAAGGTAGTGATGACGCCTCCTACGCCAGGGGGCGCACCAAAGGCCAAGAGGCTCTGTTTGATGATGATCAGGAATCCGAACGCGGTGAAGAACCCGGAAGTGAGGGAGAAAGGGATATAGAACACGTACCGTCCGATCTTCAAAAGACCGAATAGTATCTGCATTAGACCAGCCAATATCCCTATCGTAGCCGCCTGCTCAATGCTGTCAGCGTATTCGGCGACGACCACCGACATAGTTAGCGCTATCACGATTTGGGGGCCGTAGACCATCCCTCTGACGCCGCCCAATATTGATGCGAAGATGCCTACCGCGATCGCGCCATAAAGGCCTGCCGCAGGCCCCAACCCTGAGAGTACCCCGTAGCCCATGGCCACAGGCAGCGCTATGCCTGACGCCGTAAGGCCGCCGAAAAAATCACCGCGGAGGTCTGCGAAACTATAGTTGAACTGGCGGGGAATGGCTGCGGACAGTCGTTGTCTTATATCCATGTGCTCACGGTCGGCCTTGGACGCTTAAGGTTTGAAGCCCTTGACACCGGCGGGTCAAGATCGATGGGTACACTAAAATTAGGATACCGACAGAAACTTGTTCACCGAGCCCGAAGGCTGTTCGACAACCAGACACGTATACCACAAAAATCATCCCCAGACATAGCCTCATATCTTTTGGAAATACAGTGGAAGGAAACCTCTTCCAATATAAAGACAATATTAAGAAGCAATGGTAAAATCGGCCCAAATCCCGGATCAGCGCGGACCAACCACCAAATAGGATCCCTATGCTAAGAGAATCCCTATGACGGCGTTAACCCGCATCCTTTCACATCGCCGCCCCGCAGCCATCCTGGCTGCAAGCGGGGTTGCAGCCCTCGTCATCTTCCTGGTCAAGCCTGCCGTAGCCCACGCTGCCGGCGTGGAAGGGGAAACGGTCTTCGTCTTCAACACCTTCGCATTCCTCGTTTGGGGCGCGCTGGTCATGTGGATGTGCGCCGGGTTCACGATGCTGGAGTCCGGGTCAGTTCGCACCAAGAACGCGGCCATGATCTGCCTCAAGAACATCGGCCTCTACTCCATTGCCGGACTCGCCTACTTTTTCATCGGCTACAACCTGATGTACGTCGGAGTTGATGATTTTGGGGGCATCATCGGCTCGTTCAAGGCTTTCTATGGCCCGTCGGCTGACGAGATAGCTCTGTTGGCAGGAGAAGAGGGAGCGGCAGCAGCCGTGGTGCAAGACGGCCCCGGGTATGCGGCCATGTCCGACTGGTTCTTCCAGATGGTGTTCGTGGCCACCGCAGCCTCTATCGTGTCAGGCGCGTTGGCGGAGCGGGTGAAAATATGGTCGTTTTTCCTGTTCACCCTGCTGCTGACCATGATCATATACCCGATCGTAGGAGCATGGACGTGGGGAGGCGGCTGGCTGAACGAACTCGGGTTCACAGACTTCGCCGGCTCAACCATTGTCCACAGCACAGGAGGCTGGGCCGCCCTTGCGGGCATCCTGGTTGTGGGACCCAGGCTGGGCAAGTTCCGCCGTGACGGGACAGTCCGGGCAACGCCGCCCTCGAACATTCCTGCGGTGACGTTGGGCGTATTCATCCTGTGGCTGGGCTGGTTCGGCTTCAACGGCGGGTCCCAGTTAGCCCTAGGGAGCGCCGCCGACGCCGTGGCCATGAGCATCGTGCTGGTCAACACCAATCTTGCCGCGGCGGCCGGAGTAATGGCCGCTATTGTGGCATCTCGTCCGATCCTGGGAAGAATCGACCTGTTCGCCGGGTTGAACGGCGCAATAGCGGGCCTTGTGTCAATCACCGCCGCCCCAGACTTCGTCGACCACTATTGGGCCGTCGTCATCGGCGCCATAGGCGGGATCCTGTGCGTAGGCGGATTGAAATTCTTGGAGATGGTCAAGCTGGACGACGTGGTGGGCGCCACCCCTGCACACCTGTTCGCAGGCGTATGGGGCACTCTGGCGGCCTGCATAGCAGGCGGAGCCACGTTCCACGTGCAGCTTATCGGCATCCTTTCGATAGGAGCGTTCGTGTTCCTGGTTTCGTGGGGCCTGTGGTACGTCCTGGACAAGACTGTTGGAGCCCGCGTGTCCCGTAACGTTGAGCAACTGGGCCAGGACGCCGGAGAGTTGGGGATCGAGTCCTACCCAGAATTCGTTCTCATGCCCGACATGGATGACGACGACTGACCGGCAGTGTGGCGCAGCCGGGGATAGTGAGATAATTGATAGACAATGAAGCAACAAGGGCAGTACAACGACGAGTTCTCCAAAGAGAAAAACCTCCGCCACAACCAGGAGTGCGAGTGGACGCAGCTCCTCGAATACGGTGAACAGAGGGCGAGAGAACAAGGCGTAAGCCCTGAGGACGTGGACCTTCTAGTCGAAGAGCACCGATCCGAAATCGGTCTATCCCAGACGTGGGGGTTAGCCTAAGTACCCAGATAACCGCCTTGGGCTCTAGCTACGTGCGCTTAAGTCGATCAAAGTGTCTTCGACTCGCAATACAGCAAGTTGGGTCTGTTTAAGATCGTGGATTGCCTGGGATATCGAGGGCAGGTCGGTGTCAGCGATAGCCTGATCAAATTCGGAAAACTTTGACTCAAATTCTACAAGAGCCAAAATAATCTCTCGCACACGGGTGCCCAGCGGCCATTGCCGTTGCAGATGAAACTCCTCAAATAGTTCGGCCAAGGCATCCCTCTTCTGCCCGACACTTTCAACCATCGACTTGAATGAGGCACGGAGGTTGGACACTTCAGAAAAGGGCATTTCAGGCCCTATAGACTCGATTGTTTCCAAGACATGGTTGAGAAGGTCCTTGACTCCGATTACTTCCATCCGCTCACTAAATCGCCGTTGTAATGGGCCGACTACTTCGTCTGGCAGACGCGTGGTTCGGCGGAATTGGAACAATCTGTTGGGGTCAATCGCCCCGCAGACCTCGAATTCTATGTCTATCAACTGCTTGGTTGGAAACGAAAAGTCCTTCTCTCGGTTTTGACCTGGTCCCAAGTGGCCAACTTCAGTGTCTTGATGCCCACCGACTTTGATAACAACCGATTGGAAGTGTACGTCCGGTGCTTCGTTGCCTTCAGGAGCAGTATTGTGCACAGTGACAGTTACTCGTGCCTGGCCGTTCTCCTCATCATCGGGCATTGAGACCGACTTCTCCAGCACCAAGTACGATTGAAGTTGATGCCACAGGTCCAACGGCACACCTCGTAACTCTGCGATTTCGACATCATGGTATGGATGATCGACATCGTTCATGTGTTCCTCGTCTTCTACGGCACTTGGTTCCGGGACAATGTCTCCATTTATCTTTTCAATCTCTAGTGCCTCTTCGCAACTAAGAGACGTGAGTATACGTCGCATCTGTTGCACAGCTCGCCGAGCCCGCTGTGGTGACAGGTCTTCGACATGAGCCCAAGCATTGCGAACGTTAGCAAGACTCCTCATTTGGTCTGCGATGCTACTTGTGTCTCTGAACGCTTCGGCGAAAACGCTGAAGTTGTGACGGACTACTCGTTCAAAATGCCCCGCGTCCAAAAAGAGATGCCGACTCCGACTCGGGTTTCTTTCGATTTGGATTTGTAGTGAATTTAGCTGTTCTTCAGTCAGCGACGTCTCTACGGCTTTAGTCCACCAGTCCTCCCCATACTGTTCGGACAGTCGAACGCTTATAGCTCGCCTGACGCCCTGAACATAAAACACGTGGCATCGGGTCAAAAACAAATAGTTGTCGAGGTCCAAAGAACACTCCTCGCCATCAAACTACGACGTGAGGTTTGTATCACCGGAACCATAAGTCAGGCAAGCGTTGGTCCCGATCGCGGCGAGTGCCTTTCATCAACGGCTCCGACACCGCTTGTCTATTGTTCATAAGTTCCAGAGCGGCCGCAACTGAACAGCCGCTACCCTCCAGCGAACCTCTTCAGGGCGTCCTGGACAGAGTCCCCTTTTTGGAAGCCGGCTTTGGCGGCTGAGTCGTTGAGGTGGGAGACTATTCCGCTGGCCCAGGCGTCCTGGACGTCGCCTATGCGAGCGGAGTTGTGGCTGTACGTGATACCGGGCGCGCCCTTCTCCTCCAGCATGGCGAGGGCGGCGATTCCTGCATCGTCCTTGCCTACTCCGGCGTCGTTGAAGAACACCGCCAGCATGGGGTACCTGCAGGCGTACGAGCCTGAGCTGACGCCTCCGTGGGAGGCGCACACTATCACCGAGCCAGCGTCCTCCTCCACCAGATCTGAGATGGTGTCCATGCCAATAACCTTTACTTCACCAAACTGTTCCAGCGTTCCCTTAAACAACGCCGCCTCCTAGTGTGTTTTTGATGGGTGCCGCTTCTAGATTACTCCCTTGGTCTTAAGAGCGTCCAAGGTCTCAGGCGAGACGCCCAGCCAGTCGCCGAACACGGTCTGGTTGTCATGACCGGCAGGCACTGAACCCCTCCAAATCTCTCCGGGAGTCCCGGAAAACTTGGGAACCACGCCGGTGCCTTTGACCTTTCTGCCCAGCTGCAGGTCTTCCCATTCTATGTGGGCGTTGCGCGCCTGATAGTGGGGATCCTGAGCAATGTCGCCGGCCGTCATTATAGGCCCGCAGGCAACCCTGGCCTCGTTCATAGCTTCGACTGTCTCGTCCACGGTCCGGCCCTCCACCCAACCCCTGAGAAGGGCGTCGAACTCTATGCCTTCAGGTGATTCTATGTCGACGTGGGCCACCCGCCACTTCTCTTCCGAGGGATCGAGGCCGATGACATTGCAGACGCGGTCGAATACATTGCCGATGGCCGCTATGATAACCCACCCATCGCTGGCCTTGTACACGTCGTAGGGCTGGAAAGCAGTGGCCCGGTTGCCTCCACGAGTGCGCACCAGGCCCCTCTCGAAATAGGCCATCATGGTGCCGCCCAGGAGGCGGTGAATGGCTTCGTGCATGGCCACGTCCACTGCCTGTCCACGTCCCGTGTTTTGGGCCGAAATATAACCTGCCAGGGATGACCAGAGGCAGAAGAGGGCCGATATGAAATCTCCCATGCTGGGGACCATTCTTAACGGAGGCTCTGGCTCCGGGAACCCGTTGAGGTGCATCAAACCGGCAAACCCCTGGGCTATAAAATCGTAAGACGCCCGCCCCAGGTAGTCGGGGTGGCCCTCCTGTCCGTAGCCTGATACATGAGTGATTACCAGGCGTGGGTTTGCCTTCAACACCGTATCGTCGTCGAGGCCCCACTGAGAGTATACGCCCGGTTTGGAGCTCTCCATCCAGATGTCCACCTTCTTGACCAAGCCCAGGAACAGCTCCTTACCCTCGTCGGAGGCCAGGTCCAACGTGATGTGGAAAGTGTTGCGGTGGTCTTGCATCCAGCCCAAGGCAATTGGGTTCCCGTCGGGGCCGTCCACCGGGAAGTCCAGCCGCCGCCACATGAAGTCTCCTCCGCCAGGCCTCTCCACCTGGATGACCTGGGCTCCCATCTCTGCCGCCAGTTCCGCGGCAAAGGGCTGGGCGATCATGGAGCCGGTGGATAGGATTCGCACTCCCTGGAGAGGTCCGAATTCGGGAACCGGGAGGGACGGGTCGTTTGAGTCCATAGGAATACGCTCCAGTTTGAAGTGTTCCATACTATATACATCGGAGTATGGGAAAACCACTTGTTGTGGATGCCAGAGGGGTCCTCATCGCTGGTGCAACTGAACAGGTCAGCGCCCAGGCGACGTTGAGACAAGAGGCCGCACCCCTGGATTCTAGCCATTGCCAGAACGGCGAGACCGGGACGGAAAGCAGCTAAAACGGTCGTTTACAAAGAATGTATAACGGAAAAATATAACGACGAAAACACGAGAAACCGTTGCTAAAAGTATACTCAACTGTTGATAGCCTTCTTTGATTTCTCGCTTCGTTTGGAATGTCGGTTTTACGGGTTGGCGACGGGAGGGCACAACCGCTTGACGCGCAAAACAGGCATAAGTACAATCCTATGTTGGGAAAATAACGAATCGCCAACATCATCAGTTTATGTTGGAGACTGCGGGTACAACATTAAACCCAACAAGGTCAAACGCAAGCTGCAAGAAGGCAAGACCGCCACTGTCGTAGGCGGCCTCAACAACCCCGAGACGATAGACTTCCTGGGCCAGTTCGGATTCGACGGCCTCTGGATTGAGACCGAGCACGCCCCAACCACCTGGGAGCAGTTGACCAACTCCACCAGGGCCTGCGATCTCTGGGGCGTCACGTCGGTATGCCGGGTGACCACCAACGACACGTCCCTCATAACCCGCACCCTGGACTCGGGCTGCACCGGCATCGCCGTTCCCCACGTGAACACCAAAGCAGAGGCTGAGAAAGCCGCGAAGTCTGCCAAATACTCCCCTTTGGGCTACCGGGGCATGGGCGCTGGGCGCCAGTCCTACGGCGAGGCTGATTACTACCGCACGGCCAACGAGGAGACCCTCGTAATCGCCTTCATAGAAGAGGTCGAGGCGGTGGAAAACCTGGACGAAATCCTCACAGTTGACAACATCGACGTGTTCTTCATGGCCCCGTCAGACCTGGCGGCTTCCATGGGGGTCCCGTGGAACCCCTGGAGCGCGGAGCCGGAGCCTCGGGAAGTCACAGAAACGGTTGACCGGTGCATTCGCAAGATCGTCGACGCTGGTCGGACCGCCGGTTTTCTGGCCAGGGAAGAGACTCTGCAGAGCGTCTACGACAAGGGCGTCAGGTTCTTCCTGACCAACTGGGGCCCCTGGGTGGCCAAGGGCGCCAGGTCATACTTGGACCAAGTGAACCGTATTGAAGGATAACCCATCCCCGGAGCCCGGCATGACCTGCCACAACCGGTTTGATTCAGCCGCCTGTATCACGACCCGTTCGCCCAAACTTTACGGTCGCGAAACAAGATAGGAGAGGAGACGAATGGTAAAAACATGGTTTCTAAGGTCCAAACTCTGGGCGCTGGGCGCCTTTGCATTGGTGTTGATCGCAGCCGTCGCGTGTGCTGACGACCCCACACCAACTCCACGGCCCACCGACACTCCCGTACCGCCCACGGCAACAACGGTCCCGCCCGCAGCTACAGAGGTCCCGCCAACCGCCACACCTGCAGGCATGGACGCTGACACTCCCGTACCGCCCACGGCTACAGCGGTCCCTCCGACCGCCACGCCCGTCCCTCTGGACAAGGGATTCCTGATGGCTCCGGAATCCGACGCCAAGTATGGCGGAGTCCTGCGCTGGGGCGGCATAGCCAACTCGACCCTGTATGACATCCACCAAACCGGAAGCATAGCCAACATGGGGCCGCAAGCGCCCATGTACGACCTGCTGGTGCAGGTGGACCCCGTGACCTGGGATGAAATCATTCCCGACCTCGCGAAAGACTGGTCCATTGCCGACGACGGCTTGACCTACACTTTCATGCTCCGTGACGGGGTCAAGTTCCACGACGGCGCCGACCTGTCGGCCAACGACGTGGTGGCCAGCTTCAACCACATCATCTTCCCCCCGGAAGGTGTGCTTAGCCCCCGCCAGAACCTGTTCAGCACGGTGACTGAGGTTGTGGCCACGGACGACTCCACCGTGGAGTTCCGGCTGTCGGAACCCAGAGGTTTCCTGCTGCGGGCTATAGCGGGAGGATTCAACATCATCGTCCGCGAACAGACCCTTGAGGACAACAATTACGACCTCAAGACCGTCATCGACTACCCGGGCACGGGCCCGTTCACTCACCAGGACCTGGAACCCGGAGTGGTCAGGCGACTGGAGAAGAACAACGACTACTGGAATCCCGACCTCCCGTACCTGGACGGAATAGAGGCCTGGCACTTCAACCTGGGGCCGGCCACCGGAGCGGCCTGTCTGGCCAACCAGGTGGACTTCTGCTTCGGCGTGGACCCCGGTACGGCTGATGATGCCCTCGGCCGGGACGACATGATGTCCGCGCCCATCTACCCAACAGTTCCCCTGGGCGCCTGGATCAACAACAACAACGCTCCCTTCGACGACGCCAGGGTGCGGCGAGCCGTCAACCTGGCCATAGACAAGCCCGCCCTGATCGAAGCCGTGACGGAGCTCTTCTACACGACTCCCGGAGGCTGGGTGCTGCCCACCGACCCGCTCTTCGAGGAATACTGGTCGGAGGCCCAGAACCAACCCGGCTGGCGGACTCCCACCGAAGAGGACCTGGCCGAGGCGAAGCAGCTGATGGCCGACGCCGGATACGCCGACGGCGTCACGGGCGTGGACTTCCTGGTCCGCTCCGGCTTCCCCTTCTCCGAGGTCACCTCGGAGCTTATCCAGGACCAGTTGAAGAGGCGGCTGGGCATCGAGTCAGAATTGAGGCCCATCGCGTCGGGTGAATGGTACGGAGAGGCCCAGCAGGGACGCTACGACATCTCCGTGACGGGATTCGGAGTGACCCTGCCCCACGTGGCTGACTACTGGGCCGCTTCCTTCAAGACCGGCGGCGGATACAACTTCAACAACTACAGCAACCCCGAGTTGGACGCCATCATTGACAAGGCGGCGCTTGAATCCGACCCGGATGCCCTCAAAGCCATCATCGCCGACGGCGTAGAGATCCTGGAGCGGGACGTGCCGATGATATACGAGGGCAGCTTCACCGTGTTTGACGCCTGGTGGTCCTACGTCAAAGGTCACGGCACCGCCACCAAGGGCTTCAACTACTGGGAGGGAATGCGCAACGAGATATGGTGGCTGGACAAGTAAGGCCAGCGTTCCCTCTAATCAGTTAGGAACACACGACATCTCCCCTGTCCGGGTAAGGGCGCCCGATACGACAGGGGAGATGTTACAATTTGCTCACTATGGAGCCGGGCGCGAAGACCCTAGGTTAAATCAATGACTGCATACATCATTAGAAGGCTCATATACGCCGTGCCAACCCTCCTTGGCGTGTCCATGCTCATCTTCCTGGCTATGCGCGTCCTGCCCGGCGACCCCTTAACGGCGATGTACGGCACCCAGGTGGTCACCGTCAGGGAAGCCGACCGAGAGCGCATAGAGGCAGAACTGGGGCTGAGCGACCCTTTGATCGTCCAATACGGGAACTGGCTCAAGGACATCGGCAAAGGAGAACTGGGCACCTCTTTCTGGAGGGACGACAAGGTCTCGGACCTGATCAAGCGGCGTGGGCCTCTCACCCTGGAGATCGCCGTGCTGTCCATTGTGGTGTCCTGGCTGGTGGGATTGCCAGTGGGGATACTCTCGGCCCTCAAGCAGAACTCATTATTGGACTATGCGGCCAGACTATTCACAGTAGCCTTTCTTGCCATACCCGCCTTCTGGCTGGCGTCACTCATAGTATTGCTGATGGTACTGAAATTCGGCTATGCCCCGCCCCTGGGCACCATCGACATTTGGGATGACCCCAAGAAGAATCTGGAGATAGTGTGGGGGCCGTCGGTGGTGTTGGGATTGGCGGTGTCGGCTTATATCGCCCGGATGACCCGGTCCACTCTTCTGGAAGTGATACGGGAGGATTATATTCGCACTGCCCGGGCCAAAGGCCTGGCGGAAATGATCGTCGTGTTGAGGCATGCCCTCAGGAACGCCCTTCTCCCCGTCATCACCCTTTCGGGGGTGCTCTTTGGGTTCCTGCTGGGAGGCACAATAGTTGTTGAGCAGGCATTCAACGTCCCAGGCCTGGGACGGGCCATGATCGCCGCCATCACCGAGTTGGACTACATAGTGATACAGAACCTGGTGCTGTTGTACGCTGCGGCGTTTGTCGTCATCAACCTGCTCACTGACCTCAGCTACGCATTTCTGGACCCCAAGGTCCGGTATTCATAGGCTGTCCGTATGGCTCAGGACGAAGCCCAACTGACTTCAGTCGCAGTGACAGGCAGAGACGCTGCGGCGATTCTGTCGAGGCTAATGCGTCGCACCGGGTCTTTTGCCCGAAGACATCCGTTGGGGTTCGTCAGCGCCGTGGTCATCGCAGGCCTGATATTCGTTACGGCCGCCGCGCCGATAGTGGCTCCTTATGACCCCACGGAGACCAACCCAGCGGACCGGAAGCAGGGGCCGTCCATATCCCATCCCATGGGCACCGACCTGCTGGGAAGGGACATCCTCAGCCGGGTGATATACGGCAGCAGAGTGTCGCTGCAGGTGACTGTGGTGGCCGTGCTTCTGGGAACCGTTGTCGGTTCCCTCTGGGGCATCGTTAGCGGCTACATCGGCGGCGGTTTCGACACAGTGAGCCAGAGGGTACTGGAAGTCTTCATGGGGTTCCCTGCGTTGATTCTGGCCATGGTTTTCCTCGTGGGGTTTGGCGCGGGGGTATGGACGGTTACCATTGCCATTGCAGTCACCAGGGTGCCCTTTGGGACCCGCGTGATCAGGTCAGTGGTGGTGTCGGTCAAGGAATCGTCTTATGTGGATGCGGCCAGGGCCGTGGGCGCCTCCGGCCCCAGAATAATGGCGTTCCACATAGCCCCTCAATGCCTGGCGCCACTCCTCGTGCTGGCGACGACTCAGCTTGGCGTGGTGATTATCGTCGAAGCGTCGCTGGGGTTCCTGGGACTAAGCATACCCCCGCCTACACCCACCTGGGGCAACATGCTGGGGGGAGCGGTTGCGGCCCTGCTCAGGCCCCACTGGCCGCTGGTGGCCTTCCCGGGGCTGATGATATTCATCGTGGTGCTGGCCTTCAACTTCCTGGGAGACGCAGTGAGAGACACTTTTGATCCCAGGCTGCGGGGCAGCGTGTAGAGCTTTGAGACGCCGAGGTCAGGATCCGAAGCTGGTATCCAGCTTGGCCGAGGCGTTGAAGAAGTACTGAAAGCTGTGGTTTAGCCGGAAAAACAGGTCCAGGCGCAGCTGGTCGCCCTCGTCGTTCTTGGCGATTCCGTCGGCGCTCATAAGGTCCAGGGTGTTCAACGTGTGGCTCCTGTCCGCTTCGCCGTGCTCCTTGATGTTCTCGAGCATGTCCCGCCAGTCAGCCTCCGGCATCTCCAGGTAGAAGTCAACGTCGGGAAGGTCTCCCGAGGCCACTTCCTCTACGGCGACGCATTCGAAGGCCTCAAAGGTGAGGACAAAGTTATGGGAGCCGGCCTTGACGCCCATTACGGCGTCCACGGTGCCTATGCGGCGGAACTCCGGGTCCTCGTTGACTAGACTGCGCACGGCCTCAAACCATTGGACTGATGGGAACGTAGGCTGTTCGGGAGCCGCTGAACTCACTTGCGCTACTCCTTGAAATAGGGATCGCCCTTCTCTTTAGCCGCGCTAAAGGGGGCCATCTTGTTCAGATAGTGGTCGGGATACGTGTCGGGAGGAGCTTTGGACATGGCGTCGTCGACCATCTTGCCGTACCTGGGGTCCAGTTGGGCCATCTTGTCCGCTTCAGACTTGTGATAGGCGAAGGTGGACATAACACGGGCTATTTCCCCGCTTCCACAATGACGGCAGGAAGTTGGCTGAGGGGAACTGTAGCTTCTAAGGTAGGCGCTGGTCGCTCCTCCACACTCCCCGCAACGGTATTCGTACATGGGCATCGTCTAAGAACCGTCCGACGTTGCAGGGTTCAGATACGCCGCCAGGTCCGGGTGC
Organism: Dehalococcoidia bacterium; assembly: GCA_034422875.1. Classification (GTDB taxonomy): domain Bacteria; phylum Chloroflexota; class Dehalococcoidia; order Lucifugimonadales; family JAGWBF01; genus DAOUJI01. The sequence continues at coordinate 32,326 of DAOUJI010000013.1, read as the reverse complement.
AGGTCTTCCTCTGTCTTGGGGATGCCGACGTGCTTCTGGCGCGCCACATACTCCCGGATGTACCTCCGTTGGAGCCGTCTGACCTCCACCATTCCCTCGTCCATGTTGTTCACGCCGCCGCCGAATATTATGGCCAGCGCCTCCCACAGAACCGGATCGTCCATTTCTCTGGCAATGTCCCGCTCCACCCCGCTCATCAGGCGGAGAAGGCTCAGAGCAAAGGAGGGGCCCATTTCATCAATGGACTGCTTGAGAAATGCGGTGGCGTACGCCATGTGTCTGGCTTTGTCCTGAATGCACAGGCGGAACAACAGCTTCTCGGCCCGGTCGTGGGCGTAGGCCTCACCGTACCTGTATATCAATAGAGTAAGCGTTCCCCGCATGAGATACAGGTAGAGAGCGGTTTCCGGCCAACCGGCGCGGCTCTCCAACAGGCGGCGATTTATGTAGCCCGGACTCTCCAGGCCCAGAGCTCCGCTCCTCGCCAGGGCTCGAAGCCTGAAGACCTCGAAGTGGCGGGCCGAGTCATAAGCTTCCGTGGCCAGGAAGCTTTTTACCTCGTGGTAAGCGTAGTTCATCCGGTGCAACCACTGGCCCAACACCTCAGCCTCGATTGAAGCCTGTTGACTCAACTCCGTGCATAGCTGGCACATAGCCAACTCCACGTCGTCGGGAAGAGGAGCCAGTGTGTCCCACGGGATATCCGTCCGTCCTGCCCACCGCCTCTGAATGGCCTCTTCATACAAGGCCGCCGCGTTGTCAGACCACAGTTCGGAGCGCCGGTTGATGGAGAAAACGTCCACCCTCGGGACTCCCTCCACGGGATAGGCGCCCCGGGGCATTCGGGTCATCTCAGTGCTTTCTTCCGGTATTTCGCCGTAGATGCCTACGTTCAGCGCTTCCAGGGTGAGGCCGCGGGCGCCAACTTCCGCCTTGGTCCCCCACTGGAGGGTGGCGTCCATCCAGTCCAGATGCTTTCTATCGGCGGATAAGGGGACGACCTGGGTCAGGGGTTCTTCCCCTGCCTCGCGGTCGTCTGCTTCGATGTCGTCACGAGAGGATTCCAAAAGCGTGTCTCCGTGCCCGTACGCAGTAAATGGTCAGGGTCAGGAAATTTGTCCGGGCCAGCCGCCTCGAAGGTCCGTTAGAGGGCCTTGTAGGCGGACATGAGCGCGGGATTGACCCTGCCGCTCTCTATCCGGTCGTCAAACCCGCTGGACTTGAGCCTCTGGAAGTACTCCTTGACCTGCTTCTGTCGCACAGCCATGAGTATCTTCTGGCCTTCGTCGTACTTGTCTTTGCCTCCACCCAAAAGGACGGACAGAGTTTCGGCTGGCAGCACACTTACGGCGGCAGGGTTGTCTCCTCCCGCGCCCGTGGCTGCTCGTTCTTCCGATTCGTCCAGGTAGGAATGTACCTCTTCCCGTCGCTCAGGAGACACCTCGTTAAGATAACGTAGGTGGAGAACTCCAAAAGCCACGTGGCGGGCTTCATCCTGGGCGACCCGGCGATAGATGGCCTTCTCGGCGTCGTTGTAGGCCATAAGCTCTCCCATGCCGAACATGGTCAGAACATTGCCTTCCCCGACCATGTGCAGCCTGGACGACAACTCCGTGAACTCCCTGGCGTTGTCGTTGGTGCCTCCAACAACGCCGGTGACGTTGTCGGCCCTGCGCATCAGCCCTCCGCCGTTGGCAAGCGCCCGCTTGCGAAAGACGTCCAGGTGCCGTGACTCGTCCATGACCTGGGTGAGCAGGAACATACGCACTTCGAAATAGTCTGGCGACATAAGGGATATAAACCGTCCTGGAATGTCCGTGGCCTGGAACTCCACCTCGGTGAAGAAGGTGGATAGCTGGCATTCGGCGGCCTCGATATCGTCGGGCAGCGGACTCATTGACTCCCACGGGATGTCGGTGGCGGAGCTCCACTGGCGGGTGACCGCCTCTTCATAGAGTTTCGTCAGGTTGTATGCCCAGACTTCGCTCTTGGTCCGGAAGTTGTAAGCGCCTATCTGGGCTATACCCGGTCTGGCAATGGAGCCGCGGGGACGTCCCGTGAGATTCGGGGACAAGTCCAACTCGTCCGGAATCACTTCCTTAACCAACTGGGCGACGTCCACGGGAGAATCGGGGGAGAATCCATCCAGGGTACAACGGCTACGGAGCTGTTCCAGCCAAGAAAGACTGTAACCCTTCTCTCTGGTCTGCTCTTCATCGTCCCTTTGTTCTGCGATAGAGGTCATGTAGCGATATCCTTCCGCTGCACTGAGTTGTAGGTTTGTGCAGATGCTATTTTACATGGAGCACGCGGGTCTATCAAGAAACGATGACCGGAGGGCGCCCATTTGCGTTGTCACGGTGGGCCTCACGACTCTTTTCGGCGCTTGGTTCGCCTCCCCACATGACCGTAGATCGCCCGCGTGGTTGCGAACAGAAGCAAGGGAGGACACAGCCACAGGCCCCGCCTCTGGATTCTGCCTGAAAAAAGACCCCAAAATTGGTCAATTTTCTCGCTATTTATGTAATTCCCCCCATTTCCCCCTTGACGCTGTCAGTCAGACATAGTATTTTGTCGTGGGACGTGGAAGGAGACGTGAATATGAAAGTATTTTCTGCATTCGCAACACTCAATTGGAAGCCAACTGGAGTCGCTTGGAGATTGCTGGGAATCATAGCCTTGGCGGCCATGCTGGCGCTTGTGGCGGTGGCTTGCCAGGGAGAACAAGGATTCCAGGGACCTGCCGGTCCGCAGGGAGCGGTGGGGCCTGAGGGACCTCAGGGAGCGACAGGCCCACAGGGCGCAACTGGCCCTCAGGGTCCTGTAGGCCCACAAGGAGCTAAGGGAGACACCGGCCCACAGGGAGACACCGGCGAAAAAGGCGACACGGGCGCTACCGGGTCGCAAGGGGCCACGGGAGAAAAGGGTGACAAAGGCGACAAGGGCGACCAAGGTGAGCAAGGGCCTCAGGGAGACCCAGGTGGTCCTCAAGGCCCCCAGGGTGACAAAGGCGACAAGGGCGACCAAGGCGACAAAGGTGACACGGGCAGCCAGGGTCCCCAAGGTGAACAGGGTCCGCAGGGAGAGCCCGGAACACCCGGCGGTCCTCAAGGCCCTCGCGGTATACAGGGACCGGTAGGTCCCCAGGGACCACAGGGAGAGCCGGGACCACAGGGAGACGCTGGTCCGCAGGGAGTGCAGGGCGCTCAAGGGCCTTCAGGCGCCCAGGGACCGCAAGGAGACCAGGGACCGCCAGGCTCCCAGGGACCTCGCGGAGCCCAGGGTGAAAAGGGAGACCAGGGACCCTTCGGTCCTCAGGGTGAACAGGGACCGCCAGGGATATCCAACCTGATTATCGTGACCTTGGACACCGAGGCGAACAGCTCAGACAAGTCGGCGTCAGCGGTATGCGATGACCCAGGCCCAGGCATGAACGCGGCAGCCATCTCCGGCGGAGCGTTGGTGTCCGGTGAGACAGGCGGCGTCGTGGCGATAGTAGAGACTCGCCCGACAGGTCTGGCGGGAGAAGTGCCGGCAGGTTGGGCTGCAAAGGCCATAGAAGTCGGAGCCAACGACGGAGCATGGACACTGACCGTCTACGCAGTGTGCGCCAACGTAGCAGGCTAACGGCTCACCGCTAGAGTCTAACAAGGAGCACAAAAGAACCCGGGCCACTGAAGTGGCCCGGGTTCTTCTTTTCAAGACAGACAGCTGTACCCAACTGATCCTCGTGTACGTGACCATGGTCATGACCATGCTATAATATGGTCACATTGTTCCTAAGGAGCTACAGCGTGACCACGGAAGGAGACCCCAAAGCCACACCCAGGACCATCAAAGCGTCAGAGTTCAAAGCCAAATGCCTGAAGCTCATGGATGAGGTCGCGGAAACCGGGGAGGAGATCATCATCACCAAGAACGGTAAACCGGTGTCGAAACTGTCCCCCTTCAGCAAGAAGCCTGGTCCTGGTCTCCTTTTCGGACGCTATCGAGACATGATCCAGATTCATGGCGACGTCGTCTCTCCCATGCCAGAAGAGTGGTTCGAAAAGCCCGACGGCGACGAAGAGGGCCTTCTTTGATACTCCTCGACACCCACGTCCTGTTGTGGCATGAGAAAGGAGATCGGAGGCTGGGAGTACAAGCACGGGACACGTTTCGACGCCAGTTGCCGAACGGAGATGTGGCCATCTCCTCCATATCTTTCTGGGAAGTGGGTCTGGGAATCCAGAAAGGAAGGCTTACTTTAAGCCTGGACCTGACTCTTTGGCGTCAAGACCTGCTGGAACAAGGGTTAGTCGAGATCCCCGTCGACGGTAGGATCGGCGCGCGTGCCGGCTTATTGAGCGACATGCATGGCGATCCCGCCGACCGCATCATCGTGGCCACCGCCCTGGAAGGCCACACGCTGGTGACCGCGGACGACCTGATCCTCAATTGGCCGGGGAACCTGGACAGGTTGGACGCAAGAGAATGACGTCGGAACAGAAGCGTCTAGGAAGGCCCGTCACAAGGGCAGCGCCGACGGTGGACAACGTGCACATAGGGGACACGACTATCGAGTATGAAGTGCTGCGCAGCCAACGACGCAAGAAGACTGTGCAAATCAGGGTCGACCACTCCGGAGTGAAGGTCGCGGCCCCCAAGAGGATACGTAAGAGCGAACTGCAGGCCATCGTACGCAAGCGGGCGTCATGGATTCTCGAACAATTGTCTAAAGTGTCGGAAGCACAGCCTCTGCAGTTCGTCAGCGGCGAGACCTTGCCGTTCCTCGGACGCAACGTGCCCATGGTAATACAGTCCGCTGACGTGGACTCTCCAGAGGTCAGCTTGGACCTCTGGAGTTTTCAGGTGACCACGCCCCACAGCCTTTCCTCCAATGATCGCTCCGAGTCCATCCGGCTGGCCGTCGTCGGCTCGTACAAGGACCGGGCGGCCGAGACGCTGGCTTCCTGTGTAGACCGCTGGTGGCCGACGCTTGGCCGGGGACAGAAGTCCCGGGTTCTCATTCGGGACCAACGGCGCCGCTGGGCAAGCTGCTCCTACGACGGCACACTGCGCTTCAATTGGCGCGTAGTGATGCTGGAGCCTCCTCTCATCGAGTACATCGTCGTGCACGAGTTGGCCCACCTGACCCATCTTAACCATTCCAGGGACTTCTGGGCCCTGGTGTACGACACGATGCCCGAGGCGCCGGAGAGTCGTCGACGGCTCCGAGAGGCGGCCTGGGCGCTTTCCCTGTGACCCGTCGACAAGTTGTCAACCGCCGATCTGTCCCCACCTGGCCAACAGTCGGTGGAATTGCACAGCAGAACAGCTATAGGCTCATGAACCGGAATGTGGAGACGGAAAGAGCCGCCAAGACCCGACAGGGCGCGAGACGTGTACGGGTAGTCCCAACCTAGTCGACGGACTGTGATCGGCCGAGTTCTTCCTGTAACTCTTGGTCCGCCTGGGCTATCCGCTCAAACGCCTGCACTGCAATTTCCAACTGTTCCAATTCCAGCAGCTCCGCCGCTGCCTGGATTCGGTCTCGGCCAATCTTCCAGAATCGTTCGGCGGCCTCCCGCCCTTGGTCTGTCAGTTGGCAGAGTACCACCCTGCGGTCGTTTGGGTCCGACACCCGCTCCACCATCGCTTTTTCCACCAGACGGTCGAGAATTGCGGTCGTGGCGGAAGGGGCTCCCCTGAGGTAAGTGGAGATGTTGCCCATGCGCAAGGGCCCCTTGTTGTTCAACAGGACCAAGGTCTTAATCTGGGGGATAGTCATATCGAGCCCTTGCCATTCGTCCAGACGCCCGCTGTACACACGGCCGTTGAGGCATTCCGCTAGCACAACGAACCGGTCAGTCAACTCTTCTCTATAATCGTCTTGCACGGTTTCTAAATCCAAACAGAATAAATTGTCTCTTCATATTAGTATCACGGCCGTGAAGTATACAAGCTGTCGAAGTCATTCTCTCCGGATCAAGTATTCGGACCGAGGCTGACGTATATCGCGTCAGTCTTGGAGGCCATGATGTAGTCGTTTCGATGGAGGCCCTTGATGGAATGTGTCCACCAGGCAACCAAAGCCCGGCCCCATTCCACGGTAATCAATGGGTGATGGTCCTCGGCGTCCGCGACCTCGCCAACCCGGACGGCGAACTCCATAGCCTGGGTGAAGTTCCTGAACCTGAAACGCCGCTGGAGGCGCGGGACGCCACCTCTCTCCACCTTCTCCCAGTCAGCGACCTGCGGCGCAAGTTCAGCCTCCTCAGCCTCGGACACCGTGGGTGAATCTCGGCGGCAGGCGGTGCAGCGTTCATCAGCCAGGACCATTGGGCATCTCCTGTTTCAGTATTCTCTACTTGCCTTGACGCACCCGGGAACGCAGGGCCAGCATCGCCAAGGACATGCTCACGACTCCCACGCCGATTACTGCCCCGAAGCCCCGCAGCAACGCCGTCTCGTCCCACCCGTCGGAGAGCAGGGACCGGAGGGCGTCCAACAGGTACGTTACGGGGTTGTACTGGGCGATGGCGCCCATCCAGCCCGTCATGGCCTCTATCGGCAGGAAAGTGGTCGTGAGGAACGAAAAGGGCATGAACAGCAGCCAGGAGGTGTTCACCGCCGCCGGATTGCCCGTTTTCAGGGCTATGGCGTACGGAAAGCCCGTGAAGACCAGTCCCCAGATGCCAGAGAGCACAATGAAGACCAATGCGCCCGGGAACCCTGTCCCGAACCCGACCCCGATTATCAGACCCATGATGATTACGGGAATGGTCAGCGCGACCACCAGGGCGAAGTCCGCCACCATGTGTCCCAGAAGCAGAGCCAGGCGGTTCACTGGACTGATGGAAAGTCGGTCAAAGTAGCCCGACTGGATGTCGATTACAAGAGTGACCGCTCTGGAAATGCCCGTCACGGCGAAGATGATGGCCACCGGCACCTGGAACTCCGCGTAGTCAATCCCCGGCACGGTTTCGGCCAGGTCCTTCATGGCGCCCACGATGGCCGCGAAGAAGAACACCGGAATGACCAGCGCAGGCAGGACCGACTCCGTGTCCCGCTGGATAGACTTGAGGGCTCGGACTGAAACGGCGAAAACGTCGGTATGAAATCCCGTGCGCCTGGCGCGTATAGCCCTCGCTGTCGAGACGGACACCGTCATGCCTCGGATTCCTCCGATTCATCCTCTGGACTCATCCTGGCTCCTGTGACCTGCATGAACACGTCGTCGAGAGTGGGAGTCCGAAGAGTGATTTCCCTTACGTTCACGCCCGCCTGGGCCAACGCCAGGGCCACGTTCCCTATGGATGAAGCCCCGTTTTCGGCGGCAATGGTAAGCTCCCCGCCGCTGCTTTCCACCTGCTTTATCCCGCCTATCCCCAAGAGGGCCAGCTTGGCATCCTCAATGTCGGATCCCGAGTCATGTCCGCCTATGTTGACGATGATCACGTCGTTTCCTATGGACCTCTTCAACTCCGCCGGAGGCCCTTCGGACACCAGCTTGCCTTGGCTTATAATGCCCACTCTGTCGGCCAGCTCGTCGGCCTCTTCCAAATACTGGGTAGTCAGAAATATGGTGACTCCATCTTCCTGGTTGATTCGACGCACCTCTTCCCACACCCTGGCCCGGCTGACGGGGTCCAACCCGGAGGTGGGTTCGTCGAGGAAGAGCACGTCCGGGTTGTGTATGAGGGCCGCTGCCAGGTCCAGCCGCCGTTTCATGCCTCCGGAGTAGGTGCCGATGAGCCGGTCCATTGCGGAGCCGAAGTCTATGAGGTGAGACAGTTCTTTAACGCGCTGGTTGATCTCAGCTCTGGTCAAGCCGTAGAGTCTCCCTTGAAGCCTTAGAAGCTCGTTGCCCGTCTGACGGTTGTCCAGAGCAGCTTCCTGAAGGGCGGCTCCGATGCGAAGGCGGACCTCCGGGGCCTTGTCCACGACGTCCAGTCCCGCAACGTAGGCCTTCCCCTGGCTGGGTTCGAGCAGGGTGGTGAACATGCGGACGAGGGTGGTCTTTCCCGCTCCGTTGGGACCCAGGAAACCGTATATCTCGCCGTTGGCCACAGACAGGTCTATCCCGTCTACGGCCCGCACGTCGCCAAAGTGGCGGACCAGTCCGTCGGCCACCACCGCCGCCCCATTCAAAGAAGCTCCCAACTCAGAAACCACGTTCCTCCTACACGAAATTCATACGATGGCCGGATTGCAAACACCCCATAGTGTAGTCCCAAATCCCCTGGGACGTAAACGGGGACAAGTCACATTAGACTACGGCTCCCGTTGTCATATAATGGACTGAGGATTTCGGGGCGGGGACATCGCTACGTCTTGTGGACGCTGCCCGTCCCCCAACTTCGAAATCCCAACTTGGTGTCGGATTCGTGCGGTGCTGCTACAAAAATCAAGGCCGCCTGAACGGCCCTGATATTCGAGGGATCCATTTAGTCAGTCGTTAGTCACGAGCCCAAGGTATCCACCACCGATGCGGTCTACTCAGGCGTTGTCCCAGAAAAGTCTCTAAGCTGTCTCGGTGCAACACAGTGCGGTTGCCAATGCTAGCGTCTGCGTCGAGCAAGGTGGAGGGAACATCCTCCCAGTCAAAACCACCTCTGTTGAACGCATCCCGCTGTTCCCAGACGATAACCTTATCGCCATCAACCATCCAGCCATTGGGTGCCTCGCCCTCATTTTTCGCACGTACTGATTCTCTCAGCAAGTTGATGAGACGGGCTTTTACTCGGTCGTATCGTTTCTCGGCGTATGCCAACCAGGTCACCCGTTGGCACCAACTTGGTGCTGTTCCGAAAACGAATTCAGACAAAATATCGCTCAGCACTCCTGATGAAAGGCTCAGCCAGTCTCCAGGAAGTGGGTCCTCGTCCAAATGGTCCATAACAGTCGCCAGGTAGCGTCGGTATAGATGACCGGTTAATCCGCTCGTCATCTCCTGTACTTTGCCCTGCAACCGCAGCCGCAATTCCTCGTTGTGTTGGGGCAGAGCAGTAGTCGTATATATCATCATGCTCCGCTTGACCACTTCATCAGGGAAGGACTGAGGGTCCGCATTCATCGAAAGGATGAAGGCCGGGTATTCCTCTACAGCCGGGTGTATTTCGTCTTTTATCATTTCTTTACCATGAATGTTAAAGGGCCTGCGTCCGATGTCGTCGAACACGACTGGAAGACGTTTACGACTATGCTGCAAGGCACGTAGTTGCGCTCTTGTGAACCCTCCTTTCTCTACGCTAGGTGCATAGCCGAACATGGATGTCATCAAGGTGTTGACCAAGCTTGTTTTGCCACAGTTCGACTTCCCGAATACTATGGCGAACATAGGGAACCGGATAACGTCACTTCCCTGCAACAATGCTAGTGAGCGCACATCGCACACGAAGGGAGAGAAGTACAGCCAAGACGCTAAGATAAAGTAATCCCGCTGCAGGAATGCTACGTCTCCTTCGAATGCACCGTCGTAGTTCTGGAAATAATCCAGCAACAGTTCAGCGTCCCTTTTCGCCAACATATGGTCCCATTCCAACGAGTACGGCTCACCAGACAACAATGCCGTGTGGTTAGTTCTGTCAACAGAAAAGTATGGATTGTCCACTTCCTCGACGGACTTAACCATACGTATGCGGCTGATTACGCGCTTGACATCAGGAGTAATTCTCTGGACTCCATTACGTACTGGAGGGCTTGCTGGGGAAACTATAGGCCTCAATACAGCCGCTACTTTTTCGATTCGCTCAATCTGGGCTGGAATTGATACCTGGGATTCCGTAGGCGTGGGCGGCTCGATAACGAGACTGCCAGAAACATTGGAAATAACCGGAGTGTCCTTGATTTCGATTTCAGCGTTACTTATGCGTTCTTCCGGGAGATGAATTTCATCGGACGCCGAGTCCCTGATGGCGTTGAACATGCTGTTGTAGTGAGTCCATGCCGCTTCGTCATTGTCAAAAGTCACCAAAGTTTCAGGCTGCCTACCAGAAAAGGCCCGCTCCGACAGGTTGGCCGAACCGACGATTACTCGGTTTCGACCATCGGAACTCGACAGCAAATACAGCTTAGCATGGGCGATGCCTTTTTGAAGCACCCTAAAACGGGCTTGTCCAGCATGGACTTTCTTGAGGATATAAAGGTGTCGCTCTTCTTTCAGCCCCATGATCGCTGTGCGAGTGTCCCCAATCACCACCTTCTGGAACGCCAGGATAGTGTTGATGTCCCGCAGTGTACCTTCACATCCGAACACACATTCAAAAGTATCGAAAGAGTATTGATCTAACATCCTAACGATGGCACCGACACTGGCCGAGTATGTCAAAACCCTCAGTTCGTCATACCCAGCGAACAGGTCCCACGTAAATTGTTCTTCTCCCATGAATTGGGCATGTACTACACGTAGCCCAGTTCCGTCATCTAATCTTAGGGCGGACTGCCCTTTATCTTCTCCGTCAAATTCTGTTAACAGTGGATTCGTCATTTTTGACTCTTACGGATTTGGTCCCCATAAATCTATGGGCTAACCGATATTTGTTCTATTATACCGTCTCGGTCGTGATTTGCCGGTACCAGTTGTCATAGTTGTCATATAATTGGCTGAGGATTTTGGAGCAAGGCGTGGGCCGCAGAGGGCGGACCCCACGCCAAGAAGGAGACGGCACAGTGACCACGCTGGTAATTGGAGGCGCAGGGTTCATAGGCACCCGGGTAATCAGGCGGCTGCTGGAGCGGGGCGAGGATGTGGTCTGCATGGACATAGGCTCCCTCAGGACCTCTTACCCCGGCATGGAGGACAGGCTGAGCTACGTCCGCGGGGACGTAACCCAGTTTGAGGACGTGCTCAGGGCCACCATCGAAGCCAGGCCGGACCGGGTTATCAACCTGTCCTACATCGTGGGCGGAGGCGAGGTGGAGCCCCGCAAAAACCTGATGATTAACGTCGTGGGCATGGACAACTGCTTCGAGGCGGCGCGGTTATGTGGCGTAGGCAAGGTGGTCTACGCCAGCTCCCTGGCGACCACGGGCGACCAGTCCCATTTCGGGGACAAGACAGTCAACGAGGACGACCCGGTCCACGGCGTCACCCAGTACGCCCGTCACAAGCAGTTCAACGAGTTTCAGGCCGAACTGTACAGATCCAACTACGGCATCGACATCGTCGGAGTGCGCCCGGCCAACGTGACCGGCCCGGACAAGGCGCGAGGCTCCGTGGACCATGTACAGTGCATCACCCTGCCGGCCAGAGGGCTTCCGGTTACGCTCCCTTTCAAGACGAGGATGCGGACTCCAATCTACGTTGAAGACATCTCCGAGGTGTTCGTGCGGGTGACTATGGCCGCTTCCACTCAGCACAAACTGTATAACTCTGGTGGGACTCCGATCAGCATTTCGGACATCGCGGACATGGTCCGGGGATACCTGCCCGACGCCCAGATCAGTTTCGAGGACGACGGCGGGTTCGAGCAGTCTTCCAACTATCTCATCGACAACAGCCGGCTGCTGTCGGAGTTTGAGCTGGAATACAAGCCCTACCCGGAGACCGTGCGGGAGATAATCAACACGATCCGCGCCGAAGAGGGGCTGCCCCTGGTGTAGGGCTTACCGTTGGACCATGCCTGTGCCCGGCGGAAGGTCCCAGGCCGGGTCCTGGAGGCCGCGCAGGTAGTCGACCTGGCCGTGATGGTTGTTCTTGTGGGTGACCAGATGCCTGAGCATAGCGCCGCAGGTGCGCTCCCCGTCTATGGCCTCATCGAGGGCCTTGGGGGTAAGCGTCCTGACGTATTCCATAGTCCTGGCGTAGGCTGCTTCCAGATAGGCCACAAGCGGGTCTACGTCGGGAATCGAAAGAGCGTGAAGGCCTGGACGATCTCCGGGGTCGGGAGATTCAGCGGGTTGGCCAAACCTCAGCCGCCAGCCCTGGGACTCCCAGAGGTCGGGCTTCTCCGGCTGGAGTCGGCTTATGACCCGGTCCTCCGCACGGGCCACATGCCAGAGAATGAACCCAATGCTGTTGGCGTGGGGAGCCGGAGTCCACTCCGCCTGCTCGTCGGTGAGGCCGTCGCAGGTGGCCAGAAGGCGTTGCTGCGCCTGGCTGAGACTCTGGGAGATAAAGCTGACTACGTCCATTTATCGCTCCGTTCTGAACTTACGGGTCAGGAAGACGCCCTCACCCCTTTGGCAGGCCCAGGGCAGGCTCCAACCCTCTCTCCAATGGAGAGAAAAATTGGTGAAGGTCGCCATTGATAGAGCTTAAAGCACTGGACTGCGGGATGGAAGGCTCACTGCGTTCCATCGAGGCTGAGACCTTCACTATGGTGGAGTTCGTCAACCGGACTTCCGGCCACATGCAGGTCTTCTGGATTGACTACACCGGCCAACGGGTGCTCTACAACATTCTGTGGCCGGGCGAGAGTTATCAGCAAAAGACCTATCTGACCCATCCCTGGCTGATAGTGGACTCCATGGGAGAATGCCGCTGCATCTTCCTGCCGGAAAAGGAGCCCGGACGGGCCGTCGTCAGGAACCCGACCCCGTCTGGATGGGTTTGATCGTCAAAGAACGGGAATTTGTCCATGAACTGGTTTACGAGAGCACTGGCCCGTGTACTGGACCCGCTGACTGTCAGGTCGACTGGTACGCTGATGTCGGGACGCCGGCCCTGGTTTTGGGATCGGTGGCGCGATCCCGCGCTTCAGGAGATGTGGCGTCCGCCTGAAGGGCTTGAAGTGATGAACAACGTCGCCCCCGGAGAATGGGTGAAGCAGAGGCTGTGGGCCCACAACCGTCAAAAGGGGGTGTTGGCAGGAGAGATAGTCCCGGAAGGATTTGACTCTTACGCAAGGGTCTTCCACCCAGCCAAGCGGCAATGGCCCGACCTGTCCTGGGAGAAGGTCCGCTGGTCCGATGTCGCGGAGTGGAACGGCAAGGTCGCTCATCCACAGATGCAGTTCCATCGCATCGCCAACGCCACTGAACCGCCCAAATACCGAGACCCGGAATGGGGTCAAGCTCCATCCATGGGTGATCTTCCCCAGGACGAATGCCAGTCTCTGGTCAGCACCCTCAGGCAGTTCACCTCTACACCCGAACGTTGCTATTTCTGCATTTGGCACGGCTACGGGTTCCTTGGGGGACGGTCCTGGCGACGGACGCCTACGTTGAAAGTCCCAGACTTCGGCAGAGAATATTTCCTGCTGGAAGGCCCTCTAGACGCCGTAATGTCCTTTTACAGGCGCTGGGGGCAGTCGCCCAACATCTGGTGGCCGGAGGACCGGACGTGGTGCGTCGCGACGGAGATAGACTTCATGTGGACCTTCGTGGCTGGCAGCGAGGAGTGCATCGAGCGGGTGCTCGCCCACTCAGACCTGGAGGCGCTTCGTATCTCTCTGGACGCGCGTGTGGATGCGTACGGGGATACGATCAATCTCTGAGAGACGTGCCCGGTAGGGCACCCCTGTATTCCAGCATCCGCTGGAATGTCGACACGGTAGGGGCCACCAGCGGTCGCCCGAGGTCCCATCTATCGTCGGGGAATTGACAGCCCATCAAGGCGGCCCTTCGACAGGCTCAGGGCGAACGGGAAGAAGACAGGGACCGCGCTGCCCAGAGAATGTCGGCTGCCCAGACCCTAGTTCATTTCGGCGCCGCCGGAGACGCTGATGGAGAGACCTGTCATGTAGTCCGACTCGGCGGAGGCCAGGAATGCGGCAGCGCGGGCTATGTCAGCGCCGTGGGCGATGCGGCCCATGGGGACTATGGCAGCCCGCTCCCGGGTCATGTCGGCCCGGTACTCCACGGCGGACTCGCCCTCCGGCGCCAGGGCTGCGGCGATAAAGTCCACCCGCTCGGTGTCCACCAAGCCAGGGCAGATGGCGTTGACGTTCACCTTGTACCGAGCCATTTCCTGGGCCATTGCCTGAGTGAACCCGATGACAGCGAACTTGGATGCGCAGTACGCGGCGTAGCGGGCCATTCCTTTCTTGCCGGCTCCGGAGGATATGTTGATGATCTTGCCGCCTCCGCCCCTGGCTATCATGTGCTGTGCCACGGCCTGAGAGCAAAGGTAGGTCCCCCGTACGTTCACCCGCAGCACCTCGTCGAAGGCCTCTTCCTCCAGTTCCACCACAGGCACCCGGTCTTTTCCGGGCCGGGATCCGGCGTTGTTGACCAGAATGTCCACTTTCCCAAACTGGTCTAAGACTTGCTTGAGCATGTCTGCCACCTGGCCGCTGTCGGACACGTCGGAGTAGATGCCGAGGGACTGCCGTCCCATGTCCTCAATTTCTTCGACGACGCTGGGCATCCCTCGCCAGCCGGCTTGCTGGTCCTCGCCCCTGATGGCATCCAGGCTCTGGGGGACATCGGTCACAACGACATCGGCTCCCTCCAGGGCCAGGCGGGTGGCTATAGCCCTGCCAATTCCGTGGCGTCCCGCCGCTCCAGTGACTATCGCTGTCTTGCCTTCCAAGTCGTACATCTTCGGTTCTCCTAATACATCGGGTTACTGGATGTTCAGGGATGGCTACGGGTTCCATTTCACGGGGGCAAGGCTGTCCATCTGGTCGGTGACCACGTCGACTACAGCCGGACGTCCTGAGGCCAGCGCCTGCTGTAGCGCGGGTTGGATATCGCCTGGCTGCTCGACCCGGACGGCAAATGCTCCCATGGCCTCGGAAACCTTGGCCAGGTCCACGTCGGTAAACCACCACAAGTCAGCGGAGTCGGAGCCTGGGACAAGGGCGTAGGCGGCATCGTCGCCCCGCTTGTCCTGTATCAGACCGCTGTTGTTGTTTACGACCACGACCAGGGGAATCGAGTAGCGGACTGCGGTCTCAATCTCAGCGATGTGGTACCAGAAACCTCCGTCGCCAGTGAAGCAGACCACAGGCCGGTCGGGTAGGGCCAATTTGGCCCCAATGGCGCCGGGGAGTCCCCAGCCCAACGAACCCGCGCAGCGAATGTAGTCCTGGCCCGGGTGGTTCATGTCCACCATGGAGCCGGTCCAGATGCCGGCGTGGCCGGTGTCCACGGCAAGCAAAGCATCTTCGGGCAGGAAATTGGTCACTTCAGTGCACAGCCGCTCAGGTATGATGGGTACGACATCGGAATTGGCCCTCGGCTCCACTTCTTTTCGCCAGTCTCCCACCAGCTCCTCGACACGCGCCAGCCAGTCAGCATGGCCGCCCATAGGCTCCAGGGCCTCTATGAGCCGCCGAGTGGTGGCCTTGGCGTCTCCGTGGAGGGAGACCTCGTTGGGGTAGCTGCGGCCCAACTCCGACGGATCGATGTCCATCTGTATGACGCGGGTGCCCGCTTTGGGAATCTGCCATTCGTTGGTGACCTGGCTGCCGGTGTGGCTGCCGATGAAGAACACGAGATCGGCCTCATACACCACCCGGTTGGCGCACCACCGGGAGTAAGTCCCCACGACGCCCACGGACAGCGGGTGGTTGTCGGGAATAGTCCCCTTGGCGTTCAGCGACGTGGCTACTGGGATGGACAGCAGTTCAGCCAGCTCCACCACCTCTGCCTGGGCCTGAGACGCCGTGACGCCGCCTCCAGCCACTATGACGGGCCGTTGGGCGCTGACCAGTGCCTGGGCTGCCTGGCGCACGGTGTCGGGTGACGCCTCGGGCCGGAAGGCCGGACGCCGAGTGAAAGTCTCCTCAACCATCACTTCCAGGTCCGCTTCTCCGTTCATAATGGAGCTTCCCGTCATGCCCTGCAGGTCCAGGTGGACCGGAGCCGTGGCACCCGAGGTGGCCTCTCGGAAGGCCTGGCGGAGCATGTGAGGGAACTGTTCCACGGTCTCCACCAGCCCGCTGAATTTGGTGACTGACGCAAAGGGTTGGGAGTGCTCGATTTCCTGGTACGCGTTCTTGAACTGTTCCATAGGAGTCTTGCGGCCCGTCATGGCAATCACCGGAGACAAGGCTAGGTAGGCGTCCTGAAGTCCGGCGGCCATGTTGGCGGCCCCCACGGACTGGGCCAGGCATACACCAGGGCGGTTGGCGGCCCTGGCGTAGCCGTCGGCCATGTACGCTGCAGCCTTTTCGCCGTGGGTGACTATGCTTTTGACCCCCAACTGGCTTAGCTCGGCCAGCCCACGAGCAGCCACCGACGGCGCGACGAAAACGTGGGTGACTCCGTAGCCCTTCAGAGTATCGGCAAAGAACTTTGCCCCGGTGGTATGCGCCATGTCATGACCTCCAACCCTTCATATCCAAACCTGAGCCTATTATGGCCCCTATCCAGAAACCGTCAAGCTGCAGAGGTCTGTCAGGCGTGCCTTGTAGACCCCCCTGCAGGGGTTCTTGTACAATCGCGGCACATCGCAGCGAGGCGGCGTTATGGCGACAACCGTAGACGACAACATGCTGGCGCCTGAGGTCCTGACCGACCCCTACACCTACTTCGGGACGTTGAGGGAAACTGAGCCTGTCCACTGGAACGACGCCTTCAAGATGTGGATCGTCACCCGCTACGACGACTCGGTCTGGATAGTGAGGCGACACGAGGTCTTCTCCAACGCCGTGTGGGTGAACGCCAGCGACGACCCCTATCCTCCCATCTACGAGTCGGACAAGAACATCTACAGATTCATTCGGGGGGTTTTCGGGGACTGGCTGACCTTCAGGGACCGGCCTTCCCACTACGACATCCGCCGGATACTCCAGCAGTATTTCACGCCGCGCCACATGGAAAAGTGGAGGTCGTTGATACGCTCGACAGTGCACGAGCTTATAGACGACCTGCAGGACGCCGACGGCATGGACCTGGTGAGGGACTTCGCTGGGCCTCTGCCCACCCTGATGATTGCCAAGATGATGGAGATGCACCACGAGGACAGGGGCTTCATAAAAGACCTGGCCATCAAGCTCACCTTCTTCGGCAGGCCCGAACCCGACAGGATGCAGACCATCTACAACGCCATCGACGAGCTCATACAATACGTCGATCCGCTGGTCGAGGAGCGGTTGTCGGAACCGGGCGACGACCTGATTTCGCTGTTGGCCTCGGGCGAAAAGAAGGGAATCATGGAGCGGAAAGAGGTGCTGGCCAATATCCTGCTCCTGCTCCTGGCCGGGCACGACACCACCATCAACCTCCTTGCCAACGGGACTGTCGAACTGCTGCGACACCCGGAGGAGATGCAGAAGCTGCGGGAGAACCCGGAACTGCGGGTGACCGCCACCGAGGAGTGCCTGCGGTACGAGCCTCCGGTGAAAACGGTCCAGCGGGTGGCCATGCAGGACGCAACGGTAGGAGACAAGCTGATACGGGAAGGCGAGTTAATCAGATGGTCGCCGTCATCGGCCAACCGTGACCCGGAGCATTTCGGCGACCCGGAACGGTTCAACATTACCCGCAACCCCAACCACCACCTGACATTCAGCGCGGGAATCCATCACTGTCTGGGGGCCTTTATGGCCCGGTATGAGGGTCAGGAGGCATTCGGTGCACTGGCCGAGCGTCTGCCCACCATGGAACTGGTCGACGACAAAATCGAGTACGAGCCGACGATAACCAACCGGTCGCCAATCTCGGCGCCGGTAACATGGAATTAGCCGACGGTCACATCGCCCGACTGCCTCCGTCGATGACCAGGTCGGAGCCGGTAATCCATTCGGCGTCGTCGGACGCCAGGAACAACACCCCCTTGGCGATGTCCTGAGGATGCCCCACTCGGCCCAGAGGCACGGATTCCACGAATTGCTGCCTACTCTCCGGTGAGTCTCCTATGGACCACCATAGAATGGGCGTGTCCACAGGGCCTGGGAAGATGGCGTTGCAGCGTATCTTGTCAGGGGCGTACTTCAAGGCGGTTATCTTAGTGAAGTTCTGGACGGCGGCCTTGCTGGGCCCATAGGAGCCTATGAAATGGCTTGTGCCGCCCAACGCTGCGCCGGAGGAGATGTTGACTATGGCGCCCCCGCCGACTTTCTTCATGGCCTCAACGGCGTACTTGGCGCCCAGAAAAACGCCCTTGGCATTGATGTCCATAGTCCGGTCCCAGTCGTCGGCGGTCGTCTCTTCCAGGGGTTTGGGGATGGTGATTCCGGCGTTGTTCACCAGGATGTCCAGCTTGCCGTACCTGCTTTCAGCCAGGCCGACAATGGCGCGCCAGTCGTCTTCGTTGGTTACGTCCAAATGGTGATAGGAGACGTCCCCGCCGGTTTCAGCCAATTCGGCCTCGGCCTTCCGGCCCAGCTCGTCCCTCACGTCCCCCAATAGGACTTTGGCCCCTTCCTGGAGAAAGAGCCGCGCCTCCTCGAACGCAATGCCTCCCGCCCCGCCGGACAGGATGGCCACTCTGCCCTCAAGTTTCCCCATGCCGGACCTCCATTACGCGTTTATGCCGGACCCAAAGCAACAGCGTCGGTGCGTAGCAGACTCAGTCGGTGGTCAGTTGGCCCGCATCCCTCCGTCGATGACCAGGTCGGAGCCCGTCATCCATTCGGCGTCGTCGGACGCCAGGAACAACACTCCCTTGGCTATGTCCTGAGGAAGCCCCACCCGGCCCAACGGCACCGAGTCTACGGCCATCTGTCTAATCTCAGGGGTATCTCCAATGGACGCCCACAGAATGGGCGTGTCTATGGGGCCGGGGAAAATGGTGTTGCAGCGTATCTTTTCCGCTGCATATTTCAAGGCGGTAATCTTGGTGAAGTTCTGGACGGCAGCCTTGCTGGGACCGTAGGAGCCAAGGAAATGGCTTGTGCCGCCCAATCCTGCGGTGGAAGCTATGTTGACTATGGCCCCGCCTCCGACTTTTTTCATCGCCTCAACCGCGTACTTCGTGCCAAGGAAGACTCCCTTGACGTTGATGTCCATTGTCCGGTCCCAGTCGTCTGCGGTCGTCTCCTCCAGAGGCTTGGGAATTGTTATCCCCGCGTTGTTGACCAGGATGTCCAGCTTGCCGTACCTGCTTTCAGCCAACCCGACGAGGGCGCTCCAGTCGTCCTCGTTGGTCACGTCCAGGTGATGGTAAGAGACCTCTCCTCCGGTTTCGGCCAACTCAGCTTCGGCCTTTTGGCCCAGTTCGTCGCGAATGTCACCCAAGAGCACCTTGGCCCCTTCCTGGAGGAAGAGACGCGCCTCCTCGAATGCTATTCCTCCGGACCCGCCGGACAGGATGGCGACTCTGCCGTCAAGTTTCCCCATGACGGACCTCCTTCAAGCTAAGTTCCGCGCAATGTGCAAGGCGCCTGGGCAGACTGCCCAGGTGCCTCAGGTTCGGAGTCAGTCTATCCTTGCTCCAGGCTACTTACAAGACGGGCACCAGATATGTTCGTGTTTCATGTGAGCATAAAGGTTCGCCGGCGTGTTGAATCCCATGATCCTCTTGTTCACCAGCCAGCCCCTCATGGGGTAGTAGATTCCGGGCCAGGCCGTGTCGGCCAGCAGGATGTCATTTGCCTGCGCCACCAATGCCTTTATCTCTTCAGGACTGTCCGCTCGCGCTATTGGGTCCCATAGGGCTTGGGCGTCGGGGTTGTAGAACCCTGATATTTCTTCACCTCGACTTCCATCCTTATCCCACGCCGCGGCAATGGCGGCAGGGTCAGGGATGGAAAAGGAGTTTGCCTCGATCGCTATCTGATATTGTCTAGTCCTGATGAAGTCGGTCCCGGCGTTGAACTCCATAGAGTTGAGCGTGACGTCCCACTGCAGGTAGTCTTCCAGTTGTTCCTTGACCAGAACCGCCAAGTCGCAATATTCGATTACGATGGAGCAGGTCAGTGTGATCTCGCTGCCTTCGCCCCAGCCTGCTGATTCAGACAAGCGCCGAGCCTCGGCTATGTCGTCCGGGTGCTTCTGGCCGGGGTTGTTGGGGTCTTCCCGGAAACCGGGAATCTGGGCAGCCTCCTCACACGTGTAGCTCCACGCGAAGTCGCAAGGGAAGGGAGTCCCAATGCGGTTGATGCTGCCGAAGGTCTCTATCAGAGGCTGTCTGTGGAGGGCCAGCATCATCGCTCGGCGCACTTCGGGGATATTGCCCGGCGCCATGTCGGCGTTCATGGCCAAGCCCAATTGGTACAGCGGACCTCCGACGTGCATCTCCAGTTTGTCGGGCTCTTCCTCAGCCAGCTTCGCGGTGTCCTCGAAGCTCAGGTTGTTAATTCCCGTATCGGGGAGCAGGACCTGTTCACTCTTGTAGGCGGCGATTACGGCGGAGGCGTCGGCCAGGATGAAGTGGACCAGCTGGTCGACGTAGGGCTTGCCTTCTTTGAAGTAACGAGGATTCCGCTCGTTTACGCTCTTAACGTCCTGTTCGTATTCCACCAGCATGAACGGACCGGTGCCGATGATGTTGTCAGGAGAACTCCATTCAGGAATCCGGCCCTCACGGAAGAGGTGGAAGGGCATGATTCGTATGTGATTGTCTCCCATAACCCTCAGCAACGTCGGTGATGGGAACTGAGCTTCGATATCAACGGTGTTTTCGTCCACTACCCGGGCTTCTTTATAGAAAGTCCTTACTAGTGACCCATAGGGGCCGGCAGGGGCCGTGTCCAACATCCCTCGGAGTTCAGCATACTCGTCGGGCAGCTTCTCAGGCTCGAGCATCGCTATAAGGCTGAGCACAACGTCTTCAGCGCCTACAGGCTTGCCCTCGTGGGAAACTATCCCTTCGTGCAGCTTGAAGGTGTAGATGAGGCCGTCATCAGACACTGACCATTCCCTGGCCAAGTCTCCGCTGAGGTCTATCGGGTCCGGAGTTTCCGGGTCCAAATGAAGCAGGGAGTTTGTGAGTGGGACCTCGTGGGACGCTCCCGTCAGCAGGGTGCCTCCGAATCCAGCTATTCCTGTCTGCGGGGACCCGAAGGACATCAGAGGGACCACTCCCCCCCGTTCGTCTGTGGGCGGGCCCGGCATTGCCGCTGCCTCCGTAGGAACTGCGGTTGGAACGGGCGTGTCGGTAGGTTGGACCGGTACGGGTGTGTTGGTAGGTCTAGGAGTGGCTGTGGCGTCCTCGCCACAGGCCACTGAGACGAACGCCGCCAGCATAAGCAACACGGTTAGCGGAACCAATAACCGTTTCAGGCCTCTCGCAAGATTCATCAAGCTACCTCCATTCAGATCTTCAGCGAAATGGGCCTGTCCTGTGGCCCATAATGTTGCGGACTGTACAGCATTCATAAAACAGTGTCAATTTCTTAACGACATTACGAAGTCGGCCTTAACCTAGTAGTGGAGTGTTAGTCTTGAATAGTTTATTCACTACGAGCCTGGGCGTGATAGTATAAGCGAGACAGAAGAGGCCTGTTCGGATGCAGACATACATACTGAAACGTGTGCTGTTGTTCGTCCCAACTTTGTGGTTGGTGACGCTATTGGTGTTCATCATCCTACGCCTAGTCCCAGGGGACCCTGCCTACGTCTCACTGGCCGGCACGTCCGGCTCGGGGTTCTTTACAGAGGAACAGCTCCAAGCGGAGCGGGCCAAGCTGGGAACCGACCGCCCCATAGCTGTCCAATACGGGGACTGGATGTGGGGGATGCTCCAGCTGGACTTCGGGACTTCCATCCACTTCGACAAGTCTGTATCCGAAAGTCTGAAGGACCGTTTTCCTGTGACCCTGGAATTGACGGTGATGGCGCTGCTGATGGCTGCTGTGGTCGCTGTTCCTCTAGGAGTAATCTCGGCCGTCAAGCAGGACAGACTGCCCGACTACATCAGCCGGGCAATAACCACCGCAGGCATAGCTTTTCCCAACTTTTGGATTGCCGTCCTCCTGGTCTACTTCCTGGTGAATGTATTCGAGTGGGCCCCTCCTCTGGACTATGCCGACGTCTGGGAGAATCCCACCCGCAATTTGCAGCAGCTTGTGCTCCCCGCTTTAGCCCTCTCATTGACCCACATGGCGTTCATCGCCCGGGTTACTCGGTCTTCGGTGCTTGAGGTGCTTAGAGAAGACTATATACGGACTGCCCGCTCCAAAGGACTGAAGGAGTCCGTGGTGCTTTCCCGGCACACGCTTAGGAATGCGATTCTGCCAGTCATCACCGTGGGCGGCTACGAGTTCACGCGGCTGATTGGCGGCACCGTAATAATCGAGAGGATATTCACCGTGCCGGGGGTGGGCAATCTGCTTATAAGCGCCATCACTCGCCGGGACTATCCCGACATCCAGGGGATAGTCGTCGCCATTACGGTGATTGTGCTCTTCGTCAACCTGGCCATCGATCTCATTTACGCCTGGTTGGAGCCCCGAATACGTTACACCTGACCTAGGATTCAATACGTGCAGCGATCAGCCAAATGAGCCAGCAGAGCCACATAGAAGCCGTGTCCGCCGAGCCCGCAACCGGTTTTTTGCGGCCGAAACGCAGCTTCTGGTCCCACTTGGCGTCTTTCTTCAGGAACAAGCCTCTGGCCGCGTTCGGAGCGGTGGTGGCTGCGATCTTGATCGTCATAGCCGTTTTTGCTCCTTTCATCACACCCCATGACCCGGACAGGTCCAATTCAAAGGACCGCCATGCCACGCCCAACACCGAAAACTGGTTTGGCACGGACGACTTCGGAAGAGACGTATTCAGTCGGCTAATCATGGGAGCCCGCATTTCGATTCGTGTTGGGGTTATCAGCGCCTTCGCCGGGTGCGCCATCGGGCTCCTGGTGGGAATGATCAGCGCGTACTTCGGAGGCGCGGTGGACCTGCTGGTCCAACGCCTGGTGGACGGGCTCATATCATTTCCGGCCCTGGTGCTCGCATTGGCCATAGTTGCCGCCTTGGGCAGTTCCCTCAACAACGTCACTATAGCGCTCAGCATTCTCTTCATACCGAGCACGGCGCGCATCGTCAGGTCGCGAGCCCTCAGTATTAAGGAGATGGACTACGTGCTCGCCGCCAGGTCCGTGGGAGCGCATCACGGGCGCATCATCCTTCGGCACATCCTCCCCAATTGCATGTCCGTTTTTATAGTTCTGGTCACCTATCAGTTGGGAGTTGCCATCATAGCCGAGGCGTCCTTAAGTTTCCTTGGGTTGGGTGTCGGTTTGGATGAACCGTCCTGGGGAACGATGCTTCGCGCGGGTTCCAAAGGGTACATTGGCGTCAACCCGCTGCTGCCCGTATTCCCCGGCCTGGCCATAGCGGTGGTCGTGTTCTCCTGGAACATACTCGGAGACGGGTTGCGTGATGTCTTGGACCCGCGCCTGAGGGGTGCTGGATAGCGACCGTTAATCCGTAGGCATGATCGTGGAGCGGCCTTCTGAGGATTCAATAACCGCTTGACGCAGCGCCGCATTGATTCGGGACTGCCATCCGCGTCCGGTGGAGCGATAGTAAGCCAGAATGTCAGCGTCCAATCGAATAGAAACAGATTCTTTCGTTGGAGTCCTCTGTTTGCCTCGGGTCCGCCGCCAACGGTCCACAACGTGGGGTACGACCTCGTCGGCCGGACGAGCGCGAGCAAACCATTCCTCATCTAATTCTGAATCCTCAGGGTCCTCAGCGATCCCGGCGTTGATGGCCGCTTCCTCTTCGTCGGTTGGGCTGATATGTGTAGGTTTAAGCTTGGGCATATCGTCTTTCCTCACGTCGGTTGGCTTTGCGCAGGCTGATGATGCGAATGACGTCTTGCCGTTCGGTAAACACGACCTTGTAGAGACGGTCGCCGATGTAGCCTGTGGCTACGTATCGGACCTCTTGCCGATCGCTTCGCTCAATCAGGGCCGTGCCCCACTCGAAGGACTCCATTAATGCAAAATCCACACCTCTTTTTGTGAGCGTTTCTTGTCGCTTGTCGGGGTCCCATTCATATCTCAGAACCATATTGTATATACGAATATCTCGTTCTTCAAGCGCTGCCGCAGAGCGAATTCCTTAACCCAGTATACTGCCCACGCGCACCGATAAGACACCCAAGCCCATCTTTCACATGGAGCTGGCAACAAGCTTGTAAATTTTCCGCAATGTTTTCGTAACACGCGGCGTGTAAGCTACATGGGCGCTGGACGGTGACATCGGCGGCGTTGCTGGCAAGGTGAAGGCTCTTGTATGATTTATCAAGAGCCCGCCTACAGTTGCCATTCGCACCCGTGCGTCTCCGTCCCAAGCTCGACCGTATTTTAGAAAGTCTGGTATGTCATGCTTAACAGGTTGACCTCTTTGGAACCCGCCCTTAACGAATGTCTGGACTTCGACGGCTCCGTAAGACCCGTGTACCAGGGACTTATGGACAATCTCGAACGGCTGGGTGTGCCGGAGATACAACGGCGGTGGCGTCAGGCAAAGGACTGGGCCGCCATGGACGCCTTCACCTTCATGCTGGACCCCAAGGAGTTTCGCACGGTCCCCACCGACTGGATTCCCCGGCTGGTGCCTTCCGACCACTGGGAGACCATCGCCAAGGGGGTGGCCCAACGACTGAAGTCCATTAACATGTTCCTGGCCGACCTGTACTGCGCCGAGCAGAATATAGTCCCGCCGGACGTGATGTTCTCGTGCCAGTACTACAACCCGGAGCTTCAGGACTTCCGTCCGGCCCGGGACGTGTTCGTGCACGTATACGGAATCGACTTGGTGCACATGGGGGACGGCAGGTACGTAATCCTGGAGGACAACCTGCGAATCCCGTCCGGCATAGCCTACCAGATGAAGACAACCGAAATCGGCCTCCAGGTCATGCCGGAGCTGGCGGAGGGGTATGACATCGTACCCTACGACATAAAGGCGGCGTACCAGGAGATGTTTCTGTCTTTGTGCGACACTGAATCGCCGGTGTGCGTACTTCTGACAGACAGCAAGTACGGCTCGGCCTTCTTCGAGCACCGCTATCTGTCGGAACTTCTGGACGTCGCTTTGGTCGAGGGTTCGGACCTGTACATAGGCGCAAACGGAAGGGTCTGGGCCAAGGCAATGGGCGGCGACATAGAAGTCGACCTGATCTACCGCCGGGTGGAAGACCTGGACATGTTCGTGCCCGGTCTTATGGACGCTTACCTCAACCACAAGGTCGTCCTGGTCAACGCTATGGGCACCGGAGCTGCCGACGACAAGCTGGTCTTTCTCTGGGCGCCGGATATGATCAGGGCCTATACTGGAGAGGAACCCATCCTGGAACAGGCGAAGAGCTACGACCTGAGGGTTTCGGCCAACCGGCAGTACGTGCTGCAGAACCTGGACAATCTGGTGCTGAAAACACGCCAGGGATATGGAGGGCTGGGGGTTTACATCATGCCTGACCTGGGAGGCGCCTATCGGAGCCGTCTGTCCCAGCAGGTCATCGAACAACCCCAGGCATTCGTCGCCCAGGAAACGCTGGACTTCTCCCAGCACCTGGTGTTGGATGAGTCACAGGGCGAGTTCCAGCAGCGTTACGTCGACCTGCGGGTGTTTGCCATCCAAAACGGCAAGGGCGAGGTCACCGTGTTTCCGGGAGGTCTCACGAGGGTCTCAGAGCCTTCCGGTCGGGTCACCAACAACTCTTCAGGGGGGTCATGCAAGCCGAGTTGGGTAGTCCGGCAACCGACGAATCCGTTCTAGTGCACTACGCCTACGTGGCCCGGTATGAATACTCCGACGTGGTGGTCCAGAACGACAACTTCCTGAGGATTTCGGCTTACACCGACCAGTGGCAGAAGGCCGCCGGCTACGACATCGAGACCACGCCGCCGGGCAGGAAGGTGGAGTACTCGGACCGCATGGGGAATGTAGTCCACCGGGTCCGGGTGACCGTCCCGCACCAGGAACTGGTCATCGCCGCCATTGGGCAGGCGTACCTGCCTAAGGCGTCGCCCGTAGTCTCTGACATGCCGTTGGCGTCACTTAAGCCTGAACCCGACGCCGAGGAGTTCCTGACGGCGTCCCCGCTGGTGGACCCGGCGACTGTGGCTGAGACGGCCAGAGGCGTGGTGGGGGGAGCGGACGGCTTGCTGGAGGCCGTGAGCAGAATCGTATCGTGGGTTCACGAGAACGTCGAATACGAACGAGGGAACACCTCCGTCGCCACGACCGCCTCCGACGTCCTGACGTCCATGAAGGGCGTATGCCAGGACAAGACCCACCTGGCGTTGGGCATGATGCGAGCCGTGGGCATTCCAGCCAGGTACGTGAGCGGGTTATTGACGAGGCAGCCAGGTGAGACCCACGCCTGGCTAGAATTCCTGCACCCTGAGGTTGGCTGGCTGCCCGCCGACCCCACCAAAGGAGTGGTCGTAGAAATCGGGGACAACTATCTCAAGTTCGGCGTCGGCCGGGACTATTCGGAAGCTCCTCCAGTTTCGGGTTCGTTTGTCTCCAAGGGATCAGGCCATTTGAACATCGCCACAGCCCAGGTCTATTTCGACCGGGACGCGGTGTCCTTCGAGGACGCCCGGGGCCTTATGGAGGGCTGGGGTTGAAACCCGCCCTCGCGATATGCGCCCCCCATCCTAACCTTCCCCCTGAGGGGGAAGGGACTTTTGCACAGCACAACCCCCGTCATTCCTGCGCAGGCAGGAATCCAGGGGCCTCGCTTGCAGCTGGGCACCGGCCTCATCCCAACCCTCTCCTAGGGGGAGACGGAGTTACTCAAAAGTCTACGGAGGGGAAGGGACAGGGCCCTTGCTCACAGCACATTCAAGCGCCCGATGCTACGTTTATTTTGAGAGGTCTGAACGCAGATGACTGAACCAAGGTCTATATCTTTCAACAGCGACCGGTGGCTCACCGACTCCAGGGTGTACAACCTGATCTGGTTGGGACGCTGGCTGGAACGAGCCGAAAACATCGCGCGTGTGGTGAACACCGCCGCTCGCACTGCGGTAGTGAACGGCAACGACCACCGGACATTCCAGGAATCGCTAAGCGCTGCTGCCGCGGCCTGGGGAATATACATCGAGGACCCCCACCAGTCCCTTTCCATGCTGCTGAAGGAACACAGCGCGTCGTCGATATACCGGAGCATGTCAACGGCCCGCAGCAATGCAACCCACGTCGGCACCGTGGAGCTTCTGCGCGCCATCTCCGCGGTGTTGTCCGACCTGGAGGAAGAGACAGCGCGGGCGAACTCTCCTGAAGAGGCGCAGGCTCTTACGGGCCGGGTTCTGGAAGGTCTGGACCTGGTCTACAAGATAGTGGACGAGAGCTGGTTCCACCAGGAACCGCTATCGGAGGAAGAGGTCTACCTCAGGTTCGTCCAACAATGAAGCGAGCAGGGCAAAAGGCGCCTTTGCTGAATCACCCCACAGGACGAGCCGCCGCCGCCGCATAGCCCACGACACTGGAGGACTCTCCCATAGTGTCGGCGGTGGTGCCGTAGGAGAGCACTCGTACTGCGGTGGCTCCGGCCGCGGACATGGCGGACATCATGGCTACGACAGCCCCAGGCCCGCACATGTTCACGCCTCCCGGGCCTACAAGCGCCGTAAGCTTTTCCGTGTCCATGTCACGGATCGCCTGCAAGGCCCTCAGGTCCCCGTCCCTGGCCCGGCTTTCGGGCATGTCATGAGACAGGTCAGAGCTGGCCAGGATGGCCGCCGGACGCCCGTCCAGTGACTCCACCAAGGCTTGGCCCAGGGCGATGCAATCATTCACAGTCTCACCCCTCAGGCCGATGGGGAGGATTCTAACTTTATCGCCAAAGAGATGCAGCAGGAAGGGGAGCTGCACTTCTATTGAGTGCTCCCACCGGTGAGACTCGGAGTCCTCTCCAACTGACGGCAGCAGGCTGCTCAGCTTGTGGGCCAAGTCAGAGTCCACCTCCATAGCCCCTATCGGGGTCTCCCACCTCTGCCAGGAGGAGAGGGCCATCTCCCGGCCCTGTCCCCAGTGGTTGGGGCCCAGAATCACAGCAACCTCCAACCGCCCAAGGCGGGCCATCAGATGATACGCGTGGGCCGCCACCGGACCCGACTCGTTGTATGAGCCATGAGGTACTATCAGCCCCACCAGGCCGCGCATGGGGTCCGCAAACTCCAACGGAAGTCTGCGAGGCCCAACGGAATGCTGGTAGCACCGCCTGATGATGCGGAGCAGGCGTTCAGGGTCGCCAGGATAAAGCTGACCTGCGACGGCGGGTTGGCGCGTTCCTTCCATGTTAGAGCCATAGTCGAGCCGCACTCGGCCAGACCGGGGCCTCCCTCCTTGGTGGCCCATTATAAGCCAATGCGGGACGACTTATGCGGGTGAGGTTTGCTTGAAGTTGGGCATGACCTCTTCGGCGAAACGCTGAAGCTGCTCTAGGGTCAACCCCAGAGAGGAGCCGAAGAGGGTGCAGCTGACGTAGAGCCTCTCCAGGCCGGGGTACTTCTCCTGGATGGCGAGGATGGACTCTGTGACCTCGTCTGGCGTGCCGCACAGCATGGAGCCGCTTGCCACAGCCTGTTGGGTGGTAGGAACACCGGACGAACGGGCCGTCCGTGGGTCCTCAAGGGCTTTGACCTGTTCGGGCGTCATAGGGAAGAACCCCAAAGGCCCGACCATCTTAACGGCCTCTTCGAAGTATGCGCCTATCTCCTTAACCGCCTGCTCCTTGCTGGACGAGATGTGCATGGTGTAGCCAATGGTCAGGTCCTCTCCGGGTTGTATGTGCTTCCCCGCCCTGGCGTTGGCGTCAACCCAGGCGCCGACAATGTCGTCGGTGGCCCTGCCGGCGGAGGTGATAAGTCCCTTGATGCCGTTCCTGACCATGAAGTCCAACCCCCGGGGGCTGACGCTGACTATGGGCTGCCAACACTCCACTGGAAGGGCCCTGGGCCTCGGCACCAGCGTCAACTCTTCAAGCTGGTAGCCCCTGTACGGAACCGAAGGGGGAAGCTGGTAATGCTTTCCCTGGTGAGAAAAGGAGCGATTGTTGAAGGCTTTGAAAATAACTTCAATCTGCTCTTCGAATAATTCACGGTTGGCGTCCTGGTCCAGCATAGGAGAGCCGAAGCTCTCCACTTCCCGGGTGTGGTAGCCGCGCCCCACGCCGAAGGTCACCCGGCCCCCGGTGAGACGGTCAGCCATAGCGAAGTCCTCTGCCAGCCGGAGGGGATGCCACATGGTAGCGATGTTGAAAGCGCAGCCGAACCGCAGCTTCTCAGTGACCTGAGCCAGATGAGTCGAAAGAAGCAGCAGGTTGGGCAGGCACTCGTATCCTTCCCGTTGAAAGTGGTGCTCGGCGAACCATAAGGTGTCGTAGCCCAGGTTATCCATGGCCTTGGCCATAGCCTCGGACTTGTGGAGCGGATACGCAAGACTCTCGTCGGACAGCCAGCGGTCATTGACTGGAGTGGCCTCGAACCCCACGTCGTCGTCAGGCAGGTCAACGCTGCCCGCGTACTGGCTGTCAAAGAACTTTATCAACCTGAACACCCCCATCGAAAAACTCCGGTGATGGTACATTGAGGGTCATGGTTGGGGCAAGGGGCCCTTCGACTCCGCCCCGCTTCGCTCAGGGCGAACGGGGTGGGGCGGAGAACCTAGAGACAAGAGAAATCCCCCAGGCGAAAAGGGGGGTAGAGGCGACCGGCCGGTCGCCCCTACGACAGGAACGTGGTCTCGTCTTTCCGACGGAGGCCGGAAACCAGGGGCACTGGATCGCCAATCGGGGAGTTGTGGGGGCTGGACTGGTGGTATAAGGTTAAGGCCGCATCTACTCCACCTGGGGGTGAGACATGGGGTTCAAGCTACTGATATTGGGTGACGGAGAAGCCGACGACTGGCGAATCAGGGAATGGCCGCCTATGCTCAAGGAGGCCGCCCCGGACATTGAGGTGACCGCCTGCCAGACTTTGGGGGAAGCGCTGGAGGTCATCGGCGACATGGACGCGGCTTTCGGCAACATTGTCCCGGAGTTGTTCGAGCGGGGAGTCAACCTGAAATGGGTGGCCTGTCCACAGGCCGGGCCGCAGGCGGGCTGGTACCACCAAGGTCTCATAGACAGCGACGTAACGGTGACCAACACCCGTGGAATCTACAACGACTACATCAGCTCACACATCATGTCCTTCGTTCTGGCCTTTGCCAAGGGACTGCACGTCTACATGCCGCTGCAGATGCGGCAGGAATGGAACCAGGTCTACGATCCCATCTACCTGCCCGACGCCACTGCCGTGGTCGTTGGAGCGGGAGGCATCGGGGCCGAGGCGGGCAGGCTGTGCTCCGAGTTCGGCATGACGGTCCTGGCGGTGGACCCCCGGGTGGATGGGCCGCCTCCCGGGTTCTCAGAAGTCTATCGTCCCGACCAACTGCTCCAGGCGCTCGAACGGGGAGATTTCGTCATAGTCACGGTGCCGGAAACCCCGGACACCCAGCGAATGTTCGGGACGGAGCAGTTCCAGGCCATGAAGCGGTCCGCCTTCTTCATCAATATCGGAAGAGGGGCGACGGTGGAGCTTGATGCATTGACTGCGGCCCTCCAGTCGGGGGAAATTGCGGGGGCCGGGATGGACGTGTTCCAGATTGAGCCGCTGCCGGCGGACCATCCCTTATGGACAGCGCCGGGGGTGATGATTACGCCCCACGTGGCGGGCCGAGGCCCCTATGTGAACGACCGGCGAACCGAGCTGTTCATAGACAACTGCCTGCGGTTCAACGATGGGCGTCCGCTGCGCAACGTGGTGGACAAGGCCAGGTGGTTCTAGGGGGACGGTTTAACGCAATGGCGCAGGGGCGCAACGACGCGAAGCTTATAGGGCAGTCATTGCGTTTTCTGTTAAAAACTCTTGACTCGCAAAAGCGGCAGTCCTATAATAATTTACTCTAGGCGGCAAAACGTATGATGAGAAACACCTGACACACATACGAGCTGGTCAACCCGCGAGCGGCGGCTACGGGGCGACCCAGCCGCCGCTCACTACGTAAGCCAGACCGCCGCAAAGCACGTTAACAAGAGAATAGGGTCATTAAATCCGCGTATGGAGTTCCTAGCGTGGGTTAAGTTAGTAAGGGCTAACGGTGGATGCCTTGGGGCCAAGGACCGATGAAGGGCGCGGCAAGGCTGCGAAAAGCCTCGATGAGCCGTCTAGCAGGCATAGTCGAGGATTCCCGAATGGGGTAACCCGTTCCGGTGTTGAGCCGGTTCATTTCGCTTCGTGCGGAAGGGTAAGCGGGGGAACTGAAACATCTAAGTACCCCGAGGAAAGGAAATCAACCGAGATTCCCCTAGTAGTGGCGAACGAACGGGGAAGAGCCTAAACCTTTGCGACTTAACGGCCCGAGGGCCTATGTCGTGAAGGGGTTATAGGGAGTTCCCGCCCCAACCTCGGAAGGGGGCGAGGAGTTACAAATCTCACACCTAGTCGAAGGCGCCTGGAAAGGACAGCCAAAGAAGGTGACAGCCCTGTAGACGAAAGGTGTGCGACTCCTGGAGCTTTCCTGAGTACCACGGGACACGAGAAATCCTGTGGGAAGTCGGGGGGACCACCCTCCAAGGCTAAGTATCCTTGGCCACCGATAGTGTACCAGTACCGTGAGGGAAAGGTGAAAAGCACCCCGGGAGGGGAGTGAAATAGATCTGAAACCGTTAGCTTACAGAAGGTCGGAGTCCGCGAAAGCGGATGACGGCGTGCCTATTGAAGAATGATCCGGGGACTTACTATGTGGGGCGAGGTTAAGGGACTGGAGTCCCGGAGCCGAAGCGAAAGCGAGTCTGAATAGGGCGATCAGTCCCATGGAGTAGACCCGAAACCGGGTGAGCTACCCATGGCCAGGGTGAAGGTTCGATAACACGGACTGGAGGCCCGAACCCGTTGCTGGTACAAAAGCTTGGGATGAGCTGTGGGTAGAGGTGAAATGCCAACCGAACTCGGAAATAGCTGGTTCTCCCCGAAATGCATTTAGGTGCAGCCTCGAGTAATAGGCGGACGGAGGTAGGGCACTGGATGGGCTAGGGGGCGTGAGCTTACCAAACTCAACCAAACCGCCAATGCCGTTTGACCGTTTCTCGGGAGTGAGACTGGCGGAGATAAGTTTGTCAGTCGAAAGGGAAACAGCCCAGACCACCGGCTAAGGTCCCCAAGAGCGGGCTAAGTGGGAAAGGAAGTGGAGTTCCCCAGACAGCCAGGAGGTTGGCTCAGAAGCAGCCATCCTTTAAAGAGTGCGTAATAGCTCACTGGTCGAGGGGTTCTGCGCCGAAAATGTAACGGGGCTTAAGCCCGTCACCGAAGCCGTGGATGCACGAGTACGGACACCGTTAAGCGGGCCTATTGCGAGTTCGCTCGCGAGAATCCTGCAAGGCGGAGTCCTAAGAGACTCTTGCATGGTAGGGGAGCGTTCCTCGGGCGGAGAAGGTGAGTCGCGAGGCTTGCTGGAGCGCGGGGAAGTGAGAATCCCGGAATGAGTAGCGTTAATCAGGGTGAAAATCCCTGACGCCGAAAGCCCAAGGTTTCCTACGCAACGTTTATCGGCGTAGGGTTAGT
>DAOUJI010000012.1:0-5104 GCA_034422875.1 Dehalococcoidia bacterium | reverse complement strand
GCCGTTGCTCCCTCTCCCAGCGGGAGGGGGTTGGGGTGAGGGCCGCCGATTTTACCGGCCTTTGAAGACAGGCTTCCGCTTCTCCACGAAAGCCCTGACGGCTTCCTTGTGGTCATCAGTGCTTCGGGCTATGTCCTGGGCGGCGTGGCCCATCTCCAGGCTTTCTTCCAGGCCTATGTCCATGGACTTTCGGACCAGGTACTTGATGAGCGACATCGCTTGGGTAGGGCCGTTCGCGAGCCTCACGGCCAACTCCATGGCCGCGGGCATCAACTCGTCGTGGGGGTAGACTCTGCTGGCAATGCCCAAACGGTATGCTTCGTTTCCGTCTATTCTGTCGCCAGTGTACTGAATGAGAAGCGTGTTGCTTAGTCCGATGAGCCTCGGCAGCTGCCAGCAGCTTCCGTCTCCGGGTATCAATCCCCTGAGTACGAAGGCTTCCGAGAAGATGGCGTTCTCCGACGCCAGCCGTATGTCGCATGCTAGGGATATGCCCATACCGACGCCCATGGCGTAACCGTTGACGGCGGCTATGGACGGCTTCTGAAGGTTGTGTATGCGCAGGGGGAAGTTGCCCACCCGCCAGGCCTCGTCAGATTCCGACCTGGACCCGAGCCGCTTTTCCATCTTTCCCCAGGGCAGCTCCAGCTTTTCCTTGGGAGGTTCGCTTGACCGCTGCTGGGCTTCCCGGTCCATTCGCCGGACGTTGGCGCCGGAGCAGAACGCGGGGTCTGTGCCGGTGAGAAGCAGTACGCGGTCGTCCGGGTCCTCCTCAAAACGGTCCAACTCCTCTCTCATCTGAGCAGTCATGTCCGCTCCGAGGGAGTTGCGCGTAGGAGGATCGTCCATCGTAATGACGAGGACTCCGTCCGTACGTTCGACTTTGATCATCTGGTCAGCCATGAGTTCCTCCCAACATGGGAATCATAATCCGGCCCTCAGCCGTGACAATTCTACACCAGGTTCCTATAATGTGATAGCCTTAGCCAGAGGCGGCTTGTAGAGTAGACTGGCTGAAGGGGGCGTTACGTGGCCGACGACGCGACGGGAAAAGTTCTAGCCATTCAGCTTAGCAAAGAGCGGCGTCAGCCCATGATTCCCACGGAAACGGCTACGGCCATCCCCGACGTGGGCATCGAGGGCGACAGGCACGCCCAGAGGGGTTTCGCCCGGCAAGTCCTCATCATGGACAAGGAGACTCTGGACCTTCTGGGTCTTTCTCCCGGGCAAATCAAAGAGAACATCACCATTGAAGGTGTGAACCTGAGCGGCGTCCGCCCGGGGCAGGTCTTTTTCTTCGGTGACGAAGTGACCATGGAAGCCACTGGCGATTGTGAGCCGTGCGGCCGCATGGACGAGATACGCCCGGGCTTGAGGGAAACGTTGCAGGGCAGGCGCGGGATTCTTGCCATGGTCCTCAACGGGGGCGAGCTCCGTGTCGGAGACAGCGTCAGAGTCGAGCCTTCACCTGAGGCGCTTCAAGGCGGCTCCTAGAGGCTACACTCCTGACTCCCCCAGGTCTGTGTTTCGCTAAAGGCATTCCTATGCTCTGCGTCTCTTACGGCGTTCTCAGTTAATGTTCCGAACAACTAATGTTCAAGCGGCGTTCGTCCTGAGCTTGTCAAAGGGCCAAGGCAACCGGATGAAAACCGGAGCAACATTCCTCCAACGATCGCATCGCTGACCAAAGCTTTCACGCCCACACCGTGTTAGAATAGAAGCAACACCCCGCCCGAAGGTAAATTTCTCCATGC
The DNA here is from genome assembly GCA_034422875.1 of Dehalococcoidia bacterium. Lineage (GTDB taxonomy): Bacteria > Chloroflexota > Dehalococcoidia > Lucifugimonadales > JAGWBF01 > DAOUJI01. Next base: position 3,350 of record DAOUJI010000012.1, on the reverse strand, counting down.
AGTACCGGGACCTGCCCAGCGTTGAGAGCATTCTTTCCACCCGTTCAATCCGCGCCCTGAACAACGAGTATTCCAGGGAGTGGCTGACCACGCTGGTGCGTGAGGAGATTGACCGGGTCCGCAAAGCCATAAGCGAAAACGGCGGCAATAGAGGGCAGCCCATTACGCCCGAGCGAATCACCGAACAGGTGACCGCCAGAGTGGAGAGACTGGGCAAAGTTAACCCCATTCCCGTCATCAATGCCACGGGAGTCATCATCCACACCAACCTGGGCCGGGCGCCCCTCAGCCTTGAATCCATGGAAGCCGTTCTGCAGTCGTCGGAAGGTTACTCTAATCTGGAGTTGGACCTGGACGACGGACGCCGGGGCAGCAGGCAGGCTCACGTTCAACATCTCCTCAGGCACCTCACCGGAGCGGAAGCGGCCATAGTGGTCAACAACAACGCCTCGGCCGTCCTGCTGGGGCTGTCGGCCCTGGCGACGGGCAAAGAGGTGATTGTATCCCGCGGGGAAGAGGTGGAAATCGGGGGCGGGTTCCGCATACCCGATGTTCTACGCCAGAGCGGCGCCACGTTGGTGGAGGTGGGGACCACGAACCGGACTTACGCGTCCGATTACAGCGCCGCCATCACCGAGAACACCTCCGCCCTTCTGAAAGTCCACGCCAGCAACTTCCGCGTCGAGGGATTTACCCACTCACCCGACACGGCGGAGTTGGTGCAGGTCGGAGCCCGCCATGGAGTCCCGGTGCTGAACGACATAGGCAGCGGCTGTTTCCTGAACACTCAGGACTACGGTCTAGCCCATGAACCGACGCCTCAGGAAGCGATTACAGCCGGGGCCAAGCTGGTCTTCTTCTCAGGAGACAAGCTTATGGGCGGTCCCCAGTGTGGCATCGTCGTGGGTGATCGGGACCTGATAACGCGGCTGGAACGGCATCCGCTGGCCAGGGCGGTGCGGATAGACAAACTGAGCTTGGCGGCGCTGGGGGCCACGCTTCTTCACTACGTCAAGGGAGAAGCTGAAGAGAAGGTTCCAGTGTGGAGGATGATCACCGCCTCCTCAGGCGAAATCGAAGACCGGGCTTACCACTGGCAGACCATTATCGGGCGTGGCTCCCAGGTGAGGCGTAGCCGCTCTACGATAGGCGGTGGAAGTCTCCCGGGTGAAACTCTGGACACATGGGTCGTCGCTCTGGAAACCCAGATGCTGGGCGGCCCTCAGGGGGTGATGGACCGGCTTCGGAGTCATTCGACGCCCGTTCTGGCCCGAATCGAGGAAAACCGGGTGTTGCTGGACCCGCGAACCGTTTTCCTCGAGGAAGAGGAGAGCCTGTTCCGGGCGGTCCGAGAGGCCCTCGGCGCTTAGAGGTCGCAGACGTCCGGCATTATTTCAGCAAGACCTTCCAGCGTTTCCCGCAGTCCTCGATGCATGGAACCGCCCGGGCGCCGGACGGCCGCCACGTTCATGCTGACGCTCCTGAAATTCATCTCGCTAAGGGACTTGAGACTGGCCAGGCATTCCGATGGCGTTCCCGCTATGGCGAAACGGGAGATGATTTCCGGGTCGACCAGGGAGTCCAGTTCCGCCGGGTAGGAGACATCCGGCTCGAAGTACCAGCCAGTGGCCTCAGACGCCAGACGGCTGATTTGCTCGAATTTGTCGGCGGGCAGTCGGGACTGTTCAAGACCGCCCAGCGACAGATAGTGGGCGGCGTAGAGGACAACGCTGCGACGGGCTTGCTCCCCGTCGTGGGACACGCATACGGTAACCCTCGGGGCGATTTCCACCTCATCTGGGTTACGCCCAGCCTCTATCGCTCCTTCACTGACCCAGTCCCGGTAGCCTAACAGCGCGCCTTCAGACAGTTCCCTTGCGCCGACCACCACGGCGTCCGCCATGCGTCCGGCCAATCGGCACACCTGCCGGCTTCGGGTGCCCACGACCAGCGGGACCGCACCGGCGATGTCCCCCTGCAGCCTGGCTCCGGTCATGCGATGGCTTGGTCCGTTCAGGGTGACGTTGCCGCCGTCCAGGAGGTCCTTTACCGCCTCAAGAAACTCTTCCAGACGTTGGGCCGGTTGCGGCTGTTCTATTCCAAGGGGCGACAGTCCCGCGCCGACTCCGACGCCCAGGAATGCCCGTCCTTTGGAGATTTCGTTCAAGGTCCCAACCGCCGCCGCAACAATGGCGGGATGCCTGACATAGGGATTGGTCACCAGGCTTCCTATAAGGACGTTGTTGGTGACCGTGGCACATAGCGCCTGAAGCTGGAATGAGTCCCGGAACAGAGCCACGTCGGATATGCCGAGTCTGTCGGCCCCGGCCTCATCCACAATGCGTGACAGTTCCAGCAGTTCATCCGATGTCACCACTGGGCTAAGTTCGACCTCTGTCTTCATCAGCTATTCCCAGTACACTGTATATAATTGGCTATGATTGTACGTGACAGCCTTCGATCCTCAGACACGGCAGGAAGTGGAGTATAAACGATGCCCGATTTTCACATAGGCGCCAACGTCATACTGCGCCGCCCACTCCCCGAGATATTTGACTTCTTTGCCCTGGCAGAGAATCTCAACCTGCTCACGCCTCCGTGGCTGCAGTTCTCCATCCTGACTCCGCTGCCTATCCATATGGAGGTGGGGACCATAATCAAATACAGGATAAAGTTGAGAGGCATTCCTGTGCTGTGGGACAGTGAAATCACAGAATGGGACCCTCCCTATGGATTTACGGACACCCAGATAGCTGGCCCCTACGGGAGTTGGGTGCACCGGCACCGTTTCGAAGAGACGTCCGAGGGGACCCTGGTCACTGATGAAGTCACCTATGGGGTGCCCGGCGGCGACTTGATTAATCGGCTGTTCGTGCGCCCGGAATTAAGGAAAATCTTCGACTACAGGACTGCCAGGCTCCTGGAACTCTTTCCCTGACCAACGACAAGGGTCCGTCCACCGAGGCTCAGGAAGGCCACACAGGATGGGCGGTCTACCACGAGGCCCGCATCTCCCGACGTAAGTCCAGACCGTCATCCGTCCGGCAGTCGTCCTTCTTGCCGTAGGTAGATCCTCGCCAGCCGCAGCTCGTTGTAATCGAATTCAGATCCCAGGAACTCCCATGCGGGCTTCAGGAAAGAGCTGCCGCAGACTTCGAAGGCTTCCGCCATACGGTTGAGCCTTTCTCCGTCGGGCAGCAGGTGTGCCAAATCCAACGCCACTCCGGCATCGGCCAGGCGCTCGATGTGGCCGATGACTGTGGTCTCCGCCAAGCCTCGTTGCTGGGCTATCACGCCGATGGGCAGCTTCCCGGATAGCAGTTCTTCGGTCGCCTCGTAGGTGGCTCCCC
>DAOUJI010000011.1:0-6552 GCA_034422875.1 Dehalococcoidia bacterium | reverse complement strand
GAGCCCGGCGTCAATCCTGCCCTTTAGCTCCCGGCATTCATCGCGGTAGCCGGGGTCCACCTGGAATCCGCCGGAACCGACGGCGTCCAATATCTGGACTAAGGTCTGTTGCGGATTGGCGGCAATGGCTACGGGCGTCGGATAGTTAAGCCCGATGCTCTCCCGGTCCATAAGCACGTGGACGAGATTGGACGGCATCTTGAGGCCCACTCCCACGGTGGAACGGTAGGGGAGAATAGAGCCTACGACCAGGGCCATGTCACATCCAGCGATGAGGTCGTGGACGGGGTTGACGCCCCAGATGCGTCCTCCAAGGGCTGGTCCTAGTGAAAGGGGATGGTCTTCCGGGAAAGCTCCCTTGCCCCCATCGGCGGTGACCACCGGGGCTCCCATGACCTCGGCAAGGCGAATAAGCTCCTGAGTCCCGCCGTGGGACTGGACTTCCTCGCCTACGACAATCACAGGGCGTTTTGCCGCTTTGAGGATATCCGCGGCCTGGGATATCTCCGCCTGATATCGGCTAGGCGGGCTGGCAGAAATAGGAGGGACGATTTCCACATCCGACTCCATTCCCAGCACGTCCGTCGCCAGTTCCAGCTCTATGGGTCTGGGACGCCGTTCACGGAAGCGCCGGAAAGCCTCGTGGACCGCGTCGGGTATGCCGTCCACTTCCGTGATCAGAGAGGTCCAGTCGGTGACGGACTGGAACATCTCAAGTTGGTCCTTGGGTTCGTGGGTGACGCCCCGGCGGGAGTTTATGAACTCCCGCTCAACGTTGGTGGTGATTTGGAGGATGGGGCAGGCGGAGTGGTAGGCCTCACCCATGGCGCCTATGGAGTCGGCGGCTCCCGGTCCGGTGCTGGTGATTACCACACCCGGCTTGCCGCTGACCCGGGAGTAGCCGTCGGCCATGAAGCCGCAGCCCAGCTCCATGCGGCCTCCGATGTATCGGAAGGAGTCCTGCTGGTCGAAGAGGGCGTCGTAGAGGTCAAGGTTGTGCACGGATATAATGCCGAACAGCGTGTCGACGCCGTGGGCCTTCAGGGACTCCAGAACGGCTTTGCCTCCGGTCATTTTGGCCATAGCGAACCTCCGGGATAGCGTAGTAGTCGACCTTTATCCTATTTCGGGAGGGTTAGAGCAACAGCAGGACGGGGTTCTCAAGGCAGCGCTTGATTTCCATCAGGAACTGGGCGGCCTCCGCTCCGTCGGCCACACGGTGGTCGGTGGAAAGAGTGGCTTTCATGATTTGTGCCGCCTTAATTTCACCGTCTCTCACGACAGGCTGCTCTTTTACTGATCCCACTGCCAGCACGGCGGAGTTGGGCGGAAAGATGATGGCAGTGAAGCTGTCCACGTCGAACATGCCAAGGTTGCTTACCGCGAAGGTGCCGCCGGTGTACTCTTCGGCCCTCAGGGCTCCTCCGTGGGCGCGATCTATCAGGTCGCGGCTGGCCGCCGCTATCTCCGCCAGAGACTTGTTCTGGCACTGGCTGACGGCGGGAACAATCAGCCCCTGGTCAAGCGCGACGGCGATTCCTACGTTGATGTCTCCGTGTATCTGGAGGGCGTCCCCTTCGAAGGACGAGTTGAACTTCGTGTGTTTTAAAAGGGCCAGCGCAGAGGCTTTGACTATCAGGTCGTTGACGCTGACGCGCACCCCATCTGCCAAGGCTTCATTCAGTTGCCGTCGGAAAGACATGGCCAGACTCATGTCTATCTCGGAGGTTACATAAAAGTGGGGCGCCTGGGTCATGCTTTGGGCGGTGACCCCCGCGATCGCTTTTCGCATGCGGGAAAGCTCGACCCGTTCGCCTGGTCTGGGTTGTGACGTCGCCGCTGCGGGAGCGGGGGCTGGAGCCGGAGCGCTGGCCGCTGCGGGCGTGAAGTTGCGTACGTCGTCCTCCAGGATTCGGCCGTTTGGGCCAGTGCCGGTCACCTGGGCGAGGTCTATTCCCATTTCCCTGGCCAGCCGGCGGGCAATGGGGGTGGCAGCGACTCGTTCAGCCTGGGCTTCAGGGGCGGCTGTGGGGGTCTCAGCATCCACAGGGCTTGGCTCTGAGGTTTCCACAGGGGCTCCCTGGGTCGTCTCAACAACCAAGCTTTCCAGGGGAGGCACTTCTTCTCCCGGAGCGGTGATGACTGCGATGAGGTCGCCGACGGGTATTGACGCCCCTTCTTCGGCGATGATCTTGCCGAGCACGCCGGAAGCGTAGGCCTCCATTTCAACGGTGGCCTTGTCGGTCTCGATTTCGGCGATGACCTCGCCTCGTGCTACCTGTTCGCCTTCTTGCTTACGCCAACGGACGACGACGCCTTCTTTCATGTCGTAGCCCATGGACGGCATGGCAACTACGGTGGCCAAACTAACCTCCTTGGCCCGGGTTTATCAATCTGCAACTACTCGCGTACAAGGGCCTATGACCCTACGATCGATCTGACGGCGGCTGCCACTTTGTCCGCGTTGGGTATGGCGGCTTGCTCCAAAGGCCGTGAGTATGGCATGGGGGCTTCCGCACCGGCCACTCTGCCGATGGGAGCGTCCAGGTAATCGAAGGCCTGCTCCTGTATGGAAGCAGCCACCTCCGCAGCGAATCCCCCGGTCTTCCACGTCTCTTCCACCACTACCGCATTGTGTGTCTTTTTCACCGACTCGACGACCGTCTCCATGTCCAACGGTCTCAGGCAGCGCAGGTCTATCACTTCGGCTTCTATTCCCTCTTGCGCCAGTTTCCCCGCGGCCTCCAACGCCATGTGCACCATGCGTGAGTAGGAGACGATGGTCACGTCGCTGCCTGGTCTTTTCACGTCGGCTTTGCCCAACGGTATCTTATAATGCTCCGCTGGCACTGGTCCTCTGGCGCTGTACAGCAGAATGTGCTCCACGAATAGCACCGGGTCCACTTCATCCCGGCATGACCTGAACAGGCCAAGGATATCGTGAGGAGTGGAAGGGACTACCACCTTCATGCCCGGGACCGAGGCATACCATCCCTCAAAGCATTGGGAGTGGGTGGCCGCGACCTGGGCGCCTCCCCCTGTGACCGTGCGCACGATGAGAGGCACTGAGAGCTGTCCTCCCGACATGTAACGCATCTTGGCTGCATGGTTGACTATCTGGTCCATGGCCAGCAGGGTGAAGTTGATGGTCATGATTTCCATGATGGGCTTCATGCCCGCCATGGCGGCTCCAACGCCCGCTCCGACGATCACCGACTCTGACAGGGGTGCGTCTCGAACACGCTCAGAGCCGAACTCCTCGGTGAACCCCTTGGTGACGGCGTATGCCCCTCCGTAGGGGCCGATGTCCTCTCCGGCAAGGAAGGTGAGAGGGTCCTCGTTGAGCGCCTCCCTGAGCGCCGTGCTTACGGCTTCTCTGTAGGTGATTTCAGGCATGCCTGTCTCCTCAGAGGGTACTAGCTTCCATATATGTCCGTGAACAATTCCGAGGGGTCGGGGAAGGGACTGGCAATGGCAAAGTCCACGGCGTCCTCGATGGCCTTAAGGTTGGCGGCGTCTATCTCGGCCAACTCCGATTCGTCAGCGACGCCCTCCTCCATCAGCTTCTGACGATAGGAATCCAGGGGGTCCCGGGCCAACCATTCTTCCACTTCGGCGCTGAGGCGGTATGCGGCAGGGTCGGCTATGGAATGTCCCCGGAACCTGTAGGTCTGAGCCTCAATGAATATGGGGCCGCCGCCGTTGGACACGAACTCCACAGCGTCCTTCATGGCGTCCCGGACCTCCAGCACGTCCATCCCGTTTATGCGCCGTCCGGGCATTTTGTAGGCGTCGGCCAGCTTGTAAATGTCGGCGGCCAGTGCGAAGGTCTCCCACACCGAGGCGCCCATGCCGTACTGGTTGTTCTCGCAGAAATAGATTACGGGGAGCTTCCTGATGGAAGCCAGGTTCATGGACTCGTGAAACTCACCTTCGTTCAAGGCCCCGTCTCCCAGGAAGCACAAAGCCAGCCGGTCCTCTCCCTTGAGCTTGGCGGCCAGTCCAAGGCCGGCGGCCACGGGCATCTGGCCTCCAACTATGGCGTATCCGCCCATGAAGTTCTTGGAGACGTCAAAGAGGTGCATGGAGCCGCCCTTGCCCTTGCTGCACCCGGTCGCTTTGCCGAAAAGCTCCGCCATGGCCACTCCGGCGTCCATGCCCCTGGCGAGGGCGTGGCCGTGGTCCCTGTAATGCGTCAATACCCAGTCCTGGGGTCTCAGCGCGGACAGAGCGCCTACGGCTATGGCCTCTTCACCTATGTAGAGGTGAAGGAAGCCCGCAATGTTGCCCTGCATGTACTGTCGTTGGCACTCTTCCTCGAAGATTCGGATAAGCCCCATTTGACGGTAAAGGTCTGTAAGCTGGGCCTTGCTAAGTTTTTCCTCTACCTGCATCTGCGACCTCCTTTCGGGAGAGCGGCGCCTAGATGTGTATAGCTTTCCCGTCAGCGGCCAGAGCGGCCTCTTTCAGCGTCTCAGACAGGGTCGGGTGGGAATGGACCATCCAGCCGACTTCCTGGGTTGTTCCTTCCAGCATCTTGGTCATGGACAGTTCAGCCAGAAGCTCTGTAACCTCCGGGCCAATCATGTGTCCGCCCAGCAACTCACCGTATTGCCTGTCCACCACCAGCTTGACGAAACCGGTGTAGTCTCCCGCTGAGACGGCCTTGCCGCTGGCCTGGAAGGGGAACTTGCCTATTTTGACGTCGAATCCCTGGTCTACGGCTTGCTCTTCGGTCAGCCCGAAGCTGGCGACCTGGGGATTGCAGTAGGTCGCCCGCGGCATGTAGGTGTAGTCCAGGGGGGGTGACTCTTCTCCGGCAATGGTCTCGGCGGCCATCGCTCCCTGGGCCGATGCCACGTGGGCCAGGGCCAGCTTTCCCGTCACGTCGCCTATGGCGTATATGCCGGGCACGTTGGTGGCCATGTTTCCATCCACCTGGATGAAGCCGTTTTCCACCGCGACTCCCAAAGAGTCTAGACCCAGTCCTTCCACGTTGGCTTGGATGCCGATGGCGATCAGGACCTTTTCGCTCGTCACCTCTTTCGGCCCGTCGGGACTGTCCACGGCCAGCTTGGCTCCGCCGTCTACCGGGGTCATTCCGGAAACGAGAGATCCCAACATGAAACTGACCCCGGCGTTTCCCAGGGCGTCTTGCAGGGCCGCGCTGATTTCCGCGTCCTCGTTGGGCAGCGCCCTGGGAAGCGCCTCCACAACTGTGACCTTTACTCCGTACGCGTTGTAGAGGTAGGCGAACTCCATCCCCACGGCTCCCGCTCCCACGATGGTGACTGACGCGGGAAGCTGTCGGGCTTCAAGGGCGTGGCGGCTATCCAACACCAGTTCTCCGTCCACGGGAAGGGAAGGGATGGTGCGCGGGCGGGCGCCTGACGCTATGATTACGTTTCGAGTCTTAAGCGTCTGACCGTCCGGGGACACGTCGACGGTGTTGGCGTCGCGGAGAACGGCCTCTCCCTTCACATGCTCCACCTTGTTCTTACGGAGCAGGAAGGCGATGCCCCGGGTCATCCTCTGGACAACGCGGCGGCTTCTGTCGAAGGCTTTTGAGTAGTCAACCTTAAGATTGTCGAAATAAAATCCGAAGTCCTCTGCCTTGTGTAGAAGGGAGAGGACTTCAGCGTTTTTCAGGAGGGACTTGCTGGGAATGCAGCCCCAGTTGAGGCATACCCCGCCCAACTCATCTCTCTCGACCACTGCGGTCTTCAGACCCAGTTGGGCGGCCCTGATTGCGGCTACGTAGCCTCCGGGACCCGCCCCGATTACGACTACGTCATAATATGGTTCATCCATCTGCGCCCTTTGACCGGTTCATATGCTTCGGCTTGTTATAGCCCCCGCATGGCTCAAGATTATACAGAAGCGGCTATGTCCCCTACAAGGCGGCTATATCTGTCGCGCCGCCAATTCCCCTACTTGCTATTCCTGAGAGACGGTTTCCGGCAGTCATTGACCTGCATCTTATTGCCCGTCTTGCCTAAACCCTGCTATGATATTTGCAGGCTGAGGGCGCCAGGCATGAAGCGGCATCCGCCCACAGCCGTGTCAAAGGAGGAAGTCATGAGGATCGGCGGGCTCGGGTTGACTGAGATTGCCATCATCGTGGTTGTGCTGCTCCTGATATTCGGGGCGACCAGGCTGCCAAAGATAGGCTCGTCACTTGGCCACAGCATGAGGGCCTTCAGAGACGCCATTACCGGGAAAGACCAGCCGGAGCCTGAACCCGACGAGAACCAAGACAAGGTCAAGTCGGCGTCCAAAGACGGCGACTAACCCGTTCCAACCTGAAAATGCAGCCGCCCGGCCTACACAGGTACGGGCGGTTTTCTTTCTTGTCGAGGGCTGGCGACAAACGCTTAATGAGTTAACTCATACGGTGTTGTTATAATGGCTGCCTTTGGCTATCTGGTTGGAACCTTTGGCAATGGGAGGGGCATATGCCCTCCACGATTGAATGGACGGATGAAACCTGGAACCCTGTGACAGGGTGCAGCAGAGTGTCGCCGGGTTGCGACCATTGCTATATGTTCGCTC
>DAOUJI010000010.1:0-16217 GCA_034422875.1 Dehalococcoidia bacterium | reverse complement strand
TCCGTCGATATAGGTTACTGAAGTCCTGCAATAGCCTCTTTGAACTGTCTGGCCACGTCTATGTGCTGCTCGGGCCGGGGCATCTCGGACCAACGGGTGTCCACGTTGATGTGGGTCGCTCCCGCGTCCTTCCACCAACCGGCTTCCAAAGCCCATTCCTCAGGCCCCTTGCCAGCAACCCGGATCCGCCCCTCAATGCCAATCTCGGACGGGTCCCTGCCCGCGTCGCGGGCGTATTGGCGCATCCGTTCCAGAATGGCCATGCCCGAGTCGTCTGTGGGGAACTGGGGCAGCCACCCATCGGCCATCCGCCCCACCCGTTCCACGACCCGCTCTGCGGCGTTGCCCGGTTCGGCGTTCCGTCCGCCCCCCAACCAGACAGGGATTGGACGCTGCACCGGCAGGGGATTGACTCCCGCGTGGCGAACTCGGTCATGACGGCCTGAGAAGTCCGCCGTCTCTTGCGTCCATAGCTCCCGCATCAGCTCAATCTGCTCCTCGGAGCGGCGACCCCTGTCACGGAAGTTCTCGTTCAACGCCTCGTACTCCACGTGGTTCCATCCTGTGCCCACACCCAGCCTGAACTTTCCGTCGGAGATGAAGTCAAGCTCGTCTGCCTGCTTGGCCACCAGGGCTGTCTGCCGCTGGGGGAGAATCAGGACGCCGGTGAGAAGGCCCAGCTTGGACGACAGCCCGGCAACGAAGGACAAGAGCATGAAAGCCTCATGGACTATGCTCTCGTGGCTGTAGGGACGGTCGTTCAGGAAGGGATGATGTGCTGGGTCGGCGCCCAGTACATGGTCGGCGCAGACTATGTGGTCGTATCCCAAGTCTTCCGCCGCCTGGACAAACTCCTTGACCGAACCTCTGTCTGGCATCATCTCTCGCTGAGGGAAGGTGAGCCCGACGCGCATCGGGTTAGTCATTGACTCGGCTCCTCCAAATATCGTGGACCCATTGGCCCTGGTGAAGAGTGGCGGCCGCTGCCGAGGACACGTCGACGGAGAAGAGGTGGTAGGACCCCAACTCCTCCGGGCGGAGCTTCATCTTCTCGAAGCAGGCGTCGCTGAAGCGGCTGCGTTCCGACGGGTCTTTCACTTCCACAGCCTTTCCGTACACCTTGAACTCGCCCTGGCCCCCTGCGGTGTCCGACACTGCGTTGTGCAAGCTGCACCTGGGGTCGCGGAGCAGGTCCAGGGCCTTGCGAGACTGCCACATCATGCCCAGGTACAACTCGTCGCCGGCAAAGATATGTTCCACCGGGGACACTCTGGGCCAGCCGTCCTTGCGCAGCGTTGCGAGAAGGACCAGCCCGGTCTTGTCAAACCGTTCTTCACCCAGCTTTGCCAGGTCGGGCTGGTGACCCTTGAATTCAGTCCACTTCATAGTTGCTGTCGGTCTTAGAGGCCGTATGCGTCCTTGAAGGTCTGCATCTTCTCCATGCAACCGTCAGCGGCGTCGCCTCTGAAGTTGAGAGCCAGGTGGCTGGAACCCAAATTGTCCCATTCTCTGGCCGTGGTGACCCAGGGTTCCGGGTCTGAGCCTGACAGGGTCAGGCTGGGTTCCATTCCTATCGACGACGGGTCTCTGCCTGCTTCTTCTGCGTACTGTTTCACCCGTGCGATAGCCTCGAGGCCAACGTCGTCGGTCTTTAGCTGATGGAGCCAGCCGTCGCCCAGCCTTCCCGCTCGCCGCAGCACCCGTTCCGGCGGCCTGGGCTGTATGGACCGGCCGGTGCCTACCCAGAGTGGGATGGGCTGTTGCACGGGCATGGGGTTCAGGCCTGCGTGGGAAATCTTGTGGTACTTGCCCTCGTAGTTGACCACCGGCTTGGTCCAAAGCTCTCTCAGAACTTCGATTTGTTCCTCGGAGCGCACTCCCCGGTCTCTGAAGTTTTCGTTCAGCGCCTCGTATTCCACGGGGTTCCAGCCCACGCCTATGCCCAGCCTGAGCCGCCCGTTGCTCAGCACGTCTATTTCGGCGCACTGCTTGGCAACCAGGGCCGTTTGCCGCTGGGGAAGGATGAGAATGCCAGTGACCATCTCTATGCGTTCGGTGAGTCCCGCGATGTAGGCCATGAGAGTCAGGGGTTCATGGGTCACGCTCTCATGGGTGTAGGCGAAATAGTCCACGCCCGGGTGGAACTCCGGGTTGGCGCCAAGAACGTGGTCCAGGATACGCACGTGGCTATAGCCCAGGTCCTCTGCGGCCTGCACAAAGGTCCGCACGGCTCCCATGTCATGCCCGATTTCCACCGTTGGAAATGAGACTCCTATTCTCATGGCGTTTCCTTTCTGCGGGTACAGTCTGCTAGAAACTCTCCGACTCTAAGGCCTCACTGAGCCGCCGTATGGCCCGGAAGTGGGTGTCCGCGTCGGCGCTCCGGGGTGCGTTGGCCCCTACGTGAGTGGCGCCCAACTCCTTCCACTCTCGGAGCACGTCCAGCCAGGGTTCGGGGTCGTCTCCGTCCAGCACGAGGCGTCCTTCAATGCCGATGGTCGACGGGTCGCGGCCCGCCTCCTCGGCGTATTTGTTGATGGGTTCGATGATCGTCCTGGTCTGGGCGGGCGTAAAGTGGGCAAACCACCCGTCGGCCAGCCGCCCAATCCTCCGCAGCGCCCTCTCTGGAGGAAGCGCTTCCCATCCCGACCAGCCGCCGCCTATCCACAGAGGTATGGGCCGTTGGACCGGCATCGGGTTCAAGCCAGCGTGGGATATACGGTGGTAAGCGCCCTGGAAGTCGACCACCGGTTCAGTCCACAGGGCCCGCAGGGCTTCAATCTGCTCATTGCAGCGTTTCCCCCGGTCTCGGAAGTTCTCGCCCAGGGCTTCATACTCGACGGGATTCCAGCCCAACCCTACTCCCAGCCGTAGCCTGCCTCCGCTCAGGAAGTCCACCTCCGCCGCCTGCTTGGCCAGCAAGGCCGTCTGGCGCTGGGGAAGGATGAGTATGCTGGTGACCAGCTCGATTCTGGACGTGATGGCCGCGTAATAGGCCATCAGGGTCATGGGTTCGTGGATGTAGCTCTCGTGGGTGTATACGAAATACTGCTGTTCGGGGTGCAGCTCCGGTACAGCTCCCAGGACGTGGTCAAGCACACGGATATGGCCGAATCCCAGCTCCTCGGCGGCTTGGGCGTATTCACGAACAGCCCCCAGGTCATGGCCTATGTCGGTGGTTGGGAACGCGACCCCTATCTGCATTGCGGCTCCTCGCGCCCAGCGCGGGGTTTACACCGGCAATAGATTACCACATACCCCGGCCTGGTAGTTAGAGAAGGCGTAGGACCTCGTTCGTCGTCAAGAGCTGCGGGTTCGCGTGGCGGGCCTGCTTCTCCGCTGTGACCTCTCCGGCCTGACCAGTTGAGCCTTCAACAGCAGCAATGGCACCGTAATGACGAGGCACACCAGGGATACGAACTGGGCCTCGTTGAGCCCAATGGCCCAGGCCTCGTCCATAGGAATGGGGCCTGTCCTCAGGAACCGGATGAAGAAAACTCCCACGGAGTACGTCGCCAGGAACAGCGCAAAAAGCATTCCGCTAGGCCGCAGTCGGTTTCTCATGGGCCAGACGATTGCCAGGACTCCGAGAAGCAACAACATCTCATAGGCGATGGCGGGGTGGCTGGCCTGAAAACCGTGAATGAGGTTGCTAGGGCTTTTCGCGTGCTCGTATACGAAACCCCAGGGCAGGTCCGTAACCTTGGCCACGTGCTCCCCGTTGATTATGTCTCCAAAACGCCCGACGAACATGGAGATAATCAGTGCAGGGGTCGTGATGTCGGCCAAACGCCCGACCGACGGCAAAGGAGCACGTTCCAGCTTGGCCCACGGGAGCAACGTGTTCCATCCGTTGATGAACCTGGGATGATTCCGAATGACCATGTAGCCGGCGCCGAAGAGCAATCCCCCTAGAACAGCGCCGTAGATGGCGATGCCGCCGGACCATATCTGGATGATTCTACCCGGATTGTGTCTGTAGACGTCATCCCAGAAGTCGATGACGTGGAACACTCGAGCCCCGACTATTCCCCCGATGATGGCCCATACCGCCACCGACATGATCGCGTCGGACACCAGCCCCTCTCGTCTTGACCACCTTTCCACCAGGAATACGGAAAGGGCTACGGCAATCAGGGTGAAGAGGCCATGCCATGTAAGGGTCAAATTGCCGGCGGTGAATAGGTCAGGGTCTATGTTTATCGGGATCTCGGCCAAGGGAATGTTCATCGATTCGACTCCAGAGTTGTCTCAGAAGCCCTCACCCCAACCCTCTCCCAGTAGGAGAGGGAGCTATAGACGGCAGGGCGGTAACAAGGTAACTCCTATACCCTGCGGTTTGCAAGGACTTGAGCGTCCGTTCTCCATGAGAGGCGTCCTGGGCTACGCAAAAAAGCGCGGGGCCGCTGCCTGAAAGATGCACCCGGGTCCCCGCTATTCGGGAAAAGTCCTCCCAGATTGGCTCCAAACCTGGGAAGGCCCGTCCTGCGACCTGCTCGAACACGTTGTACAACCCATCTCGGAGAGGCTCTCCCAGGGAAAGGCGTTCAGCTAGCCGGTCTGTACGAGACCCATCGGAGTAGTTGTCGGGCGTTAGCAAGGAATACAGCCTGCCTGTTTTCGTGCCCAGCTCCTGGGGTAGGTCCGGACAGAGGACCACGTAGGACTGTAGGGGCGACCGGCCGGTCGCCCCTACACCAACATCCGACGGAGTTGGGATGGGAGTCAGAACCTCTCCTCTCCCCATGCCCAGGGCCGTACCCCCCATCAGAAAGAAGGCCACGTCGGAGCCTATGGACGCCGCTATATCCCTGAGCTCGTCCTCCGTGCATTCCAAATCGTGCATCCCATTCAGCGCCATCAGTGTCGCTGCGGCATTGCTGCTCCCGCCGCCCAGCCCCATGCTGTATGGTATGGACTTTTCGAGATGTATGGACGCCGGTGTGGGTTTCCCGGTAACCCACGACAAAGTCGTCGCCGCCTTGAGCACAAGGTTGCTTTCCCCCGATAGTTCCGGGTCGGAACACTGAAGTTCCAGCGATTCAGACGCCTCAAACCGTATCGTGTCGAAGAGGTCAACCGCCTGGAACACGGTGCGGATTTCATGGTAGCCGTCACACCTCTTTCCCAGGACCTCCAGAGCGAGGTTGATCTTTGCCGGAGCTTTAACTTCCATAGGCGGCCGCCCTTGACGTTTGGAAATATAGACTCTGCCAATCTTGCAGGGTCAGGGTCTCCGGCCTTGCTGCTGGGTCTATTCCGGCCTTCGATAATGCCGCCTCGGCCTCTTCCGGACCTGTTCCCAACCCGATGGCCAGGGAATTTCTGATTCGTTTTCTGGGGCTGGCGAATCCCGCCCGAACGATGTTGAAGAAGGCATCGACGTCGTCCAACTCAAGCACCGGCGCCTTGTGCGGGACTATCTTGATGACTGCGGAGGACACCTTGGGAGCTGGGTCAAAGGCCTCCGGCGGCACGCGGCACACGATGGATGGCTCGGCGTACAAATGGACCGACACCGCCAGGAGGCTCATCCGTCCGTCCGCGGCCTCGATGCTCCGGGCGACTTCCTCTTGGAGCATGACGACGAGCAGGGTCGGTTGGCGTTCACCCGCTTCAAGGAACCTGCGCAGGATGGGACTGGAGGCGTAGTAAGGCAGATTGGCCACCAGCTTGTATGGAAAGCCAGCCGGAGTCAACCGGTCCAGGTCTATCTCCCGGGCGTCTCCGGATATCACCGACAAGTTGGCGGGCCGTCCCAGACGACCTGGAAGAGAGTCGGCCAACTCATGGTCCATTTCTACGGCTGTCACTGAGCGGCTTCGGTCCACCAGGCGGCGTGTAAGCGCTCCTTTGCCAGGCCCCACCTCGACTACGTCGTCATTGGAAGACAGTTCCGCCGCGTCCACGATGGTGTCGAGAATAGAGTCGTCGTCCAGGAAATGTTGCCCCAGGGCCTTCCGACGTCGGCTCCTGGACTCTGGCGGCGCTGCCTTCAGTCGAACCACTTCAATGCCTGCAAGAAACCCTCTGTGCCATTGTCTCTTCGCGTTCCCAAAGAGGCCGCGCACCTCACGTCGGCATCAACCCTTGGGCATATCTCCTGGGACGGCTCGGGCCAGGCGCTCCCTCGGCGCCCGGAGTGTCCTGTTTACCGTTGCTTCCTTCCGGACCTGGCGGGGTTCACAGGTCTCCGTCGCGAGGGACCCAGCCGTCAATGACGCCTTTTGGTGACATAGGCCTAAAGGCCAAGCCTCGGGGAGGAATTCGACCCCGCTATAGCGGATTGCGGGTTCAGGGCACCGCTAGCTCCCCGCCTAGCACGGCCTCAGGACTATGGTAGGTCGTGGCGAGTCGGGGTGTCAATCTAACGGCCGGGAGGGTTGGAATGGTCCCTTCCCAAGAATGGCTATGAGAGTCCGTAGAGGCGACCGGTTGGTCGCCCTTCTATATCCAACAGAAGCAGCCCGGGAGTCCAGTCTCTGGCATCCGGGCAATGATAGAATAAACGGCACACTTTGGACATCTTCGAACATCGCCTGGAGACGCTATGCCTGCCAAGATACGCACAGCCGTCATTCCCGCCGCCGGACTGGGCACACGGTTTTTGCCCACGACCAAGGCCGTGCCCAAGGAGCTTATGCCTCTGCTTGACCAGCCTTTGATTCAGTACGGTGCGGAAGAGGCCGTAGAGGCCGGCGTTGAACGCGTTGTCATAGTTACGTCGCCGGGCAAAGAGGCTCTGGAACGCTACTTCAGCCTGGACCTGGAACTGGAGCAGCGCCTCACCGACTCCGGCGACGCTGACCGTGCCAGCCAGATAAACAAGGTCGCGTCCCTGGCAGAGTTTTCCTACGTAATCCAAGAGGAACCCAGAGGCCTCGGCCACGCTGTTTTGACTGCAAAAGATGCAGTGGGGCAAGAACCTTTCATGGTAATTCTTCCCGACGACGTAATCTGGCCCGCCGGTGACGCCGCTCCGAGGATGACGGAGGTCTACAGCAGGTTCGACTCGGCGGTGGTGGCCGTGGAGGAGGTGCCCCTGGAAGCCGTCAGCGCTTACGGCGTCATCGACCCGGAAGTCATGGAAGACCGGGTGTGCAGAGTTCGTGGACTCGTGGAGAAGCCGGACCCCAACGAAGCTCCATCCAGGCTCGCGATAGTAGGGCGGTACATCCTGCCTCCCGAGATATTCGATTGCCTGGAACGGACTCCGCCCGGAGCGAAAGGCGAGATACAATTGACGGACGGAATGGCCCTGCTCTTGGAAGACCAGGCCATGTACGCCTATCAATTCCATGGGACTCGATACGATGGGGGCACGCCTTTGGGACTGTTGAAGGCCTCGCTGGACATCGGCCTTAAACGCCCCGACACGCGAGACCGGGTCCGGGAAATCATCGACGGCCTCACGGGTCCGTAGGGGCGACCGGCCGGTCGCCCCTACCCCAAACAACACCACACTTTGCGTCAGCGCGCCATTGCGTCTTTGCGTTCCTATCGTTAACACCCAACCCCCGCCCCCTTGTAAGGCCCTTGCAATCGAACCTAAAATGTCCAGACATCGTTAAGGCCCCCATCAGCACAGGGAGGAGCGTATGAATCCTACCGACAAAGCGCAGATTGGCGCCACCGGCCTGCAGGTCACCCGGCTAGGTCTCGGAGGAGTCGGGGTCGGAGGCGGAACCCCCAATTCTCAGCCTCCCTTCTCGACGGACGCCGAGGGAGAGGCCGTCGTCCACGACAGCCTGGCTATGGGCATAACGTATTTCGACACGGCCCCGATGTATGGACGCGGCCAGAGCGAACGCCGGTTTGGTCGGGCGTTGGCCGGAGTTCCCAGAGACTCCTTCGTCCTCTCCACCAAGGTCGGCCGGGTGCTGAATCCCAATCCGGCGGACCAGGTTGGATCGCTGGCCGGACCGGGGCCACAGGACGTGGAGTGGGCGTTCGACTTCAGCCGTGACGGAGTTCTCCGGTCTGTGGACGAAAGCCTGGAACGATTGGGTTTCGACCGCATGGACATCCTGCTGATACACGACCCGGACAACCACTATGACGAGGCCCTGTCAGGGGCTTGCAAGGCCCTGGAAGAGCTAAGGTCTCAAGGGGTGGTCAAAGCCATTGGAGCTGGCATGAACCAGTGGCAGATGGAGGCCCGGTTCGCCAGGGAGGCGTCCATGGACTGCTTCCTGCTGGCCGGACGGTACACTCTCTTGGAGCACACTGCACTGGAAGAGTTCCTTCCGCTGTGTTTAGAGAAGAACATCAGCGTGATAGCCGGAGGCCCTTACAACAGCGGCATTCTGGCCTCCGACCTGTCAGACGGAGTCCTTTACAACTACCGCGCCGCCACCCCGGAGCTCCTGGACCAGGCCAGGCGGTGCAATGCCGTGTGCCAGCGCCACGGAGTTCCATTGAAAGCCGCCGCCCTCCAGTTCGTACTTGCGCACCCGGCCGTGTCGGCCGTAATTCCAGGCGCTTCGACGGCTGAAGAGGCTGCTGACAACTTCCAAATGGTGGCGTTCCCCATCCCGGCTGACTTGTGGAGTGAGCTACGGTCAGAGGGTCTGATTCCATCGAACGCCCCAACGCCAGCCTAAAGGCAAATGCTGGACTAGGACGAGCTATGACTGACGATAGACCCAGAATCACCCATGTCTATGCCGGAAACACCCTGGACAGGGCTGAGAGGGAACGCCGTGACGAAGACTGGATAGCAGCCAGGGCGGTCGACCCATCCAGCAGATTTCTGCCCGTAACAGACCGAGGCGTGCTCATAACAGAGGATGCTGTACCGGGGTTGGTATGGACCGGGAAAGCCGAACTCGACCGCAATGGCGGAGGCGGCGAGCCGATTTTTCTAGGACTGATGGACGGCGTCGCCCACTTTGCGGTGGACGTCACCGACAACGAGTCGGGTATAGAGGCTCTTGCTCAGGGCAATGGCAGGAGATTCGAGGACCCTAGGTCAGTCACCGAATACGTCAGTGCCTTAGACGCGGGCATAACCGCCCAAGCCAGGTGCCAGATGAACTGGCACAAGAGCCACGCCTATTGCTCAAGATGCGGCCAGCCGTCGGAAATAAAACGAGGCGGACAGGTGCGCCGCTGCCCAAGCTGCGGGGCCGAGCACTTCCCGCGCACCGACCCGGTGGTCATCACTCTTGTGTCCGACGGAGACTGGTGTCTCCTGGGCCAGTCCCGGGGGCGTCTGTCCCGCTCCAACATGTACTCGGCTTTGGCCGGGTTCATGGACCAGGGAGAGTCCATCGAAGAGGCCGTCGCCCGGGAGATTCGTGAAGAGGCGGGGATAGAGGTCAAGAACGTGCGCTACCACTCCTCCCAACCCTGGCCTTTCCCCAATTCCCTGATGATTGGGTGCCATGCCCACGCCGCGACCACCGAAATTGCCATGGACCCGGAGGAGATGTCCGACGTTCGGTGGTTCTCCAGGGAGGAGACCCTGCTGGCCATCGATGAGCGGAGCGAAATCCTCAAGGTGCCAGGCCGAATCGCCATTGCATTCCACCTGATACGCTCGTGGGCGGTCGGCGAGGTCAACTAAGGCTCAAGACGGAAGGGCGCCGCCTCCGCGTATTGAGTCCAGCACCGGCTTCAGATGGGCGTCGTCGGCTGCATCAGGGCCGATGTTGGGGTCCAATTCCAACGCCCATGCCAGATGTATGGCGCCTTCATCCATATACCCCAACTGTGAGCAGAGACGGGCCGCGTTGAATCTAGCGTCGACGAAGTCAGCCTCACATGCTATAGCAGCCCTGTAGTCGGACAACGCTCGCTCATAATCGCCCAAGACTTCCAAAGCGGCCCCTCGATTGTTGAAGGCCTCGGCGAATCCGGGGCGGGCCATTATGGCCTCTCCGTAGTCGACGATGGCATCGTCCAGTTCGCCCAGGGCATCCAGGGCCAGGCCTCGGTTGTTGAACGCCTCCGCGTCTTCCGAGTCGAACTCTAATGCCCTGGAATAACCCGCGACCGCTTCCTCGAATCGCCCCAGATAGTAGCAGGTACGCGCTCGGTTATAGTGTGCATTGGAGTTGACGGGATTTATTTCTACGGCCTTGGCATACTCGTCCAAAGCATCTTCGTGCCTGCCCAATTCGTCCAGAGACGCGCCCCTGTTGAGGTGCGCATTGGATATGCCAGGCCGCATACTGATGAAGTCGGTGAATGACTCTACTGCCTGTTCGTGCTGACCCAGCTTGGCTAAAACCACCCCGGAGTTGTAAATAGCCCTGAGATGGCCCGGGTCCATCTCCAGGGTTTTCCGGTAGTCCTCGAGGGCCTTTTCTCCCTGCCCCAAGTCATCGTATGCGTTGCCACGCTGGTAGTGGGCCTCGGTCATCTCCGGCTCAATCTCCAGCACGGTCGTCAGCTCATACACCGCTTCTCCTGGCCGACCGAGACGCATGAGGCAGAGAGCCAGGTTGAACCGGACGTCCACGTTGTCGGGTTCCTCTTCCAGGAACCTGGAATAGACAGAAGCGGCTTCTCCGAACCGGCCCACGGCGAACAGTCCGTTCCCGTAGACCATCGGCCAGGAGTTTGAGGGAGCGTCCTCGATGGCTTCCAGGAGTTGTTCGATATCCAGGGCGGGGGCGCCGGCGACAACCCCGCCGCCCGGCATGGGGGTTACGCGGACGTCTCCTATGGAGACCTCTCGTAGCAGCCTCGCTAACTTTGCGAGATTGTCCTCCGAGGCCCAAGTTTCAGGACCCGATGTTCCCAAAGCAGGCTCCTGCCTACGGAGGCGCGACTATGCGTCCGCCATTGGGACAGCCAGAGAGATGCGAAACTCATCTCCGATGCTGCGGGCAATGTGGCCGTGGCCGGTCAGGTCCTCCGCCACAAGCACGTCTCCCGGGACCAACCGCACCACCGTTCCGTCGGCCACCTCGAATTCGGCGATTCCCGATATGTTCACCACGTACTGGCGACGCGGAGCGGTGTGATAGTCGGAGAACGACGGGGACTCCCGCCGGTTCAGGTTTATGGGCCCCGTTCCGGGGTTGGCGACTATCTCCGCGAACTCGTCGGGACTCACCTCCTCGAAATGGGACTCGCCGTCGCTGCCTGAGAACACTCGAATGATTTGTGCCATTTCCATCCTCCTCTTGTGTTATAGCTGTTTGACAATAGCCGTCTCCGCCTGTTTACCCCCATCTCAATCTTCCGCTCAAGGGGGAAGAGGTCTTTTCAGAGTCTCTCAAGGCCCCAGTCATTTTGAGGCGAACACCCGGTTGGCGATGTCCATAGCGGCCCGGACAAACGGCAGTCCCGCGTAGTACGCGGTGTGGATGAACACCTCCATGATGCGTTCTGGGGTCAAGCCGATGTTCAGCGCCGCTCGTATGTGGCTCTCCAGCGGACCTTCCCTGCCCAACGCCGTCAGGGCAGACAAGGTGCATATACACCGGGCCTCAAGGTCAATTCCGGGGCGAGTCCAGACGGAACCCCAGTAGTACTCCCCTGTCAATCTCAGGAAGTCTCTCTCCGCCTGGGTCACAGGCTCGGCCCGTCCGCCGCCGGAGCTTGCGCCCATGTACCTTTCTCTCAGTTCCACCCCACGCTGGTACAGGTCGTCGGGAGAGTCTGACGGGTCGTGGACCAGTAGTGGCTGGAAGTCCACGCCCTTGTTTTCAAACACCTCTTTGGCGATTCCCATAGCGTTAAACGCTGTGGGCACTCCGCCGTAGTAGGACACGTGGATGAACACTTCTATGACCTGTTGTGGCGTCAGCCCCAGGTTCAGGGCGTTGGCGATGTGCTGGCGGAGCTGGTTTTCACGCTGGAGCACGCACAGCACCGACAGGGTCGACATCTCCCGGTGCTCCGTAGCCAACGCTGGACGCGGCCATATTGAGCCGAACAGCGCTTCTGCCGCTATTCGATGCAGGTCCGGGGCCATTTCGTTGGACCCCGGCACTGATCCAGCCCCCACCGTGCCGCCGCCGAATTTCCTGCGGGTCTCCAGTCCAGCCTGATACCGTTCTTCCAGTGAAGCCATGGATTCCCTCCTTTGCCCTCACGCTGCAAGAGGATAATACAGGAAAAAGGAGAGCTAATGTGAGTGTTAGTCTTCCTCGGAAGACCTTAAGAAGCGGGGGATATGCCGCACAACGAAAGCAGAGGCGGCCAAGCCGCTGATGAAAAGGGCCAGGGGAGCTCCCAGGAAAGTCGCTATCGCTCCCAAGCCAATGCCCCCCAACTGGTTCACGCCCCACGTGGAGACGTACAGGCCCAGTATGCGGCTCCGCATCTCATGGGAAGCGGAAAGCTGAATCGACGTAAGGAGGGATGTGTCATAGGTCGAACTCAAACAACCCACAAGGAAGACCAACGCCATTGAGAGGGGGAACCAAGGCGACATCCCAAAACCCGCCAATGAAAGGCCAAACCCAATGGCTCCCACGGCCAACAGCAGTTGCTTGTTGCCGATGTCGCCGCGGGATGCAAGGACTATCATCGCGGCCAATGACCCTGCTCCGGCCGCGGCTGTAAGGTAGCCCAATCCGGTCCCGCCTACCTCCAGCACATCCCTGGCCATCACTGGCATCATCCAAAGGTAGGAGAAGCCGAAGAACTCCACCGCCAGGCTGATTAGCAGCAGCCTGCGAACGGCCGGTGTAGTGAAAGCGTACTTTAGACCTGTGGTTATGGCGTTCAGGAAGGGTTCCCTCAACCTGGTTTGAATCTGGGGTCGAGAAAGCATAAGGACGAATCCAGTGGACGCAGCATAGGCAATTGCCGCCATCGTGTAGTTCCCGCCCACCCCAACGCTGTCTATCAGTAACCCGCCGCCTATTGCTGCGAATATGCGTATAACCCCGGATCCCATGAACCTGAAAGCGTTGGCGTTCAAGACCTTTTGAGGGCCGACTATATCGTAGGTCAGGGACGTGTTGGCGGGTTGGTTCACAGCCATCACCAGGCCCATGAGAGCCGAGAAAAGAAGCATGTGCCATAGCTCCACGGCTCCCATGAAGATCACCGTCGCTATCACCGATGCGCCGGCGCACCCCAGCAGATAGACTCCAGCCAAGATCTTGCGGCGGTCCATCCGATCGAGCAACGCGCCAGTAGGCGGACCGAACATGAACCAGGTGATTCCGCGCACTCCAGCGGCAAACCCCACCCAGAACGGCTCCCCCGTGATTTCCAGGACGATCCAGCCCTGGGCGAGCATGTCCACCGTGAACCCGGCCCCGGATACGATGTTTCCCAGCCAGAGCCACAGGTATTCCGTGCCCCGAAAGGCCAGGAAGTAACTCTCCCTGTCGCCAAGGTTCGACCTGCGCAGCGGGTTTCTCATTGTCTCTTTAAGGGCGGTCTTCAGCGTCCGTGTGACAGATCCTGCCGGGAATCGGCCCGCCCTAGTATACGGGACTCCGGCCCAGCCAAGGGAGACGCCTTGAACGCCCTTGAATAACCGTATAATCTGTAAGATGCCCTTGGCGTCGTTGCGTCATTGCGTTAGGGTAAACCGGATGGCGCGTATCTTGAGCGATTGGGAGGCGGCATCATGCGAGGAGCGATTTTTCTCGGAGACAGCGAAATAGAACTGCGGGAACTTCCCGACCCGACTCCAGGGCCTGGAGAGGCGGTTATTGCTATAAAAGCCTCCGGTCTTTGCGGCAGCGACTTGAGAGCCTGGTACAACGTGCCCAAGGCCGAGAGGGGCGACCCCGACAAGCTGGCCGTTGGAGGCCACGAACCCTGCGGCGTAATCGAGGCGGTAGGACCCGATGTGACCACCGTCAAGGTGGGCGACCGGGTGATGATGCACCACTACTCGGGCTGCAACGCCTGCAAGATGTGCCGAATCGGATACACCCAGATGTGCATGGTGGGTCGGGAGGGATACGGCAGCTCCAAGGGCGGCGGGCACGAAGACTACTTGTTGTGCCCTGCGTCTACCTGTGTGCGTATGCCCGATGAAGTCAGCTTCGAGGAGGGCGCCGCTCTCGCGTGCGGGTCGGGCACGGCCTTCTTCGGACTAAAGCGGCTCAACCTGACCGGCATGGACACACTGGCCATATTCGGACAGGGGCCAGTTGGCCTCAGCGGGACTATTTTTGCCAAAGCTATGGGGGTTCGGGTCCTTGCGGTGGACGTTGTGCCCGAACGCCTGGAGTTGGCCAGGCGGCTGGGGGCTGACGCCGTCGTAGACTCCAGTAACGACGACGTTGTGCAGGCGTTAAGAGACCTGACCAGCGGCGAGGGACCCGACGCCGTCCTGGACGCCACGGGTCTGGCTCCGGTGCGGCACAATGCCCTGGACAGCGTAGCGTTGTGGGGAAGGGTCTGCTTCGTTGGCGAGGGCAACCCTACGGTCTTTGACGTCAGCGAGCAAATCATCCACAAGCAGTTGACCATCTACGGCTCCTGGACAATGAGCCTGTCCGGGCTGGCAGAAGCCGCCAACTTCGTGGTGGACCGCAAGGTTCCCCTGAAAGACCACATCACCCACACCTTCTCTCTGGACGAGATAGTCGAGGCCTACCAACTATTCGACTCCGGCAAGACAGGCAAGGTGATTCTTACCTTCTGATTGGGCGACAACCACCCTGTGGCTTCCAGCGGTCGGGAGGTTGGCATCCCTATTCGAGGTTGCGCACCTGCCTGAACGCGACCAGAAAGAAGAGGGAAATCCCCACGCTGGCCGCCGATATGATGGTGAAGGCTCCCCGTGCCGTATAGAGGTCTATGAACAAGCCGGTCAGCAGAATTGCCAGCGGATTCAGTGCGTTCTGCAAGCTCCAGATGCTGCTGACCCGCCCTCTAAGGGTGTCCGGGACCATGCTCTGAATCAGCGTGATATTGCCAACGATGAACAGGGTCTGGCAGCAGCCCATGACAGCGATAACAACGAGGGACAACGTCAGCCAGTCGGACTGGGCCATAATCAAGATCATCGCTGACCCCAACACCAACGCCGTGAGTCCGGTCCTTCCTGTTCCCAACGGGAAGCCGAAGGAGGCTATGACGAACGTGGTGAGAAGGCCCCCGACTCCCATGCTTCCCATCAGGAACCCGTTTACGTTGGCGTCGGCGCCCAGCACTCCCGCGGCATAGGCTGGAAGAAGGGGAGCCAGCGGCAGGAACACGAAAGCGAGTATCAACGTCAGCGCCATCAAGTGCAGTATGATGCGGTTCTCTGTCCAGATGTAGCGAATCCCGTCCTTCAGGTTGGTCAACGCCCCAGTGTCCTTGGTGGTGGGCTTTTCGTAATAGGGAGTCCTCATAGGAATCAGCAGCAGCCCCATTGCGGCATAGCAGCCTCCCTCCAGGAAGAAGGCCCATTCCACTCCCGCATACCTGATCAGCATCCCTCCTATGAAGGCGCCCGCCAGCCTCATGCTGGTGACCGTCATGGCGAACAGGGCCATTGCGTTGCCCAGTTCTTGCCGCGGCACGGTGTTTGCGACCAGGGACATTCGGGCCGGTTGAATGATGGCCGTGGAGATGGCGGTCACCGCCGCGTACAGGAAGACGTGCCAGACTTCCACCTGACCCTCGACAACCAGTACGGCGAAACCAATCCCCATGCAAGCCATGAACATCTGGCTCCAGGTCAGCAGCATGCGACGGTCGAACCGGTCTGCTAAGACCCCGGCCCACGGTCCTATGACCAAGGTGGGCAGGGCCCTCAGCCCTCCGGCAGTCCCAGAGAGCAAGGCGGAACCCTGACCTGTGTCTGGGTCCTTTGTCAGCTCCCACGTCAGCCAGCTCAGCGAAATAAGCTGGAGCCAGAGGGCCATGTTGTTGAACAGGTTGCCCGCGAACAGGAAACGGTAGTCCCTGTGGGCCAGCGATGCAAAAGTCCTTACGCGGCTGCGGCTTTGGGGAGGAGTGTCGGGTGACTGGCTGAGTTGTTCCATAGGTTTCGCGGGCTACTGTAACAGCTAATCCCGATTTCTTCACTGTCCGCCAGATACGGGTAGGCGAGTTATCGCTGCGCCGTCTGGTTTCGACGGAACGGCAAAACACATCGATTCCACGCTCACCGTTTATTTTCAGAGGGAGTCGATAACAGCGATAATCAAAAGGAATTCCTCGATCTCTTCAGCATGTTATGGATATCCAACACGGCGTCTTCCTGGACATTGCAACCGTAATCGCCGCCGCAGCCGCCGGAGGTCTGGTGGCGCGCTTTGCGCGTTTCCCAATTCTGTTGGGTTACCTCGCCGTGGGAA
>DAOUJI010000009.1:0-5474 GCA_034422875.1 Dehalococcoidia bacterium | reverse complement strand
TCACGGCCTTTACGTATTCGAAGTCCTGTTCCTTCAGGAAACCCCTGGTGACGTACTCGGCCACCACGTTGGGGTTGACCGCCCACGTGGCTGGTATCCAGAACAGCGGTATGCTGCCGTACTCGTTGTACAGTACATCTCCGGCTTCCCTGAGGAGCCTGTCCTGCTCTGCGGGGTCAGTGGACTCAACAAACGCCTCGTAGTTGTCGTCCATTACCTCGTGCTCGAAGTAGTGGCAGCACACTCCCGCGAGAGTTCGTCCGCTGTAGAAGTGGTAGCCGATCCTGTTCGGGGATTCGTCGTAGCCTCCGTTGCCGGCCCACGTCGATCCCCCAAGAGACCCGCGAAGGATGTCCTGGATAAAGTCGGCGAACTCCCGTGTTTCAATCTGGACTTCGACCCCAATCTTTCGCCAGTCGCTGTTAATAGCCTCCGCTATGTCGGCCAATCCTGGGTATCCATATCCCGGCGTGACCACGTGGCGGGTGCCGGACCAGTCCAGAGGCTGACCTATCTCAGCTTCCACCTCAGCTATCAGCGCCCTGGCCTTGTCCGGGTCATACCCGTACATCTCGTCGAAAGTCTCTTCCCATGCGGGGTTGTACCCGCTGAGCGTCTCGTGGAACCAGTGGAGGTAGTTGGGCTCCCCAAGGCCAAACAGCAGGTTGTTGTTAATGGCATCCCTGTCTATCGCCTGGTTCAATGCACGGCGTACACGGACATCCGCCCAGGGCAACTCAGTGACATCGTGGTATACGTCGGAGTAGGGCAACTCAGGATGCTCACCCTGGCGGACTCCAATGGGAGGCTGGACTACGTCGGGATGGTAGAACTGGCCTCCCAGGAACTGGAAGACGTAGAAGGCCGGCAGGGTTGAGGGCAAAACGTCCATTCCGTTGTCTATGGCAGTCCGCTCCAAGTCCAACGGCAGCTTGCCGATGTGTATCTCATCCGTGAGGATTGCGGAAAGCCGCACGGCGGGTTCTTCCACGAAGCGCAGTTCCAGTTCGGGGAAGTCCGGCTTGACGCGCCAGTGGTCATAGGGGACTCGTTCGAACACTATTCCCTCTCCCGGTGACCGTTCGAGGAGCTGGTAGGGGCCTGTCCCTATCAGGTTGTTCTGGATGCCGTCTTCTCCCTCTTGGTCGTAAAGAGTCTTGCTCTGCATCAGCCACGTGGCCCAGGTGGACGACCTCTGCACCAGGTCGGTGAACGCCTCCGGCAGGGTGAAATTGACTTCGTACTCGCTCACCACTTCCAGGTCGGGCAGAATCAGGTCTCGCACCTGTGCGGCACGGGATTCCTGGCTTTCCTCGCGGGCAATTCGTTCGAAGGTGTGGACCAGGTCCTTTGCGGAGAACTCACCGTATCCTTGGTGGAAGGGGACTCCCTCCCGCAGTTTCCAGTTGAAGCTCTTGGAGTCGGCGCTCTGCGTCCAGCTCTCCGCCAGCATAGGCTGGTATCCACCCTCCGTATCGGCCCAGGTCAGGGTCTCCATCGCCGGCATGAGCTGAGCGTGATTGACGGTGGAGCCGATCAACGTGGGGTCATTTCCTTCCCGTTCGATGGACACGGCCACCACGAGCCGGTTCACCACGGGCTCCATCATCATCGCCGGTTCCGGCGTGTCCGTTGGAGCAGCGGTCGGAACGGCGGTGGCTGGCGCCGTTGTAGGAGCGTCGGGCGCTGAGGTCGCTTCCGGGGCGGAAGTTGCGTCCGGTTCCGGCGCCTCAGTGGGCTCCATAGCCATCGGAGTCGGGGTCGAGGTGGGCCGGGGAGTGTTTGTGGGGTCCTCGCCTCCGCAGGCTGCCGCCGCGATGAGCGCCACGCACATTCCAATAAGCAAAAAGGCCAGGGCAGGGATTTTCATGGATAGCAACCTCCGAATTTCTAATGCTGCACAGAATACCATTTCGTTGAAATACAAGCAACGAGATGCATCGAACATAAGGCTGGTTGATTACGGCTTTGGGACGGGGTTCGGGCCAATGGTCGTCGTCCCAAGTTCCTCATATCTGCCTCAGCTTGGGATCGAGCTTGTCCCGGAGCCAGTCACCCAGCAGGTTGACCGACAACACCGTGAGCACAATGGCCAGGCCGGGGAACAGGGAGACCCACCAGGCCGTCTCGATGATCAGCGCCCGACCGTCGGCGGTGATGGAACCCCAGGACGGAGTGGGGCGTGGGATCCCCGCCCCGATGAAACTCAACGACGATTCGATGATGATGACGAAGCCGACTTGCAGAGTGGCCAGAACAATTAGGTTGTTGAACACATTTGGGAACACGTGCCGCAGCATTATTCTGAAGTGGGAGCTTCCCGCCACGCGGGCCCGGGATATATAGTCCTGGGTCATTATCGTGAGCGTTTCGCCTCTCACCAGCCGGGCGTACTGGGACCACAGCAGTCCTGATATGATGCCAATCAAGACCGTCATGCCCGGGCCAACCACAACCACCAAAACGAGAGCCACCAGGATGGCGGGCACCGCCAGGGCGACATCGATGGTGCGGGATATGAGGTAGTCGACCCACCCTCCAAAGTACCCGGCTATGATGCCCAAGGCAGTGCCCAACGACCCCGCAATGGCTATGACGGTCAGTGAAACGATTAGAGACACCCGCGCGCCGTATATCATGCGGCTCAACAGGTCCCTGCCCTGCTTGTCGGTGCCCAGGGGACGTGTCCAGCTGCCGGAGGCCCTCTGGACTATCTGCACCTCATCTCCCAACTTCAGGTCGTCGCTGAGTTCCAACGCCTGACCTCTGGCCGTTCCCTCCACCAGGCGTCGTGCGTTGTTGATGGAGATTTCGGTCCTGCCGTCGCTCACCCGCTGGACCACAGTCTTGGAACTGACTTTAGAACCCATCCAACCGGGCGGCTCCAGGCTGTTGGACAGATCTGACTCGATGGGGTCGTGGGCCGCCAGATACGGGGCGAACGCCGCCGGTATGACAAGCATGATCAACACGATGAGCAGAGGAATTATGGGAAATCGGTTGGCGGCCTTGAAGGCGTTGACCATCCGTGACGGCGTGTACCACGGGCTACTGATGGCAGGGCTATCCATAACGTATCCGCGGGTCCATGTAACCGTAGAGGATGTCTACCACGAGGTTAATCAGGACGAAGCCCGCCGCAAAAACCATCGAGACCGCCTGGACCACGTGGAAGTCTCGCCCTCCCACAGCGTCCACCACCAACAGACCAAGGCCGGGCCATGCGAAAACCGTCTCAACGATGACCGAACCGGTGAGAAGGTATCCGGCCAACAGACCGAAGTAGGTTAGCGGAGCAATAGCAGCATTGCGCAGGCAGTGCTTCCAGACCACTTTCCATTCCTGCAGGCCTTTCAGCCGGGCCAGCTTCACATACTCACTGTCCAGAGTGTCCAGCATGGACGAGCGGGTCAGCCGCATTATTGCCGCCACCTGGAACCAGCCAACGGTGACTACAGGAAGGATCATGTGCTTAATCGCGTGATGCTTGTCACTGTCTCTGCCGGACGTGGGCAACCATTCCAGTTCCACCGCGAATATCCAGATGAGCATGATGCCAATCCAGAAAGACGGAGAGGACTGCCCGAGAAGGGCGAATATCTTCCCTAGAAAGTCCAACGGAGAGTCTTTCGCGGTTGCCGTAATCACCCCCAGGGCCACCGCCATTACGGCGGCCAAGACAAGAGCAGTCACCGTCAACTGCAGGGAGGCCACGAACCGCTCCAAGACCAAGTCCATTGCCGTCCGCCCTGGCCACTTGAACGATTCGCCGAAGTCGCCTTGGACAGCCTTGCTGACGAACGTGAAATACTGAATATGGTAGGGTTCGTCGAGACCCCAGAAACTCCTGAGGCGTTCCCGCTCCTGAGGCGATGCGTCCAGCGGAAGCATGAGGGCTGTGGGGTCGCCCGAAGCTCGCGCCAGAGCGAAAACTATTACTGAGATGGCGAGCAGTACGAAGACAGCCTGGACCAGCCGTATCACAACGTAACGCTGCATGTCCTACACTCGTTCGCTTTCACCCACGGTCAGCCGATTCTCCTCCGATGAATCAAGGAGAATACTATACCATCATTACATTGCGAATCGCTTCCACAGATTCCCGAACCTGAGGGAATTGGGATTGGAGGGCATGAAGTTCTCTGGAAGGCGACGTTGACACATACGCCCTGCGGCGCAAGAATATGGCAGTCCGATATCGGCGCCCATCGGCTCCGGGAATGTCCCGGCCGACTTATCCAGACAACCGGGAGGACGTGAAACAAATGGCGGGTGAATCTGCTGAATGGGAAGAAATCTCCGTCAACGTCGCGGGAACCGACTTGACGTTCATACAGGCCGGTGCAGGCAGTCCTCTGCTCATACTGCACGGGGAACTGGGGCATCCGGGCTGGCTGAACTGGCATAGGTCGCTGGCCCGCAACCACAAGCTGTACATTCCGCTGCACCCTGGATTCGGTGTTTCTCCAAGGGTGGAGTGGGTCAGCAACATCAGGGACCTGGCCGGGTTCTACACGCACGTGCTCCAGGACATGGAGCTTGGACCCGTTGATGTGATGGGTTTCTCCTTGGGAGGATGGATCGCCGCCGAGATGGCCGCCGCCCGCCCGCAGCTATTCCGCCGCATGGCTCTCGTGGGAGCCTCTGGAATCAGACCCACGGAGGGCGAAATCCGGGACATGTTCATAGTCCCTACCCAGGTGTACTTGCGCGACAGCGTCCACGACGCAGAAGGCACGGAGGAGTTTTCGTCTCTCTACGGCGGAGCCGCCACTCCGGAACAGTATGAGGCCTGGGAGGACGCTCGAACAGAAGTCTCCCGGCTTGCGTGGAAGCCTTACATGTTCAACCCAAGTCTGGGCCCCCTGCTCGAAGGCGTGCGAGACCTGCCCACGCTGCTGGTCTGGGGCGCCCAGGACAAGATAGTCCCCATCAGCTCGGGACAGGTCTATAACCGGTCCATCGCGGACTCCGAGCTGATTGCATTCGAGGAGTGCGGCCACAGGCCGGAGATAGAAAAGCCCCAGGAGTTCTTAGAGACAGTCGAGAAGTTCCTGGCATCCTAGCCCGGAAACACATAGGCCCAAGGCGGAAGGAGCGGCGTCATGCACATCATGTTCTTTACGGAACGCCCTTACTATCACGTACCGGAAGACGAGATAATCAAGCTGGCCAGCTACTTTGGCATTCCCAACACTCATTTCGACCCTGTCAGGGGCAGCGAGCTGTACCACTCATACCTGGACGAAGCGTGCTACGCGGAAGAGGTGGGGTTCGACGGAATCATGCTCAACGAGCACCACGGCAATCCCTTCACCACCGGTTCGGTCATGGACTTGGAGGCCGCAATCCTGGCCCGGATTACAGAGCGCATCAAAATCGTGCTCCTGGGCAATCCTCTGCCCATCGTAGACCCGCTGAGGGTGGCGGAGGAGCTGGCCGAGATCGATATGATCTCCAGGGGCAGGCTGGTG
>DAOUJI010000008.1:0-15652 GCA_034422875.1 Dehalococcoidia bacterium | reverse complement strand
GATTGGGCAGGCCTTCCACGCCGTATCCATCCACCAGTTCGGCCATGTAGATTCCCTTGGCCATTCCGTCCAGGTCCGACTTGAGCCCTGCGAACACGTCCAGAGTTTGGGCCTGGGTTACGGTGTCATAGAGGCCGCCCTTTCCGACGGCCATAGCCAGGTCTACCCGGCACAGCGGTTCCACGTGTCCCACCATTTTGCCGCCGGGTTTCCTGGCCCCACGCACTCTGGCTCTCAGCTTGCCGTGTTCGCGTGAGTAGACGGTGGCAATGAGGGCGCCCTCGCCCACTGGGGAGGACTTGAGGACGATTGCCTCGCAGCGGTAGCTTCTGGGCCGGGCCAAGGTCTATATTTCCCTTCTGCCCTGGAAGGCGCGGCTCAGGGTAAGCTCGTCGGCGTACTCCAGGTCACCGCCCACAGGCAGTCCTCGGGCCAGGTGTGTAACCCTGGCGCCGTCGGGCGCAATATGGCGGCGTATGTACATGGCCGTCGCCTCGCCTTCGAGGGTGGGGTTTGTGGCTATGATGATCTCCTTCACGATCCCATTTTCTATTCTGGCCGAAAGCTCCTTCAGCCGCAACTCCTCGGGTCCCACGTCGTTCATGGGAGAGATGACGCCGTGAAGCACGTGGTACAGGCCCTTGAACAGGCCGGTGCGCTCCAGTGTCAGCATGTCCAGGGGTTCTTCGACGACGCAAATCACGGAGGTGTCCCGTCTGGGGTCGCTGCACACTGAACAGGGCACCACGTCGGTGAGGTTCTGGCACAACGAGCAGAAGGTGATTCTTTCCTTGACCCCAACGATGGCCTGGGCCAGGGCACGGGCTTCCTCGTCAGGTTGCCGGATGATGAAGTAGGCCAGTCTCTGGGCGCTCTTGGGGCCGACGCCCGGCAGCTTGTTCAGCTCCGTCACAAGCTGGGCCAGGGGAGGAGCGGCTGAGGGCAGATAGTCGGAGCTCATGCCCTCGACCCCTTATGGAACCTTTCCCCAACTTCCGTCATTCCGGCGGACGTCCTAGCCATCGGAGACCTATTCCAGTCCGGGGATGTTCAGCCCGCCGGTAAGGTCGCTCAGCTTGGCGGAGGCCATCTCCTGGGACCTGCCGATGGCATCGTTCACCGCCGCGACGATGAGGTCCTGAAGCATTTCGATGTCCTCCAAGGCCTCCGGCTCTATGCTCACCGAGTCCAGGGTCTGCTTGCCGGTCATGGTGACCCTGACAACGCCTCCTCCGGCGCTGCCCTCCACAGTGACCGACTCCAACTCTTCCTGCATCTTCTGGAGCATTTCCATAGGCTGGGGGGCTCCCCCCTGGCCCTTACCCCGAGCCTTGGACTGCTGTCGTTGGGCCATACGGCGCATCTGTCTGTTGGTCATTGCTCGTTCTCCTCCACTATGCGAGCGCCCATGCTGAGGGCCGCCCTTATCAGCGGACTCCGATTTGTCGCAGAGACTCTTCCGCTGCCGTTGTCGCCGTGCAGGGCCAGCTTTAGCTGGTAGGTCGTTCCCATGGAACTGGCCAACGCTTCGTTCACCGTGCGCATCCCCATGGGGTCGTCCAACTCCTCCTGCATACGCTCCAGGTGGGACTTGTGGGAAAAAGTCAGCACCAGAGAATCTCCGTCAACCTGTTGTTCACGGCAGTCCCTGAGCAAGGCTCCGATGTTGTAACGCTTCCCCTTGGAACGGCTCAGGTTCTTGACGAAGGCCGCCCATTGCTCCGGAAATCCCGCCGGAGGCGCTGGGCTGTCTGCTGCTGAGATGGGTGCGCTCGGTCTGACTGGCTCTTCGCGAATCGCCCTGTCCGCAGGCTGGCGGGCCGGGGCGGGAGTCCTCTCTGTGGTTGGGGGCGCATTGGGCCTGGCGACGGCCGCGGGGACATTGGCAGGACGCTCTGGGCGTCTTTGGGGGGCCTCCGGTCGTGGCCGTTGGGGCGCCGAGGGCGCAGCCTCTTCTCTTACGGCTGCTCTTGCGGCGGGCGCGTCGAGGCAAGCCTCCACCGCAGCCAGTTCCAGGGGAAGGGTGGGCGAGGCGTCGTACTTCATGTTCACTTCGCCCATGAGCTTTAGAGTCCTCACCAGCTTGTCCACGGTGGGCTTTCTGGCAAGCTCTTCCAGTTCCCGCATCGTGGACTGTTCCATGCTGACCGACTCGCGGGCGCCGTGACGCAGCATAAGACCAGCCCTGAGCAGCTCTACAGTCTGGCGGTGCAGGTGCCGCAGATCGACCCCTTCCCAGGCAGCCCGGCTAATGGTCCCCAGGGCGCCTGAAGCGTCGGAGTTGAGGAGATGCCGGGTCAGTTCGAGAGCCAATTCTTCATGGCCCAGTCCTAGGAGTTCAGCCACCTGGTCGGCGCCGATTTCCTTGCCGTAGGACACCACCAGCTGTTCCAGCAGGTTTTCGGCATCCCGGAGGCTCCCGCCTGACACCCGGGCCAGGGCGGCCAGGGTCTCCGTGCCCGATGCGACTCCCTCGTCGGTGCAAATCTCGCTGAGGCGCTGAATCACCGCCTGGGAGTTGAGCCGCCGGAAGTCGAACCTCTGGCAACGGGAAATGATGGTCGCGGGTATCTTGTGAGGCTCGGTCGTGCAGAGCACGAATATTGCGTGGGCGGGAGGTTCTTCCAGCGTCTTCAGGAAGGCGTTGGAGGCATGTTCCGTCAGCATGTGGGCTTCGTCGATAATGTATACCTTGCGCCCGCCCTCGGCCGGCGACAAGCCCACCTTGTCCCGAATGTTCCGTATCTCGTCGATTCCCCGGTTGCTGGCCGCGTCCAGCTCGATGAGGTCCATGTAGCGGGACTCGTTTATGGCCTGGCACCTGGAGCAGGTGTTGCATGGGTCTGCGTCGATGGGTTGGAGGCAGTTAACGGCCTTGGCCAGGACCCGCGCCGTGCTGGTCTTTCCGGTGCCTCGCGGGCCGCAAAGGAGGTAAGAATGGGCTACCCGGCCCTGATTCACGGCCTGCCTGAGGGTGGACGATACGTGCTCCTGGCCCACCAGGTCACTGAACCTCTGGGGCCTCCACTTGCGATAGTAGACCTGGAATGCTCCGTCGGACATTAGGCTCTCAGTCCTGACAAGACCTCGTCCTGCTTGGCCCACATCACAGCCTCTTCGTCGGACTCGGCGTGGTCGTAACCCACCAGGTGCAAAATCCCATGGACGACCAACAGGGCCAATTCCCTTTGGCTGTCCTCGTCTTTGGTCTGTCGCACGACCTGGGGATAGGAGATGATCACTTCTCCGATGGGCATCGGTTCGTCCTCAGGATAGACGAAACCGTCGGTTCCTGTTGGCTCTGCGGGCGCACCGTCGCCCTGCCAGTGGCCCTCGTGGGCCGTGGAAAAGGAAAGCACGTCGGTGGTCTCGTCGAGGCCCCGGTAGTCCCGATTGAGGCCTCGGACGGTGTCATCGTCGGTAATGACGAGACTCAGCTGGCACGGCTCGCCTAGGCCCAACTTCTTGACAGCCCCCGCAGCCACTCCTCGCAGCCAAGTTCGGGGCACGCTCTCTTTGAACGGGTCCTGAATGGCAATGTCGATTCGGTTCCTGCGGCGGGAGGGCATCGGCAAAATTCTTAGAGCTGGATTCTGCCAGTGTGCAGCGTAACCGGATGATAGCATAGGCCGCATGGTTCCATCAAAGAGTCGTGGGAGGATCTGGAGTCTGCGTGAAGCGCCCTGTGCTATAATTGCCGTACCTGAGAAAGGCTGCCAACAGATGCGAACCATACTTTATACAGGCAAGGGCGGGGTGGGCAAGACAAGCGTGTCCGCCGCCACCGCTCTGCGTGCCGCCGAACTGGGCTACAAGACGGTGGTCATGAGCACCGACACCGCCCACAGCCTGTCCGACTCTCTTGACGTTCAGCTAGGCACCAACCCAGTGGAGGTGGCAAAAAATCTCTGGGGCCAGGAAGTCGATGTCCTCAAGGAACTGGACACCCACTGGAAGGCGGTCCAGGACTGGCTTTCGGCCCTCATGCGGTGGCAGGGAGCCGAAGAAGTCATAGCGGAAGAGTTGGCAGTCCTGCCCGGCATGGAAGAGTTGGTGGCGCTCCTATACATCAACCAGTACCAGAAGCAAGGGACCTATGACGTCATGGTGGTGGACTGCGCCCCGACAGGCGAGACCCTCCGCCTTCTCAGCTTCCCCGACATGGCCCGCTGGTACATGAACCGTCTGTTTCCTCTGGAGAGGCGGGTCATGGCCGCTGTGCGGCCCCTGGCCAGGGGCGTCATGAAGATTCCTGTGCCGGGAGTGGACGTGTTCGACACTGTGCAGTCCCTCTACAGCCAGCTGGAAGAGATGCGGGAGTTGTTGATGGATGGGACTTACTCGTCAGTCCGTCTCGTAGTGAACCCCGAGAAGATGGTGGTGAAGGAGGCCCAACGCACATTCACATACCTGAACCTGTACGGTTACCAGACGGACATGGTCGTGTGCAACAAGGTGCTGCCTGAGCAGTCCGAGAGCGCGTTCTTAACCAACTGGAGAGAATCTCAGGAGAAGTACCTGGACATGATCCACGAGTCCTTCGATCCGGTGCCGGTCCTGAAAGCGCCGTTTATGGGGCAGGAAGTGGTCGGACTGGACTCCCTGCGAGCTCTGGCTGGTCACCTCTATGGGGACGATGACCCGTCCAAGGTCTACTGTGATGGCTTGAGTCAGAGAATAATCATTGACAATGGGAAACGGATACTGAACATCAAGCTGCCTTTCACCTCTAAAGAAGACCTGGACGTGATTGAGAACAACGACGAGTTGACCATACAGGTGGGGCAATACCGTAGAAACATCTTCCTTCCCAGAGCCCTCGCGGGGCTTGGTGTTGACGAGGCCCGCATGGACGGCGACAATTTGAACATAATTTTTGGCTCAGGGCCCGGATAGAAGCAACGACTCAGGAGGTTCCCAGTGGCAAACAGGCCGATAGAGGTCAACTACACACCGGACGACGGCCTAACGGTGACGTTGAGGCCCGAAGCCGTCAGTTTGATACCCGAACCAGCCTCGAAGCATTTCAAAGCCGCCAACAAAGAGTTGCTCCTGGCGTTGAGGAGCTTTGTCGATAAGGCCATTGAGATGATGGGATCCGAGGAAGAGGCCGGCAGGCGCCCTCAGCGTGTCCGCGTCAAGGATGCAGACGAGGACGAATTCCAAGCGTAGAGGTTGGAGGAGAGATGGAATACCAGATCTACTGCCCCTACCATCTGAAGAATGAAAAACTGGACGTGCCCGACGACCGTTACTTCAAGGGCGAGATGTCCTGTACTCCCGTGGCAGAGGGAGATGCGCCGCGCCCTTTGAGCGTGACCGTGTATAGCGGCTACCTGGTCTACGCCGACCCGTTGGAGCACCCGGACTGGGAGCCGCCCCACCCCCTCTGGTAAGGCCCTAGGGCCCTCGCCCGCTTAGACGTCTTGAGGTCAAACACCTATCATTTAGGTGTGTCCTCAGGGTCGTCGATGAACTCCAGGAACTCCTGATAGCTTCCGAACTCGGACATTGTCCGTATGAAGTCCCCCAGGGATTCCGAACTGAGGCGCAGTTCAGTCACCTGGTTTCCTATGGGGCTGACCGACGCGGGTCCCGTGGCGTATGTGCCGTGGAATGCGAAATAGGCCTGGTTCAGCTTGCGTAGGAAGTATCCGTTGTCGTTGAACAGCAGGCGCCGCTCCTCCATGTAGTCCTCAGCCTGCTCTACCCGTCCCTGTTCCAGAAGCTCGTCAACTCGGAGCCTCGTTGTCCTCATCTCGGTGTTGAAGTCAAACCTGTTCGGGTCGGGCGGAGGAGGGGGGTGGTCCGGCTCCGATGGGAGGAGGTGATCAGGGTCGGGAAGCTCTTCGCCGGTGATGGATTCATACAGCAGACGCCCCAACTCCCTACCGGCAATAGTGGCCGCCGTTTCGTTGAGGCTGTTAAGTTCCGGGGTCCAGGACCAGGGAGCCCATCCCAAGGGGTGGAAGAACCAGTAATTGTGCAGCCATTCATGGGCGGCCAGCTCCGCCGCCGAACGCAGATAAGAGTTGCGAACGAACGCCGGAAATGAGCCTACTCCCCCCAGACCTGTGACCAAGGCGGACAGGTCCTGCTCAGAGAATATCTTGGATTCCAGAAGCTCCATCTCCTCCGGAGTCATGTCGGGCTTGAGCAGTATGGAATGGATGCGGCTTATCCTGTCCCTTGGAGAGACCACCAGCAGCGTCGGCGGTACGGATAGAGAGATATCTACGGGGGGGAACAGACCGCCAAACCAGGAGGCAAGACCCTGGTCTTTGAGAATGGCGGCGAGCTCGGACTCCAGGAATTCCTCAGAGTCCGCCTTCAGCATCCCTCTCTGCTCTCTAAGAACATCCAATTCGGATGAGACAGCGTTTAGCCGCGTACCCGGGCCGCTGGGCTCCCCGTCAGCCTGCATCCGCTTCAACTCATCTTCCAGAGCCCTAATCTCACCTCCAAGGCTGAAATACTCAAGAAGCCCCTCACGCTTCTCCTCTCTGCTTTTTGACGACCAGGGGAGGAGGTTCAGGGCTTTGTGGGTCCACTTGTCAGGCACGTTCGCTATCTCCCACGCAACTATGTTGAATTGGTAGGGGGAGGCTGCGAGTTCGACGGCGGAAAACTGAAACCCTCCGCTGGCCAGGGAGGCCAGCAGCAGGACCATGACTATGATGGCCAGGACTCTTCTTGTTACGCGGAATATCGAATGAGGTTGCATCGGCGTAGTTGGTGTACTGGCGTTGAGGCCTCCAAACCAGCATAGCACAGGCGCGTTATGGCTTTGACGGCAAGGGCGGCCTCAGATTGCGCTAATGGCTCGGTTTTGGCTAAAATAGGGCATTCCAATCAAGTCCTTCCGTCGCTTACCGGACTCTAATATCCTATCGGCGGGACCCTTGTGAACACCATAGAGAGGAACATCCATGGTTGATGCTGCAAATATCCGCAACGTAGCTCTGGTGGGCCACGCAGGCTCTGGCAAGACCTCCCTTTCGGAAGCTGCCCTCTACAACGCCAAGGTGACCACTCGGATTGGGAGGGTCGAGGACGGCAATACAGTTTCCGACTATGAGCCGGAAGAAAACCGGCGGGTTTCCAGTGTTCAGGCCAGCCTGATTCCATGCAATTGGAAGGACCACAAGCTGAACATCCTCGACACTCCAGGGTACGACGACTTCCAGGGAGAAGTTGCGTCGGCGCTGAGGGTGGTGGAAAGCGCAGTCATTCTGGTGGCCGCCAACGCCGGAGTCGAGGTGGGCACGGAGCGGGCCTGGAACCGCTGTGAAGCGTCCGGGCTTCCTAGACTGTTCCTCGTCAACAAGATGGACAGGGAGAACGCCGACTTTCAGCGAACCGTGGACCACATACAGTCAGTTTTTGGGCGCAAATGCGTTCCCTTCCAGATCCCGGTGGGAGCCGAGCAGAGCTTCTCATCGGTGATCAATCTGCTGAAGCCGCCTGCCGACGCCCCAGGGGACATGTCAGGGGAAATCGAAGACGCCAGAGAGCGTTTGATAGAGGCCGTAGCGGAGTCCGACGACGACCTGGCCACCCGCTACCTGGAAGGCGAGGAAATCAGCGAGGACGAACTGGCGCGAGGCGCCAAGACGGCCATCATGGAGGGCAACCTGGCCCCCATTCTGGCGGCGTCCTCAACCCGTGACATCGCTGTAGACACGTTGATGGACGGCCTGGTCGAATACCTGCCCTCCCCCGCCGAGGCTGCCGCCCCTGGAGCCGTTTCCAAGTCCGGCGACCCTGTGGAACTCAAGACCGATGCTTCGGCGCCTCTGGAGGCGTTGGTGTTCAAGACTACGGCCGACCCCTTTGTGGGCAAGCTGTCCGTCTTCCGAGTGTACCAGGGCACCCTCAAGAGCAACTCGGAGGTCTGGAACCAGGACAAGGAGCAGTCGGAGCGAATCGGCCAGGTGTTCCTTCTAAGGGGCAAAACGCAGGAGCAGGTCCAGGAGATAAGCGCCGGAGACATTGGCGCCATCTCCAAGCTGACCGCAACGGTGACGGGAGACGCCCTGTGCCAGAGGGACAGCGCCGTCACCTTCGAACCCATCGAGTTTCCGGTCGGTTACTACACCATGTCTGTGGTCCCCAAGACCAAGGCCGACGTTGAAAAGATGTCCCAGGCCCTTAGCCGCATCGTTGAGGAGGACCCAAGCCTCCAGGTCACCAGAGAGCCCGGCACGGGGGAGACCCTGCTTTCTGGGCTGGGTGATGTCCACCTGGATACGGCCGTAGACCGCATCCAGCGCAAGTTCGGCACCGAGTTGGAAACCCACACCCCGAAGGTCCCCTACCGGGAGACCATTACGTCGGTCACCAACGCCGAATACAAGCACAAGAAGCAGACCGGCGGGCACGGCCAGTACGGCCACGTGCTCATTCGCCTGGAACCTGTCGAGAGGGGAGAGGGCTTCCAGTTCGCTCAGGAAGTGGTGGGCGGCTCCATACCCCGGGAGTACATTCCCGCGGTGGAGAAGGGTGTCGTCAAGACCTTGCAAGAAGGCGTGGTGGCCGGATTCCCCGTCGTGGACGTGAAAGCGGTGCTCTACGACGGCAGCTTCCACGACGTGGACTCGTCGGGCATCAGCTTTGAAATCGCCGGCTCCTTCGCAGTGCGCAAAGGAGTCATGGACGCCAATCCCCAGCTTCTGGAACCCGTGATGCTGCTTCGGGTTACTGTCCCGGACGCGGTGACGGGCGACGTAATTGGTGACCTGAACGGGAAACGGGGCAGGATTCTTGGTATGATTCCCGGCAACGGCAACACTGTCGTGGAAGCCGAGGTCCCACAGGCGGAGCTCCTGCGGTATGCCACCGACTTGCGATCAATAACCCAGGGGCGCGGCGCCTACACAGTCGAATTCGACCACTATGAAGTCGTGCCCCAGAACATCACCCAGAGAGTGATAGAAGAGGCGAAGGCGGCCAAGGCATAGCCCGTCGCAACCGCCTTCCAGGCCAGGCGGATTCCCTCAATCGGACCGCCTGCTGACACCCGGGCTGGGAAGTCCCCGGCGGTTACAGGCGTTGACATCGGCTAATTCGTCGATAGTATAGTGCTCATGCTTTGCGCAGGGTTCTCCCTACCCCCAATTTCGCATCTGAAAACTCGCGGGCGACATTCAGATGCCGCCCATTCCCTTCCCTAAGGAGCTGTGGAATGCCTTCCAAGGTCAAAGCCAAGTGCATAGGGCAACTCCGTGAAAGCGGCTACAAGACCGTCCCTGTACGCGAGGAGCTTCGCAGGAACCTGATAAAGAACCTCAAGCGCGGCAAGGAGCTGTTTTCGGGGATCGTGGGGTTTGATGATACGGTCATTCCTCAGCTTGAGAACGCTTTACTAGCCGGACAAGACATCGTCCTGCTGGGGGAGCGGGGCCAGGCCAAGTCACGGCTCATCCGTCGCCTGGTGGACCTCCTGGACGATGAGATTCCGGTCATAGAGGGATGCGAGATAAACTGCGACCCCTACAACCCGATATGCCGCGCCTGTCTCAACAAAGTGGCGGAAGGCGGCGACGACGTAGAGATAAGCTGGTTGCCCAGGGAATCCCGCTACTCAGAAAAGCTGGCCACTCCCGACATATCCATCGCCGACCTTATAGGCGAGATTGACCCCATAAAGGTCGCCGAGGGCCGCTACCTCTCCGACGAACTAGCCATCCACTACGGCCTTATCCCCAGGACCAACCGGGGGATTTTCTCCATCAACGAACTGCCTGACCTTGCTGAACGGATTCAGGTGGGCCTCTTCAACCTGATGGAGGAACGGGATGTGCAAATCAAGGGGTACCGTATTCGCCTTCCCCTCGACGTTCTGGTCGTGGCCACTGCGAACCCCGAGGACTACACGAACCGAGGGAGAATCATCACGCCCCTGAAGGACCGGTACGGCGCCCAGATACGCACCCACTACCCCAAGAATATTGATGACGAAATCGC
This sequence comes from Dehalococcoidia bacterium, assembly GCA_034422875.1. Classification (GTDB taxonomy): domain Bacteria; phylum Chloroflexota; class Dehalococcoidia; order Lucifugimonadales; family JAGWBF01; genus DAOUJI01. The sequence goes on along the minus strand of DAOUJI010000008.1, from coordinate 5,686 downwards.
CATCATGGAACAGGAACGCTCCAGGTTCCCCAGCGAGAAAGACATAGCCGTCCCCCCGTATATGAAGGAGATAGTGGCAGAGGTGACATTCCTGGCTCGGAGGAGCCCGGACATCAACCAGCGCTCCGGGGTGAGCGTGCGTGTCTCCATCGCCAACTATGAGACGATGATCTCGAACGCAGTGCGTAGGTCCATCGTTCTTGGCGAGAAAAAGGTGTGCCCACGCGTCAGCGACCTGCCGTTCTTGGTTTCCTCCTTCACCGGAAAAGTGGAGATGGAGACCTTTGAGGAGGGTCGGGAAGGCAAGACCATAGACGATCTCATTAAGAAAGCCACGTTGAACGCCTTCAGCCGTTACGTGAACGTTCAGGACCTGGACGACGTGGTACAGCAGTTCGATGACGGGCTGGAGGCTGAGACGGGCAGCGGAAAACCCTCAGCCCAATACGCTGATCTGGCCAAGAGCCTTCCCGGCATGGCCGCAGCCGTGAACGACCTGGGCGCTGGAAGGTCTCCCGAACTAGCCGCCTCTGCCGTAGAGTTCGTTCTGGAAGGTTTGCATCTCAACCGGCGGCTCAACAGGGACCGGTTCGAAGGCGGCTTCAGGTACCGGAGCTAGGCCGGAGGCCCTCCTACAGGGGTTTCCGCTGGGACAGCTCACACCAAGTCTTCCCCATTGACCGCAAGGACATCGCGGAGGAGCTTGTCGACCATTCTGAACACCCGGCCCCGCCCTTGGAATTGAAGCTCATTCTCTCGACCGCAAGACTCCCATTGCTTTAATTGAAGGATGCTATAATTAAATCAGCGTAATATTCGTCGGAAGGAACACAACGGATGAATACGTTCAAGACCTTTTTCCTGATGCTTGTGATGACCGGCATCCTACTGGTGGCGGGCATGTTCTGGGGCGGCGTGACAGGCATCATCGTAATGTTGGTCATAGCTCTGTGCATCAACTTCTTCTCCTACTGGTTCAGTGACAAGATGGCCCTCAGGATGGCTCATGCCCATGAAGTCACTCCCGAAACGGACCCGGAGCTCCATGCCATCGTCGATCAGCAGGCGTACCAGGCCAACATTCCTAAACCCAAGGTGTACGTAATCGAGAGTGATTCGCCCAACGCCTTCGCCACCGGACGCAATCCCAAGAACGCAGCCATAGCGGTCACAACGGGAATTCGGAGGATACTAACCAAAGACGAGCTGGCCGGCGTCATCGCCCACGAGTTGGCCCACGTAGGGAACCGGGACACTTTAATCATGAGCATGGTGGCCACCATCGCTATGGCTATAAGTTTAATCGCCATGGTCGCCCAATTCGCCATGATTTTCGGCGGCTTTGGCCGCGGCGGGGACCGTGGAGGCCACCCAATGGTGGGCATTATCGGGCTGCTGGTGGTGGCAATAGTGTTGCCTCTGGCAGCCACCGTTGTGCGTCTTGCCATTTCCCGAGCCAGGGAATACCAGGCCGACAGCACCGGCGCCAAGACCTCCGGCCAACCCTTCGCCCTGGCTTCCGCATTGGAGAAGCTGGAAATGGGTTCGCAGGTTCGGCCCATGAAAGTGTCGGAAGGCGCGGCGCATCTCTTCATCGTCAACCCTCTGGGAGACACCCGGAGCCATCACCAAGGCCATGGTCAGGTCCAGGCCTTCGGCGGCGGCGGTTTCTCCCGCCTCTTCTCCACCCACCCGCCCATTCAGGAACGGGTCAAGCGGTTGCGGGAAATGAGGACGGGCTGGTAGACCGGTGGTTCCCGGAACCATATTGGTGACCGGCGGCGCCGGGTTTATCGGCTCCCATCTCGTGGACAGGTTGGTTTCCGAGGGCCACAAGGTCGTCGTGGTTGACGACCTGAGCGCCGGCAAACTGCGTAACCAGAACAAGGGCGCAGTCTTTTACCATGCCAGCGTCTCAGACCCGGCGCTGACCGAGGTGTTCGAGCGAGAGAAACCGTACGTCGTCTGCCATCATGCCGCCCAGGTGGGGGTGGCGAACTCAATGAAGGACCCGGTCGGCGACGCTTCGGTCAACGTTCTCGGATCGGTCAGGCTCCTGGAACTGTCGCGGCAGTACGGCGTCGAAAAGTTCATCTTCGCCTCGCCGGCAAACAACCTGTATGGGGACGTTCAGTATCTCCCTTGTGACGAGGCCCATCCCATAAACCCTGACACACCCTTTGGTTTGTCCAAGAGGGCGGCTGAAGAGTACGTGGTCCTTTATAGCCAGATGTATCGTCTAAACTACGTCATTCTAAGGTTTGGGAACATTTTCGGGCCTCGCCAGAACTTTGCCGGCGGCTCTGGAGTGGTGTCCATTTTCATCAAGACAATGATGGAAGGGAAACAGCCTCGTATATTTGGCGACGGGGAACAGGCCAGGGGCTTTCTCTATGTCGACGACGCTGTTGAAGCGAACATTCTGGCTATAGAGGGCGGCCGGGGCATCTACAACGTGGGCGCTGGAGAAAGCACGTCCATCAACCGCCTGTTTGAGGCGCTTAAAGAAATATTGCGGTACAAGTGGAGACCCATCTACGGCCCCGCACGACCGGGTGAGGTCCGCAACATAAGCCTTGACAGTACCCGCATAGCAAACGAACTGGAATGGAGACCCAAGGTGGACCTTACGGAAGGTCTGGAGCGGACGGTGGACTATTTCAGAAGCTCGGAAGAAGCGGTGTCTGCCTACGGAGTGAGGGGCTGACGTGGAAACAGCGGACTATGACATCGTCATCGTCGGCGGAGGCGCCGCCGGCCTGAGCGCGGCGCTTTATGCCGGGAGAGCCAGCCTCAAGACGCTGATGCTGGAAAAGCTGGGCTGCGGCGGCCAGATTCTGCTCACCGGAGCAATAGAGAACTACCCTGGCTTCTCTGACGGCATTCTTGGGCCGGAGCTCTCCCAGCGAATGTGTGACCAGGCCAGCAGGTATGGCGCAGAGATACGCTATGAAGAGGTCGAGGCACTGGACCACCTGGAGCGGCCCGTCAAGACTGTGACAACTGGGGACGGCGCCTACACTGCCAAGACCGTCATCGTAACGGCGGGCGGCTCCCACAAAAAGCTGGGCATTCCTGGCGAAGAAGAATTCTCCGGGAGAGGTGTGTCCTATTGCGCAGTGTGTGACGCCAATTTCTTCCGTGGCGAGGACGTGGTGGTGGTTGGCGGAGGCGACGCAGCCATGGACGAGGGCAACTACCTGTCGTCCATAGTCAATAAGGTTACCGTCATCCATCGAAGGGACCAGCTTCGAGCCAGTCCTATACTGCAGGAGAGGTCCTTCGCGAATCCCAAGATGGACTTCCTGTGGAGCCATGTCGTGGAGGAAATCAAGGGAAACGAGATTGTAGAGGCCGCGATAGTGAAGGACCTGAAGACGGGGAAAGTCTATGACTATCCCACTGCCGCCGCCTTCATATACATAGGGTTCACACCGAACATTGACTTTCTCCAGGGGCAGCTGGAACTGGATGAGTCCGGGTGTGTAGTAACCGATATCGCCATGGCGGCGTCCAAGCCTGGGGTTTTCGCTGCCGGAGACATCCGGTCTGGATCATTCAGGCAGCTCGGCTCCGCGGTGGGAGACGGAATCACGGCAGCGCTGTCGGCTTATCACTACATACAGAACGCAGGGAGCTAAAGTCTAAAAGGTCCCAGGCTCAGATGAATTGAGAAAAAGGAAGAGGGCTGGCCCAACTCGGCCAGCCCTCTTCTGTCGGCGCTGCGTTGAGGCGGCTATAGATTGAACTGGGCGTCCACGAAATCCTTGTGCTTCTGGTAAATCTGAATGCGGGGAGCGATGGTCTCCAGCACGTAGATGAAACCGTCGTCGTCCACGTTGACGGCTACAGGCCCCCGGAAATAGACCTCCTTGGACACGTCAGCCCGCTTTCGCGCTTTCTGGTAGTCGGGGTTGGCGTCTACGCGGCCTGAGGATGTGGCGGAAAGTTTGTTCGCGTCCCCTACGAATTCGGCTATGTACGCGCCTTCTGCGTCGTACAAGTTCAGTCGGTCGTTCTTCCAGTCCACGACGTATATGTCTCCCTCGGCGTCGACAGCCACAGCGGCCGGTCGTTGCATCTCACCCGGTCCAGAGCCCGAACCGTTTCCGATGGAAGCGATGAAGCCGCCATCAGGGCCGAACTTCTGGACACGGTCGTTTTTCCAGTCGGCTACGTAAGAGTTGTTGTTTTCGTCTACGCAAATTCCCCAGGGCATGTTCAATTGGCCGGGCCCGGAACCGTAGGAGCCGAACTTGGACAGGAATTGACCGTCCTTTGTGAACTTCTGCACCCGATGGTTATGGCTGTCCACCACCAGCAGGTTGCCGTCCTTGTCAAAGGCAAGACCGGAGGGTCCATTGAGCTCGCCGTCACCGGTGGAGCCTCCCTGTATCTTTTTCAGATACAAGCCAGTGCCGAACCCCGGCAGGCCAGCCACTTCGCCTGCGCCCTGGTCGTTGTTGCCCCAGCTGGTCTGAAGCTCGCCGTCGCTGTTGAATATGAATATCCGGTCCGCGTAGTCGTCCGAGACGTAGATGTTCTCATCGGCGTCCAGCTCAATGGAGGAGGGAAACTTGCTCTGACCGTCGGCAAAAAGAGGACCGCGGTTTTCCCAAATCGGCTTCTCGTCCAGGGTGGCCTTTATGAGCCCATGGGTCACATAGAATTCAAATCCCCGTTGGGCGATGTACAGCGTTCGGTTGGGGCCAATGGCAAAGTCCGAAGCCCATTGCCAGTTGCCGCCGATGCAATGGTCGTAGTCATACACGCGGCCAGCTACTTGTGTGGTAAGCATTTGTCTCTCTCACATTCCTGAAAGTCTTGTTGTCTACGATGTGGATCGAGGGCTACAGGTTGAACTGGGCGTCCACGAAGTCCTTGTGTTTCTGGTAAATCTGGATGCGGGGAGCTATGGTCTCCAGGACATAGATGAAACCATCATCGTCCAGGTTCACTGCAACCGGACCTCGGAAGAAGGCTTCGATGGACACATCGGCGCGTTTCCTGGCCTTGATGTAGTCGGGGTTGACGTCGACTCTCGATTTGGACGTTTTGGACAGTTCCGTGGCGTCGCCTGAGAACGAGATAACGAACTCTCCCTCGGTGTCGTATATATTGACTCTGTCGTTCTTCCAGTCAACGACATAGACATCACCTTCTGCGTCCACGGCCACATTGGCTGGGCGGGAAAGCTGGCCAGGGTCTGTGCCGGACCCGTAGCCAAAGCTGGCGATATGCCTGCCTTCGGGCGAGAACTTCTGCACCCTGTCGTTCTTCCAGTCGGCTACGTAGATGTTCTGGGCCTTGTCGACGGAGATCCCCCATGGGTGGTTAAGTTCACCCGGGCCGCTGCCGTAAGAGCCGAACGTGGATATGAACTGACCGTCCTTTGTGAACTTCTGAACCCGATGGTTGTAGGAGTCCACCACCAGCAGGTTGCCATCGGCGTCGAAGGCAAGTCCCGCCGGGCCGTTCAATTCGCCGTCCCCGTTGGAACCGCCGTTCAGCTTCTTGAGGTACAGGCCGGCGCCGAATCCAGGAAGCCCCGCTACTTCGCCTTCACCTTCGTCGTTGTTTCCCCAGGAGGTCAGCAACTCCCCGTCCTTGTTGAAGACAAATATGCGGTCCACGTAGTCGTCGGCCACGTAGATGTTCTCGTCATCGTCCAGTTCGATGGCGCTGG
>DAOUJI010000007.1:0-23821 GCA_034422875.1 Dehalococcoidia bacterium | reverse complement strand
GGGGCCAACCCGGCCGAGGTCCCCGATGGTCCCAAGCAGGGCCAGAGGGTGCTGCATCAGAGAGAGGACCTGGGCCTGGAGATGGTCAATTCCCTGGACTCTGGTCAGAAGTCCAAGGCCATCATCTACGACGACGCCCCCTGGGACCTGCTGACCTACACCAGCCCCAAGGCGTCACTGCCCAGAGAGGAGGGGCTTCCCGCCTCCAAACTCAACGCCACACAGCAACAGGTGCTAATGGCCCTGATATCAGACTATGTGAAACAGGTGCGTCCTGACGTGGCCGAAAAGAAGCTGGAGTCCGTTCTCGACGCTGGAATCGACGCCATACACTTCGCCTGGGCTGGCGGGCTGGAGAGGGGCAAGGCTTTCTACTACAGACTTCACGGCAACAACTTCATCGCCGAGTTCGACAACCGTCAGAACAACGCCAACCACATCCACTCGGTGTGGAGAGACTTCGCCAACGACTTCGCTGAAGACGTGCTGCGGAAGCACCATCTCCTCTTCCACATCCTGTAGACAGGAACCCATTTCCGGGTGCGTTACCCGCTGCCCGAGGCAGTCAGCCACAGGGCGGGCGACCCATCACGGGGCGAAAATATCGTCCACGTCGATGCTGAGACCCGATAGAGTGGGCGATTTCAAGGTTTCGCCTGCACCCAAAGTCTCGACGACCTCGTAGCCGTTGTCTTGCAGAAGGAGTACGGAGACGGCGTCCGGGTCAGTTCCTACAATCCAGTATTCTTTTACGCCATAACGAGCGTAAAGCTCACGTTTATATCCCTGGTCTCGTTCCGCAGTGCCAGAAGATAGTATCTCCACTATAAGGTCGGGGGCTCCCTGTATGTTGGCGTGGGTGATAATGTCCTGCCGCTCGGTGAACACGAACAGCAGGTCGGGTTCCACTACATCGGTGTTCGAGAGGACGACATCCGTCGGGGCCGCGAAGACTTTGCCTAGGCCTCTTGAGTCTATGAATTCACTCATCCGACATCCAAGTTTGACAAGAATCATCTGGTGAAGTGTGCCTGGAGTGTGCAGCCTGATCAACTCACCGTCCAAAAGCTCCCAGCGCTCGTCGTCGGACGTCGCCATGTAGTCCTCGACGGTGAGCTTTAACTCCGGCTTCTTACGAACCATTCCCCTCCTCCTTGGCTACGCGTTTATGGAGCATTCTTATGGAGGGCACTTGCGATTCTATACGGAATTTAAGGACGGGGAAAGTTCATGTTGACATCGCTTTGCCGAGGATCAAACCCTGATGAGCTGGTGGCGCTTCTTAGCCTATTCAGCGGACACTCATTCATAGACCGCGCCGCCTAATCAGGCGTAGAATCCAGGGATGGACGCTGCCGGCAGACGATACATCATCCACGCCGACCTGGACGCCTTCTACGCGGCGGTGGAGCAGCTCGACAACCCGGACCTCGCCGGCAAGCCCGTCATAGTCGGCGGCAGCCCAGAAAACCGGGGGGTAGTGGCAACCGCTTCTTACGAAGCCAGAGTGTTCGGCGTCCACTCGGCCATGCCCATGAGCCGCGCGGTCCGCCTCTGCCCAGAGGGAATCCGAGTTTCCCCCAGGTTCCAACGGTACAAGGAGATTTCCGACCAGGTGATGGGCACCTTCAGGGACATCACCGACCTCGTGGAACCCATGTCCATGGACGAAGCCTACCTGGATATCACCGACGCCGTCGAGGAAAAGAACCCTCCCCTGGCCATCGCAATAGACCTTAAAGCCAGAGTCCACGACAAAACGGGCATGACGGTGTCCATCGGCGTCGCCACGGGAAAGTCGGTGGCTAAAATCGCCTCCGACTTGCAGAAACCTGACGGCCTGGTGGTGGTGCAGCCCGGGGAAGAGGCGGCCTTTCTGTCTCCTCTGGCGGTGGGAAAACTCCCCGGCGTCGGGCCCAAAACCGCTGAACGGCTGCGCCAGGAAGGGGTAGAGACCATCGGGCAACTGGCCGATATGCCACCGGACTGGCACCAGAGGCGTTTCGGCAAACGCGGTGATTGGGTGATGCACCGGGCCCGGGGCATAGACCACGACAGGGTCAGCACGGAGCGGGAGACCAAGTCGGTGAGCGCCGAAACCACATTCGCAAACGACATCAGCGACCCTACGGAGCTGAGGGAAGTTCTGGTCAGGCTCACTGAACGGGTGGCCAAACAACTGGAGCGCAAAGGACTTCCGGGACGCACTGTTTCAGTGAAGCTGCGCCTGGCCGACTTCACTACTTTTACCAGACAGGCGACCCTGCTCGTGCCTACTCATGAGGAATCGGAGATTCTGGAGCAAGGGTGGAGGCTGCTCTCGAACGAGTTGACACCGGGCAGGTCCTTCCGTCTTCTCGGAATCGGAGTGTCGGGATTCGGCGCTATCCAGCAGCTTCCCCTTCCACTGGCGATGACCGAGGTCTGAAACTCCCAACGCGGCGCCCCGTCCGCGATAGCTTTGGTCCCGCGCCGCATTCTCGATTAAGCGCTTTCCTGTTAAACAATAGTTAGTTGATTCTTACGTAAGTATATGCTAACGTATTGGCTATGGACACTCCATTGAAGGCACTGGCAGAACCCCGGCGACGTGAGATACTCGACCTCGTCCGCAACTTGGAGATGTCAGCCGGGGAGATTGCCTCCCGGTTCGATGTAACCCGCCCCGCGATTTCTCAGCACTTGAAAGTCTTGATGGATGCCGGTCTCGTCTCTATGAGGACATCGGGCACGAGACGCATATATCGAGCCAGACTCGAAGGGCTTAACGAAATAATGGAGTATCTGAGTCAGTTCTGGGACGACCGCCTTACAAGGCTCGCGAGGGAGGCTGAAGCCGCAGATCAGGCCAAGAGAAATATAGAGGAACACTCATGACATCCACCAGCTCCGGCGGAATTGACGGGCGGACCGTCGAGAAAGAGGTTCGAATAGCCGCAACTCCTGAGACGGTCTACGCTTTCTTCACTGACCCAGAGAAGATGGCCCGTTGGATGGGGATAGAGGTAACTCTCGACCCAGTCCCCGGTGGAGTCTTCCGAGTAAACGTCACTGAAGTCAACAAGGCCAGCGGCCACTACGTTGAACTGACGCCCTATTCCAGGGTCGTATTCACTTGGGGTTGGGAAGGAGACGCAGCCATTCCGCCTGGATCGACCACCGTCGAGGTCACCCTGATTCCCGACGGCGATGGAACAGTCCTTCGATTGGTGCACAAGGACCTGCCCACCGCTGAAAGTCGGGACCGCCATTCCGAAGGCTGGAACCATTACATGGCAAGGCTGGAGACGGCTGCCGACGGAGGAGACCCTGGGCCGGACCCCTGGGTCTCTGGATAGTGTATAAGCCACGGCGAGAGCAGTCTGTCCAGACGTTGGGCAGTCGCCCTCGAAATCAATCCCGAGGCGATTCAAGGAGGTTTGGATATGCCCAACCCGGTGGTGCACTTCGAGATACAGTCGAGTCAGGCTGACGCGCTCAAGAGTTTTTACGGAGACCTTTTCGGTTGGCGCATCGACTCGTCCAATCCGATGAACTATGGAATAGTCGACACCGACAGCGAAGGTGAGGGGATAGGAGGCGGCATCGGCGACGCGGCGGGCGGCGTAAACAGGGTCACCTTCTATGTCCAGGTGGACGACCCTCAGGCCCATCTCGACAAAGCAGAGAGTATGGGCGGCAAGACCATCATGCCAGTAACTGCCGTCATGCCGGACGTGGTCATCGCCCATTTCAGCGACCCTGAAGGCAACGTCATCGGACTGCTCAAAGCCGTAGAGCAGTAGAGTTCGACCGGTCCGTTCTTGTACATTGTGACAAGGAGAATCGACATGCCCAATTTCATCGACTATCACCTAAAGATGCCTGAGTTGCCGCCCGAGGCTTTGTCCCAGATGAAGGAAACTATAGGGGCTGGCAAGGCCGACCAGTTCGGCTCTATTCCGCTCAATGTGTTCATTGGCGCCAACGGGGACGCCTATTGCCTTTCTGAGGCCCCATCCGTCGAGGCCGTGTGCCAGTCTCATGCAGCAGTGGGCGTGGAGATATCGCCCGGTGACGTCTACGAGGTAAGTCCCCTGGTTTAGAATTCGTCCGCCTATTTCACGGCGTCCTCGTCTCTGATCACGGAAGGCGATGGTATACTAATGGGGCCGTCTGTAGCAGGCGGCCCCATTTCTTGGCGCGACCGCCGGACGGAGGGAGGGTCACCATGGCCGAGACCAGATACTGGCTGTTCAAGTCAGAGCCCAACGCCTATTCCTTCTCTGATCTGATGTCCGAGGAGGGGCAGACCGCCGAGTGGGACGGGGTTAGAAACTACCAGGCCCGCAACTTCATGAGGGACGATATGAAGGTGGGAGACCGCGCACTTTTCTACCACAGCTCCACCGGAGAACCTGCAGTGGTCGGCACCGCAACCATCGCCCGAGAGGCGTACCCTGACGGCACGTCATGGGACTCCAACAGCAGGTACTACGACCCCAAGTCCAGCCCGGACAACCCCATCTGGTTCATGGTGGACATCAAGGGAGACGCTCCGCTGCCCAGAGAGGTCTCACTGAAGGAAATCAAGGCCAACCCCAAGTTGGACAAGATGCTCCTGGTGAGAAGAGGAATGCGCCTCTCCATCCAGCCCGTCACCAAAGAAGAATGGGACGAAATCCTGGCCATGGCGGGGGCATAACGATTACTCTGCTCCAGCCTCCCCCAGTCGGGAGTTAAACCAGTCCAGCGCCCGTTTCAGGTACTCCTCTCTGAGGCGGGGGTGGCCGGCCCGGTTGAACAGGTGGGAACTGTCTGGGAACCTGACCAACTCCACCTCTTTCCCCAGCCGTTTCAGGGCCGTGAAATACTGTTCGCTCTGGTTGATGGGGCAGCGGAAGTCGGATTCACCGTGCATCAGAAGGACCGGAGTCTCCACGTTGGGGGCATAAGTCAAGGGAGACCTTTCCCGCATGGCCTCGGAGTTGTCCATTGCAGTCCCGCCAAGGTGGAGTTCTCCGAAGCTGACGCCGATGTCCGACGTGTAGTAGAGGCTGGGGAGGTCAATGCACGGAGCTCCGGCCACTGCGGCGCCGAACCGCCGGTCTTGTCCCACAATCCACGTGGTCATGTAGCCACCGTAGCTGAAGCCGTGGACGCCCAACCTGGAGGAGTCCACGTAGGGTCTGTGACAGACCTCGTCTACAGCCGCCATGATGTCCAGGAAGTCCTCCCCTCCCCAGTCATCCAGCACGGCTTTCATGAAATCGACACCGTAGGAAGACGACCCTCTGGGGTTTACGCACAGCACAAGATACCCTGACGTACACAATACCTGCTGCAACGAATTGAAACCGTCGGTGAAGACTCCGTTGGGGCCGCCGTGTATGTCCAACACCAAAGGATATTGGCGGGCAGGCTCGAATCCCGGCGGCAGCCACAGGCGGCACTGTACTTCCACACCCGCGCGGGTGATGGAGAACTTCTCCAGCGTAGCGGGAGAATGAACGGCAAAGTAGTCCCGATTGTAATCCGTAATTTGGTCCGACTCACCGCCCGACAAGTTCAGTAGATGGAGGTCGCCAGGAGACGACGGCGACACGACAGACGCTACAATGTGGCGCGCTTGGCTGTCCATCGACAAGCCGGTCATCGCGGCCCCTCCCCCGGTTAACCTTTCTACGCCACCGCCCGGCACAGATGCGCTGATTAGAAAAGTCTCTCCTCGGGAGTCGGCGAGGAACAGTATCCTCCCGTCCTCAGTCCAGAATATGTTGGGCGGAGGCAAGGTGGGGGCCCAAGTTGCGGCGGGGTTCAGGGAATCGTCGGTGATGCGGAGAGATGGCTGCCCCGGCCTGACCACGAACAACCAGCTCTGCCACCCCGAGTTGGCCTGGGGGTCGTCGGAGCCTGGCACGGCCAACGCCGAGCCGTCTGGAGACCAGGCCAGACCTCCCACCGACATGAGCCCGTCCGACCATAGCTCGGCTTCCCCGCCTCCAGCATTGACGACGTATGCCTCGTTGTAGTCTACGAAATCCCTGTCCTCCCGACGCGACGACATGAAGGCGATGCGCTGGCCGTCGGGTGACCAGACGGGCGCGCGGTCGTCCCAGTCCCCGTCGGTGACCTGAAGGGCCTCGCCGCCGTCCAGGCTAACTACAAAAATGTGGCTGTGGGCGTCTCCCCTCCAACCCAGGGTGTCGTATCGGTGTTTGATCCTGCGGACTATCCTGACCAGTGGGTCCAGTTTGGGGTCATGTCCCTCCGGAGGTCTGTCAGGGTCCACGTCCGAAACCACGGCGAGGTTCTTGGAGTCGGGTGACCAGGCGTATTCACCCACGCCGCCCGGCATGTCAGTTGCCTGTCTCGCCTCTCCGCCTGTGACGGGTACTAGCCAGACCTGACGTTTCTCTTTCTCGTCGGGCCTGATGAACGCTACCAATGATCCGTTAGGGGAGAACTTCGGCAGAGAGTCTTTCTTAGCGTTTTCCACATCAAGGGGCGACGGCTCTCCATCAGGAAGGTCCATGACCATAATTCGGGACCTGCTCTCCATGGAGTCCACGTCGATCCATGATTGGGTGAAGGCCAGACGGGAGCCGTCGCGCGAGACATTCGCGTCCCCCACTGAGACTAGATGATATATGTGGTCTGGACCGATGGGAGCCGTCATGCCTGGCCTCCTGCTGGGAGTGGGGACAACATATCCCTGGCCTCCAAGGGTGTCAACCACACGTTCGGTTTGACCGGGTTTCCCTGTGAGTCGTAGAATCCTGAAAACCCATAGGGAGGCTGGATTATGCGTTACGGGTTCTCCATCCCCAACCGGGGCCCTCTTGCCCGCCCGGAGGAGATAACCGCCATTGCCCAGCGGGGCGATCAGCTTGGCTACTATTCGATGGCGTCGGGAGACCACATCCTGGTGCCCAACGCCATCGACTCGCGCTATCCCTATACTGCGAGCGGCGAATTTCCCGGGTCTCCCTCAGGCGAGTCCATGGAAATGATTACGCTGCTGGCATATCTGGCTGGACGTACAGAGAACATCCGGCTGGTATGCGGAGTCCTCATAGTGCCCCACAGGAACCCCTTGGTGGCGGCTAAGGCTCTGGCCACGTTGGACGTCGTGTCCAACGGCCGGCTTATCATCGGCATAGGAGTGGGTTGGATGGAGGAGGAGTTCGAAGCGCTCGGCCTTCCTCCCTTCAAGGAACGGGGCGCGGTCACCGACGAGTATATTCTGGCCATGAAGGAGTTGTGGACGAGCGACAACCCCAGCTTTGAGGGCAAGTACTGCAGCTTCTCCAACATTTCATTTCTGCCCAAGCCGGTCCAAAAGCCGCACCCTCCGATATGGGTGGGCGGAGAGAGCACACCGGCCCTGAGACGAACGGGACGCACGGCCAATGCCTGGCACCCACTGGGCTCCAATCCTGACTTCCCCATGGGAACCCTGGACGAATTGAAGGAGGCCATGTGCCGCATTGCCGGTTACGCCGAGCGGGCTGGCAGGGACCCTTATGAGATAGAAGTGATTTACAGGCCGCCTGCACTGGACATCAAGGACTCGCCCATCGACGGAGACCGGGAAATGTTCACCGGGTCGCCCGAACAGATTGCGGACGATGTGCGGGCCTATCAAGAGATTGGCGTTGCGCAGTTGACCTTTGACATGGTCCGGTGGGCCACCAGCGTCAGCGAGGCCACTGACAAGATGGAGGCGCTGGCAACCAGGGTCTGGCCTCTGGTGTAGGGTTTCTGTAGGGGCGACCGGCTGGTCGCCCGATGTCAGTTGCTACAGTACGGCCGCCGCCATACGCTCCAGTTCCCTGATGGACTCCTCGCCGCGGTTCTCGTTCAGCCTGACGATGGCACGCACGGCGCCCGTGTCCTCGAACTCCTTGATGCGGTCTGGCTCGTCCGCAGTGAGCCCGAACACGGTAATCTCGATGGACTTGGGGTCCCGTCCGGCGGCTTCCGCCAACTCATCAATCGTGGCCCGACCCCGGCGTATGTCGTCCGGGGTGACCCTGGTGGGCATCCAACCGTCGCCATAGTCCACCACCCGCTTGAAGACGTTCTTGGCGAACCCGCCAAGTATTACCGGTGGATGAGGCTTGGATGCCGGTTTGGGATTGCACATCACAGGAGGGAAGTTGTAATACTTCCCATGGTACTCGGCCTCTTCCTTGGTCCAAAGCTCTTTCATAGCCAGGATGGCGTCTTTGGTTTGGGTCCAGCGGTGGTCGAAGTCGCCGCCCATGATTTCCGTTTCCTCACGAAGCCAACCGGAGCCTATGCCGAACAGGAACCTGCCGCCGGAAAAGTGGTCCAGGGTGGCTATCTCTTTGGCCAGCAGCACAGGGTTGTGCTCCGGCACCAGCAGGACCCCTGTGCCCAGCTTTATCTCGCTGGTCACAGCCGAAGCCCTGGACAAGGCAACCAGCGGGTCGGCCATGTAGGTCATGTACTCGGGTATGGAACCGTCTTCCGATCCATGGTACCTGGTGTTGACGTTCACGGGCATGATGGTGTGTTCGGGGAGAAAGAAGGACTCGAATCCCAATTCCTCGGCGCGCTTGGCCAGGACCGCCACGTCGTAAGAGTCCGAATTGACGCTGGTGTTCACTCCGATTTTCATGTCCAACTCCCCTCGGAAGGCTTCAGCAGCCAGATTGGGCAAATCATAGCACGGGCGCCCACAGGCGTCGAGCGGCGCACTATATCCCGCCGTGGTCTGTCGTAGGGATGACCGGCTGGTCGCCCGAAACCATGCCTAATATCCGTCAGTCCCGGAACCACCGAACGAGCTCTACCGGGCAGGTTCGCTTGACAGGGCAAGGGGGCTATGCTACAAGTTTGGAGGCCCCACGCATGTATTAGCCGTGTACCGGGCATTGTGTCGCGTCGGGCTCCCGAATGGTGACACCCAGCCCGGCGGTAAACCCTAAGAGGAGTCCATAATGGCCACTGCCGCCCCCGCATACTCACAAGACATATACGATTTGGCCGGGTCGAAAGTCCAGGTGATTAAGGGAGGGTCCGGCGACCCCCTGGTCATCTTCCATGACGAGATGGGCCACCCGGGTTGGCTCAAATACCACCAGGAGTTGGCCAAGAACTACACGGTCTACTCCCCCCTCAACCCCGGCTGCGGCGACTCCGACCCGCAGGATTGGATACGCAACATTCGCGACCTGGCCACTTTCCAGCACCAGGTGTTGGACGACCTGGGCCTCGGCAAGGTCAACGCCATAGGCTTCTCCTTCGGTGGCTGGCTGGCGGCCCAGATGGCCACCATGGACCCCGGTCGTTTCAACAAGCTGGCCCTCGTGGGACCCATGGGAATCCTGCCTCCCACCGGCGAAATATACGACATGTTTATGGTGGTGGCCAAAGTGTTCATCACCGACAGCATACTCAACCCAGACCAGACGCCAGAGTTCGAGATAATATGCCCGGAGGAGCCGACCCCCGAACAGAACGAGCTTTGGGACATGGCCCGTGAGACCTCCTGCCGCATCGGCTGGAAACCCTACATGTACGACCACTCCACACCGTACCTCCTTATGCGGCTTAAGAGGGTGCCCACGTTGGTGGTCTGGGGCGACCAGGACCGCATCGTGCCCCTCAGCGCCGGCCAGGTCTTCCACGACTCCATTCCTGGCTCGACGCTGAAAGTCATCGAGAACTGCGGCCACCGCCCAGAGGTGGAGAAACCCGACGAGTTCTTGTCAGCGGTCCAGTCTTTTATGTCTTCTTAGGCGTCGCAACCCTCTCCCCGGGGGGAGAGGGAGACTCTTTCCGGTAGCTCGCCATGACAGAACTTTCAGGCGCAGTCCTCTAGAGGGCTGTATGCTATAATGTCGCCAATCTCCGAGCTGAGCGCTTCACGCACGCCCCAAAGGCGCGGCGCTGTTGTAGCTTCAGCTTCTCCAACCGCTCAAAGCGGATGCGATTATCAGCCAACAGGTGAACCTAAACACGGCTATTCCCTGATTGGGAGGATTCGATGCTCGTAGGCTACTTCACCGAACAACCCTGGCAGGACCCGGCCACCGGCTTGATGGGAGCGAACAGCGCCGACTTGGGCATCAGCAATCAGTTGTACAACTCCAAAGTCGGCGCCTCGTTGTACAACCGCTACCTGGACGAGAAAGTGTATGCGGAAGAGGTGGGGTTCGACGCCATCATGCTCAATGAGCACCATTCCACGCCCTTCTGCATGCAGGGCGTCACCAACGTAGGCGCGTCGATTCTGGCCCGCCAGACCAGCAAGGCCAAGCTGATTCTCCTGGGAAACATCCTTCCTATATGGGACGACCCCCTGTGGCTGGCCGAGCAGCTGGCGATGATTGACATGATTTCCTACGGCCGGCTGGTCTCCGGGTTCGTGCGCGGCGGCGGCAGGGAGAGCATATCTCACAACGCGCCGCCCCACTACAACCGGGAGCGCTTTGAAGAGGCCCACGACTTCCTGATTAAGGCCTGGAGCGACCCCGGCCCGTTCCGATGGGAGGGCAAGCACTACCAGTACCGTTACGTGAACCCCTGGGCGCGTCCCTACCAGAAGCCACACCCGCCGATTTGGATACCCTCCACTGTGAGCGTTGAGACCGTAACCTGGACGGCCAGGCACCGCTACCCGCTGTGCTTGCTCTCAACTCAGTTGGAACCCACCAAAGAGGCCTTCCAGCTCTACTTCGACACAGCGGAGGAAGAGGGATACCAGGCAGGAACCCAGCACGTGGCATACCTGGGCAAGGTGCACGTGGACGAGACGGAAGAACTTGCCGACGAGACCGCACGCAAGTTCCTCACCGGTGTGAGCAACCCGTTCCTGGCCGGAAACGAGGGAACGGTCAACAACGCTATCGTCAACCTGCCTGGCCACACGTCCAAGAGAACACGCCGATTGGCCGCAGCCGCTCACGGCCCCTCGGGCAGACAGCATGGGCTGGGCGGCGCCGGACGGCAGTATCAGGCCGCCTACTCCCGCCCTTACGAGGAGCAAATCGCCGACCACACCATCATCACCGGCACCCCGGACACGGTCATCGAGAAAATCCGCTACGTTCTGGAGTACCTGAGGCCCGGTTCCATAGTCATGTGGGACGGCGACGGCGCGATGGACCACGACGACGCCATGCGCAGTCTGCGCCTGTTCGGACAGGAAGTGCTCCCCGCCGTCAAGGAAATCGGCAAGGAACTGGAACTCTACAGCCCTTACGAACGGGACACTCAGACGGGTAAACCTGTAGAAGCGATGGCGGCGGCGGACTAAGGCCCCACCCCAGCCCTCCCCAAGAGGGGAGGGGGTTTCTTATCTCTTCCCCCGCAGGGGGAAGGTCAGAGCCTGCCCTGAGCTTGTCGAAGGGATGAAGGCAGAAGACATCGAGAGGTGTAATACATGCTGGTAGGTTACTTCACCGAACAGCCCTGGCAGGACCCAAAGTCGGGTCTGATGGGCCACGCATCCACCGACCTCAGCATTAGCAATGCGTTGTACGACTCCAAGGTGGGGGCCCAACTTTATAACCGCTACCTGGACGAGAAGATATACGCCGAGGAGATGGGGTTCGGGGCCATCATGCTCAACGAACACCACTCCACGCCCTTCTGTATGCAGGGCGTCACCAACGTGGGCGCCGCCGTGCTCGCCCGGCAAACCAAGGACGCCAAGATCATCCTCCTGGGCAACATCCTCCCTATATGGGAAGACCCCCTGTGGCTGGCCGAGCAGTTGGCCATGATCGACCTGATTTCCTATGGTCGGCTGGTTTCAGGGTTCGTGCGCGGAGGGGGCCGGGAGAGCGTAGCCCATAACGCACCTCCGTTCTATAACCGGGAGAGGTTCCAAGAGGCCCACGACTTCCTGATCAAGGCTTGGAGCGAGCCGGGGCCGTTCAGGTGGGAGGGCCAGCACTACCAGTACCGGTACGTCAACCCTTGGATGCGCCCATTCCAGAAGCCGCATCCGCCGATATGGATTCCGTCGTCCATCAGCGTCAGCACCGTGATTTGGTCGGCTCAGATGAAGTACCCGCTCTGCCTGCTCGCCACGGAACTGGGTCCCACTAAAGAGGCCTTCGAGTTGTACCGTAAAACGGCTGAAGAGTCGGGCTACGAATCGGGCACCCAGCACGTAGCCTATCTTGGGAAAGTCCACGTCGACGAGACGGAAGAATTGGCCGAGACGACCGCCCGAAAGTACCTGTCGGGAGTGAGCAATCCATTCCTGGCCGGCAACGAGGGCCAGGTGAACCCAGCGGTGGCCAACCTGCCCGGGCTGACTCCCCGGGGTTCCAAACAGCTATCCACCGCCGCTCACGCTCCTTTGGGCCGTCAGACCAGCGGAGACCCGACGTCAACCTGGCGCACCGGAGGACGCGCCACCACCTCCTACACCCGCCCTTACGAGGAGCAGGTCGCCGACTACAGCATCATCACCGGCACTCCCGACACGGTCATAAAGAAGATGCGCTATGTGCTGGAGTTCCTCAGGCCGGGGAGCTTCGTCATATGGGACGGCGACGGAGCCATGGACCACGACGACACCATGCGCAGCCTGCGCCTCTTCGGGAGCGAAGTGCTGCCCGCCCTCAACGAGATCGGCAAGGAATTGGAACTGTACAGCCCCTGGGAACGGGACACGCAGACTGGCGCGCCAGTCGAGGCTGTCGCCGCAGCCGACTAGGCCCCCACCCCGACCCTCCCCCAGAGGTGGAGGGGGCATGCAAAGGAGTCTGACATGCTTATCGGCCATTTCACAGAACAGCCCTGGCAGGACAACACCACCGGGCTCATGGGCACACAACAGACGGATATGGCCATAAGCAACGAGCTCTATGATCCCAACGTGGGCGCCAACCTGTACAACCGCTACATCGACGAAAAGATCTATGCTGAGGAGATGGGCTTCGACGCCCTGATGCTCAACGAGCACCACTCAACCCCCTTCTGCATGCAGGGCGTCACCAACGTAGGAGCTTCCATCCTCGCCAGAGTCACCAACAAGGTCAAGATAATCATCCTGGGCAACATCCTGCCGATATGGGACGACCCGTTGTGGCTGGCCGAGCAGCTTGCCATGATCGACATGATTTCCTACGGTCGCCTAGTCTCCGGGTTCGTGCGCGGGGGCGGCAGGGAGAGCATCTCCCACAATGCGCCGCCCCATTACAACCGGGAGCGTTTCGAGGAAGCCCACGACTTCCTTATCAAGGCCTGGAGCGAGCCCGGCCCATTCCGCTGGGAGGGCAAGCACTACCAGTACCGGTACGTGAATCCCTGGGCTAGGCCCTACCAGCAGCCTCATCCGCCCATCTGGATACCTTCAACGGTGAGCGTGGAAACGGTCACCTGGTCCGCCCAGCACGCCTATCCCCTGGTGCTTCTAGCGACCAAGCTGGAGCCGACAAAAGAAGCCTTCCAGCTTTACCACGACACTGCCGCCGAGGCCGGATACGAATCGGGCACTCAGAACGTGGCCTACCTGTGGAAGGTCCACGTCGACGAGACCGAAGAGAAGGCAGACGAGGTCGGACGCAAGTACCTCTCTGGAGTGAGCAACCCCTTCCTGTCCGGCAACGAGGGGGCCGTGAATCCCGCTATTATGAACCTGCCGGGCCACACCTCGCGCAGGTCCAAGAGGCTGGAGGCTTCCACCTTCGGGCCGGTGGGCCGCTTTGGCACCAACCGACGAGACTTCGAGGACCAGATCGGCGACTACACAATAATCACCGGCACTCCCAAGACGATTCTGCCCAAGATACGCCACGTGCTTGAGTTCCTGCGTCCCGGCAGCGTCTTCTTCTGGGACGGCGACGGGGCCATGACCCACGAGGACCAGATGCGCTCCCTACGGCTTATGGGTGAGGAGGTCATCCCGGCGGTGCGGGAGATGGGCGACGAACTGGGGCTGCAGAGCCCCTTCGAGGTGGACCCGGCCACCAACCAACCCATAGAGGCTGCCGCGGACTAAAGCGGCTGAGTGCAATGCCCCCCGGTGACGCAGAGCGAATTCGCGATTGGCTGTGCCGGAAAGTTGAAGACGCCCGACAGGCTGACAAAACGATAGTGACTTTTCGGGCCGGGGACGTTCATAATGCCTTGGGGCTGAGAAACGCCCATCCAAACGTGTGCCAAGTACTTGCGGGACGTAAGTTTCAGAGACAGGCAGGCGTGACGCTTCTGGGCGTAAAGGGTCCTCCCCAGGGTTCGACGACGACCTTCCAGTTCAGTATCGCTTAACGCCAAGTGAGGAGTTCCTACGAGCATCAACCATAAGACTGGCTCGAAGGTCCGCAACAAAGGAATCGCACTTCCTTTGAGTATGGATAGCGTTGTTGGCATTAAACCCGATGACTTCCTGACAGATGTCCCGACACTGTCGGATAGCGTAGTGAACGTCGCGTCGGTGCCCCAACGGAGCCCTCTCCGTTATCCCGGTGGCAAAACTTGGCTTGTTCCCCAGATACGCAGATGGTTGGCAGGTCTCGATCATCGGCCTGAGTTGTTTGTAGAGCCGTTCGCCGGGGGAGCAATCGCGTCGCTCACGGCTGTCATGGAAGGACTTGTGCACCGCGCCGTGCTGTGCGAAAAGGACGCGGACATTGCACACCTGTGGCGTTGCATCCTAGACCATCCCGAACAATTGGCGCAGCGAGTCGAAACATTTCGACCGACCCAGCAAAACGTGAAAGCCACACTTGTCGCAACTGCTGAGAACGAGGTTGATGCAGCGTTCATCACGCTGGTCCGAAATAGAATTAGTCGCGGTGGTATTCTGGCCAAAGGGGCCTCGATAATGAAAGAAGGAGAGAATGGGGCTGGCGTAGCATCTCGCTGGTACGCCAAGACACTTGCCGCCCGCATCCGAGCCATCGCCGCCTACGCTGATCGCCTCGATTTCTTCCAAGGTGACGGCATGAGCCTCATCGAACTGAACAAGCACAATCAAAGGGTCGCTTTCTTCATAGACCCGCCATACACAGCCGCCGGAAAGCGCGCCGGAAAACGTCTCTATAACCATTACCAGGTCGACCACGAAAACCTATTCGAGCGTATGGCCACCGCCAAAGCTCCCTTCATGATGACATACGACGAGAGCGCCGAAATCATCCGAATGGCGCGGGAACACGGGTTCTGTCTGGCGAAGGTCCCAATGAAGAACACGCACCACGACTTGTTGTATGAACTCCTGATCACGTCAAGCGAGTTATCGGCGTGAACCGAACTCGCCGTTTCGGAATAGGAGAATGGTACGGGTACTCTTATCTTGGACTGACATCTGACGAGAGGCTTGCATATTCCAGGACAACAGGTCATCACCCATGTCCATTCAGGATGAATGGAGGGTCCTGTACCAAGAAGGGCGGTGTTTGCTCGTTTCGCCTGTACGAAGACAATGGTGGCGTTGCTGTCCCAGTGTCGGGTGGAGAAGATGGACTGAGGACGCTCTGCCCTCGCCGATTTGAAGAGGATATGACAATATTTCGATGGGTCGGCGAGACCATTCTGGGAACACCGACTCCTGAAATCGCTACCGAGATCGGTTTTCTTAAGGCCGAAAATGGCACTGCCCACGTGGGGCGGATAGATATGGTTCTGGCAAATCGGGAAAGTCCCCTAACGCCGCTGGATTGGTGCGCCCTGGAAATCCAGGCAGTCTATTTTTCTGGCAGGGGCATGGATGCCGAGTTTCGCAACATCAGAGCATTTGAAGGCAACGGACCCCCATTCCCAGACCAGATACGCAGGCCGGACTACAGAAGCAGTGGACCAAAGCGATTGATGCCCCAGTTGCAGACCAAAGTACCCACGCTCCGGCGGTGGGGAAAGAAGATGGCAGTCGTCATTGATAAGCACTTTTTCGAATCGTTGGGGAAAATGGAAGAAGTGGATGATCTTTCCAGCGGCGACATAGCTTGGTTTACCGTCGATTTTGAAGAAGTAGACCGTGGCAGACGCTTTCGATTGGTTCGAGACAAGGTCCACGTCACAACATTGGAGCGAGCAACGGAGGGACTAACCGGCGGTTACCCAGTGACGCTGACCGAGTTCGAGGACGGCATACGGTCCAAGTTGAGCGACACGAGCTAGAGCTTTTCACATGCCTCCTCCGCCCACGGATGTAATTGTTATAGGCGGCGGACCTGCGGGCAGTTCAGCCGCCACAATGCTTGCCCGCCAGGGCGTCCGCGTCCTGTTGCTGGAACGGGCACAGTTTCCCAGGGACCACGTGGGCGAGTCCCTGCTCCCTGCCTCCATTCCCGTGCTGGAAGAGCTCGGGGTCATGCCTGCTATCGAGCAGGAAGGGTTCCTGCCAAAGTGGGGAGCAACGATGGTCTGGGGCTCTCAAACGACCCCCTGGACATGGCGTTTCAGTGAGACCAACACCAGGCATCCCCATTCCTACCAGGTCTGGAGGCCCCGGTTCGACCAAATTCTTTTGGAGAACTGCCGTGAATGGGGAGTCGACGTGCGTGAGGGCCATCAGGTCACCGACCTGATTTTCGACGGCGACAGGGTTGTCGGAGTCCGCTTTAATGCCGAAGGCTCGCCCGAACAGGAGGCGCAGGCTGAATACGTCGTTGACGCGACCGGACAAGCGGGCCTCGTCGGACGCCGCCTGGGCCTGCGACGCTGGGACGACTTCTTCAAGAACCTGGCTGTGTACGCCTATTTTCAGGGGGCGCACAGGATTCCTCACTCCGTTTCGGAAAGACGGGAAGGGGACGAGAACAACATATTCATTGAGTCCTACGACCAGGGATGGCTCTGGTCCATACCCCTTCACAACGGCTTGACCAGCATTGGAGCGGTGGTTGACACCGCCGTTGGGCAGCAGGGAATCAGCAGCCTAGGCGCATTGGACTTTCTGCACGACCAGATACAGCGTTCCCAATACACTTCTCGAATGCTCCAAGACTCGGTCATGGCAGCAGGGCCTTCCGTGGTGCGTGACTGGTCGTACGATTCGGAACGGCTGGTGGGCGACGGGTTCGTCCTGGCCGGCGACGCGGGATGTTTCGTAGACCCCCTCTTTTCGTCTGGGGTACACCTGGCGTTGATGTCCGGGGTGCTGGCCGCCGCATACGTCACAACGGCCCTGAAAGGCGGCGACATAGTCGGTCCAGCGGCCCTGGCCTACCAGGAGACCTACCACAACGAGTACGTGCAGTTCCGGGAACTGGCCCGCCTCTTCTATTCCAGTAACCGCTCGATGGACTCCTATTTCTGGGAGGCCAGGCGCATCTCCCGATACCAGGACTCCAGCCCCAGAGAGTCATTCATACGCACGGTGGCAGGACAATCCCCTCGGGGATACGAACGGGCAGTCATCAACAGCGGCCAGGCGCCGCCGGACTTCCTGGAAGGCGTGAACGATCTGGAGGCGGACCTGGCCAGGAGAAGAGCCCTGGCCGATTCCGCCCCTGAGAACTTCTTGTGGGAGTCCAGGCCCGTGAGGTTGCAGGGAGTCCAGGCGCTCAGGAAACCTGTCGTGGGTCAGGGCGAATACGTCTGGGGTCATATGCTCACCACACCGTCGAGAACGGAAGGAGTCCCGGTGAGCGGATTCGTCGCGCTGTTGGTATCCAGGCTTGACGGCAAAGCGACCTTTTCCGAGATGTTGGCCAGCCTGGGGCCTCAGGCCCCATCACCAGAAATGAGAGCGGCGGCGCTCTCAACCCTCAAGACGCTATACACGGAAGGGGCGATTCAGGTACCCGGCTTATAGGCATAGCGAGAGTCCTTCTATGTTGTTATTACATCAAAATGGGCAGCGTTCTCTCATCGTCTCTCCAGCGAAGGCTGGATTCCAGCGCAGGCTGGAATGACGAAAAGGGTTCCATACCCGTCATCCCAAGCGGCTCCCGCCAGGGGAGAAGAGGCGGTCAGTGTTTATTTTCATGGTGCCGACGGTGTAAGGCGTCAAGTCGTCAAGTTTGACCCTGGAAGTTCCCGTTGCTAATATTGCAGCCACTACGGTTCCAGGTTAGTAACAATCATATCGAACACGTAAGGAGGCAGACATGAAGGGAGTAATGCTGCGAGAGCCCTATGTCCCCGTAACCGTGGAACAGGTAGACGTAGACGAACCCAGAGCGGACGAGGTGTTGTTGAAGACGATGGCCACTGGAGTCTGCCACAGCGACTTCCACTTCGTGGAGGGCCTGTGGACCATGCCCATGCCCTGTGTGCTGGGCCACGAAGGCGCAGGTATAGTCGAGAAAGTCGGACCAGGAGTCGACTATGTGAAGCCTGGAGACCACGTCATCGCCTGTCTCTCGGCCTTCTGCGGAAAATGCGATTACTGCATGGGCGGACGCCCCAATCTTTGCCACAGGACCCACGCGGCCCGCGACGAGGACGAACCGCCCCGCCTGAGTCAGAACGGGGGCCTGATACACCAGTACACCAATCTGTCCACGTTTGCCGAACAGATGCTTGTGCATGAGAGTTCCCTGGTCAAAGTCGACGACAAGAGCGTGCCCTTTGAGCCTATGGCGCTCATAGGCTGCGGCACGACCACCGGACTGGGGGCCGCCCTGCGGACCGCCAGAGTGGAGCCCGGCTCCACCGTAGCCATTCTGGGTTGCGGCGGAGTGGGCTTGTCCTGTATGCAGGGCGCTCTTATAGCCGGAGCCGGCCGCATCATAGCCATAGACACGGTGGAGGAGAAGCTGGCGTTGGCCCGGGAACTTGGCGCCACCGACGTGGTGGACGCTTCCACGGGAGACACAGTGGAGAAGGTCCTGGCGCTGACGGGAGAGGGCGTGGACTACTCGTTCGAGGCCATTGGCAGCAAACGCACCGCCGAGCAGGCTTACGAGATGCTCAAACCAGGCGCCGTAGCCACCGTCATGGGCATGATACCCCAGGGCCAGAAGGTGGAGTTGGACGGTCCATCGCTGCTAAGGGAGCGGAGGATTCAGGGCAGCAGCATGGGGTCCAACCGTTTCAGGATAGACATGCCCCGGTACATCGAGTTCTACAAGCAGGGACGTCTGAAGCTGGACGAGATGGTGTCCCAGCGGCTCCCCATCGAGGACATCAACAAAGCCTTCGACGACATGAAGAACGGGCGCGTCGCCAGAAGCGTCATAATGTTCGACTAGCCTTGCGCTTGCCTGGGGCCGCGAGACAATCAGCGCCAATGACCGGCAGGAGCACACGTTGGAGGTCAGGTCTGTATCAGGCCTTCTTGGGGCTGTGCCCAGGGCAATGAATAGAAAGGCGCCATAAACGGAGAGCGCGGTATCGGCAATTCTCCAAAGGGCACATCAATGACCACTGGCTCCTGTCGCTCCAGCGCAAGCGGAAGCAGTTCGCCGAGGTCCAGGGGGTCGTCCGCCCTCATGCCGACTGCGCCGAAGGACTCGGCGAACTTCACTAGGTCCGGGTTATGCAGGTCGGTCTCGTAGGTCCCGGCAAAGAAGTCGTGCAGGTCGTTGGCTACGTTGCCGTAGGAGTCGTTTCTGAAGACTACGGTCGTCACATTGATGCCGTACTTGACCGCCGTGGAAAGCTCCGACGCGTTGAACATGAACCCGCCGTCTCCGACCACGCACACAACGGGGCGGTCGGGTCTGGCCGTCTTGGCGCCCAGCGCCGTCGGGAAGGAATAGCCCAGGTTGAAAGAGTACCCGGAATCGATGTACGTCTTTGGATGGTGCACCGGGTAGTGGGTGCGGGCATAGTGGCCGAGTTGTGTGATTCCCCAGACGATGAATGTGTCCTCAGGGATGGCGTTGTGTATCGTCTCTAGAATTGCGTACTGTGGCTCCTTGAGCCTGATGTCGTAATAGGCTATCAGGCTCCGAGCGGCCTTGACCGCATCGGCGGGCGACGGACGCCCTCCGGCCCCGGCCTCAGCCAGATAGGGAAGCAAGGCCTCAATGGTCGCTCTTGCGTCGCCGTGCAAGGGCATGGTGTTGGACTGGACTCGTGTCAGCTCCATGTCTTCTACATTGATATTTATCAACGTGGACGACTCTCCGGCCGGATTGCCCAGCGAAAAACGCGCCCCGATTCCTATCACCACGTCGGAGGACTGCATCACTTCATAGAGCTGGTTCATCTCCTGTCTCTCGCCCCGAGGACTGAAGCACGAGCCGTAAGACAGCGGATGGCTGTCCGGTATGGCGCCTTTGCCGCCGCTGGAGGTGACCACAGGTATGTTCGTTGCTTCCGCGAGTTTCACCAAGGCCTCTTCTCCGTCGGCTCGCACCACTCCTCCCCCGGCGTATATCAGGGGCAGGCGGGACTGGGCGATGACCCGTGCGGCTTCTCGGAGTTGTTCCGGGCTCGGCACAATTCGCGACACCGGGGCCGGGTCCCGCAGTGTGACCTCCTCCTGCTCTACGCACACCTCCGGCGGGACCTCTATGAGAACGGGACGGGGGCGACCGCTGCGCATTTGCCTGAAAGCTTCGGTTACGGCGTCGGCCATCTCCCGGGGTCGGTGCACCCGACGCCGCCACTTGGTCACCGGGCGCACCACGTCGGGCTGGTCCGAGATTTCATGGACGGCCCCGACGTCCTTGCCAATCAAGCCTCGGGGGACTTGGCCTGCGATGACGAGGATGGGAGAGGAGCGGGCGTACGCGGTGGCCATGCCAGACGCAGCATTGTAAAGGCCCGTGCCTGGGACCACCAGGGCCACACCCGGCTTTCCCGACACGCGGGCATAGCCGTCGGCCATGTACGTTGTGGCCTGCTCATGGCGGGTCGTCACCATGCGGATGCCCGGCTCGTCTCGAATCGCTGCAATGATGCCGTACACCTGGATGCCCGGAACGCCGAACACGACGTCGACGCCCTCTCGCACCAGGGACTTGACCAGAGCTTCGCCTCCGCTCATCTTCTCGGCCATAGATCATCCGCTCCGGTTGATTCGGGCTTTGGCTTCCCTTGGATTATTCGACCCTGCAGAGCAGACCCAGGTCACTCCCTGGCCGCCGACAGGGCGTCAGGTCGAGTGGCGTAGATGGGAACAATCTTGTCGAAACCGCTGACCTGGAACACCTCGCTGACCGAATCAGAGAGAGAGCACACCATGAACTTCACGTTTCTTTCCTGAAGTCGCTGGGCCGCCAACAGTATGACCCTTAGACCGGCGCTGCTGATGTAGGAAAGCTGTTCCAAGTCCAAGACGACAGCGGCGGCGTCTTTGTCAATGAGACCTGCCAGGGCGTCCTGGAAGGCAAGGGCGTTGGCTCCTTCCACGCGGCCCGTGACCGTTGCCGCCAGCGCATTGGCTTCCCAACGAGCCTGTGTCGTCAAGCCGCCGGCGTCAGCGACCATCCAGGCGCCGTCCGTTTCCGCTTCCTGTTCATTAGTCGCCATTAAGACCTTCTCCCTATTGTTGCTTCCACGAATTACACGTCTCATAATGCAGTTGAGATCCGCACCATCGAAACAAGGCGCATTGCAGAAAAAAGCCGTCCGAAGACGGTATGAAATCCTGCGTCCAGTGGATGGTCACAGTTCGCGCTAAACGTAACAATTAAGCGCCCCTGCGTCAAGCGCTGGAGGGAGGCCGC
The DNA here is from genome assembly GCA_034422875.1 of Dehalococcoidia bacterium. Taxonomy (GTDB): domain Bacteria; phylum Chloroflexota; class Dehalococcoidia; order Lucifugimonadales; family JAGWBF01; genus DAOUJI01. The sequence continues at coordinate 2,285 of DAOUJI010000007.1, read as the reverse complement.
CTGCTAGACCATGAAGACTGGCGTGTCGTCGGTGACGATGCGGGGCTCTTGGGCGATGCCCTTACGGAGGTGCTTGGGGAGGGAGAAGATGCGTCGGTGGGCCGTTCCGTCATAGGCCAGGAGTTCACTCCCTAGCCTCTCTTCAATTAGCTTGTCGACGTCCTCAGGGAGCATGTCCGCTGGCGGAACGTTGGGAACTGCGCCCTCTGTAAAGGCCAGGGTGAATCCCCAAAGGGTTGTGAATGCAGGAACGAACACAGTGTAGGGAGCGACGGCCGGGAATACCTGTGCGAGTGTCTTGACGATGGGTGTGAAACATTCCTGGTAGTTGATTAGCGCCGTCGGGCCGGACTGGGTTACCAGCAACCCACCAGGATTCAGGGCCGCTTGAGCGATCTCGTAAAACTCCCTGGTGTACAGCAGGTAGGCCGGTCCTTCCTCTATCGGGTCCACCAGGTCAAGCACAAGAACGTCGAACTTTTCGTCGCAGGCCCGGAGGTATTCCCGGGCGTCCTCATGCCGCAGCGCCAACCGGGGGTCGTCGAAGCTGCCCTGATGATGGTTGGGTAGGTTCTCCCGGCAGATACGAACAGCGTCCCCATCCAGGTCAACCATGACCACTCGTTCCACTGAGGGATGCCTCAGGACTTCCCGGAGGGTGGCTCCCTCTCCGCCGCCGCCTATGAATACCGACTTGGGTCCGGAGTGGAGAAGCATGGCCGGATGCACGAGCGATTCGTGGTAGATGTGTTCGTCCACTTCCGTGGACTGGGTCTTATCGTCCAACACCAGGCAACGCCCGAAGGCGGGAGTGTCCAGCACGTCCACGGACTGATAATGGGTGCGGCCTGTGTGGATAACGTCATGGACCCGGTACACCGCCAACACGTCAGCAGTGACCAACTCGAAATGCCATCTTCCTGTTAGCTGCATCTGGTGGATCGGATTTTCAGCAGTTGGTCGGCTGTTAGCGGGGACCGGCAACGGTCTGCGGCACCTGACCTCTGATGACTTTCTCGATAGAGTGGTCTTTACACTCCAGCCGGTCTATCAGAAATCTGGCTGCCCGGTCAGGATCGAGAGACGTGCCACAGGTGAAAAGGTCCGCCGCCGCGTATCCATATTCCGGCCAGGTATGTATGCAGAAATGCGACTCGGAAATGGCCAGGATTCCTGTGACGCCTTGGGGTTGGAACTGATGGAAGGACTCTCCGATAACGTGGACACCCACCTGGTCAGCCGCCGTCATCATAGAGTCTTTTATGTAATGGAGGTCGTTAAGCAGCGCGGGGTTGCACTGCCTGAGCTCAAGCAAGAGATGCGTACCTACAACATTCAATCACCTTCCCCCCGTTCGGATTGGATTTTAGCGTACAAAACTAGATTCTACCGCTACAAGCCGTTCTTGCCAATACCCCAGCCCAAATTGGAGGGAAGTGCAAAACTAATTCCCCCAGGGCCTTTTATGCCTGCATGGTTCCTACGTCCTGCGCTGCGGTCTGTAAGTCCAGCGGTTGCGGAGGTCGTTACCTGTCGGTATAGTGTAACTCAAAAAGGGAGTGGAACTATGACAACAGAGGAAAGACTCTCTACTGTAGAGTCCCAAATCGCTGAGATCGTAAACGCAGTGGAGACGCTAGGCCCAGGAGTCACCTCTCTTTCGGAGTTGTGTCAAGAACTAATCGACGTGTTTGACACTTCTTCTTACGACGTACCAGAACTACACGACCTACAGCGAAGTCTGACATCCCGTCTGTACACAGTGAAGGGAGAACTTATAGGCTACATTGACAACAAAGTGTACTCTCTAGAAGAGAACATGATTAGAAAGATGGATGAGATGGAGGGTCGCCTTCTACGAGAGATGCGTAACGGTCATGATACAGTAACCACAGAGGACTGAGGAGTTGGTCGCGAAGTTTTCGACTCAATCTAATGTTAGGACGACGTGTCATGACGACAGTAGCGGAAGTAGTCAACGCTTTAACAGAGAGAACCCGTGCGGGAACGATTCAGTGGACTGCGGATGGGGTTGAGCGTCTCGCAGATGTCGGCGACGACCGGTACCGCGTTACATATCGACGTACGTCGGATAGAGTAAGAAACACATACTTGTACCGTTCGACGAAGTACAGACAATGGGTACAATTGGTGCGCAATACCACAGAGTTGTCCCAGTTGTCTGAGGCGATTGAAGCTCAGATGTTACAGAACGCCTTGAACTCCATCAAGAAACAAGACCGCTAGAGGCCGGAAGAACGTCAACTGCCTAACGGAACCAGTCG
>DAOUJI010000006.1:0-2289 GCA_034422875.1 Dehalococcoidia bacterium | reverse complement strand
GGAGAGGGCCAACAGGTTGACCTGAGCCTCCTGGACATTCTGCTGACCTTCCAGGGCCACCTTTCCGAGATGTACCTTGGAGGAGGGAGAATGCCCACGGCAGGCGGCTCGGTGCAGTCGGCCAACCTGCCCAACGGCGCTTTCAAGACCAGCGACGGGAAATACGTTCAGATTCACTGCGCCACCCAGAAGTTCTATGAAGAGCTTGCCAGGCAGCTGGCCGTTCTGGTCGAGGGCTGTGAACACCTGGTCGACGACCCCAGGTTCATCACGCTGGAAGCCAGGCAGAACAACTGGCCTGAGCTCAGGTTGGACTTGGAGAACGCCTTTATAACAAGGCCGCAGCAGGAATGGATCGATTTGCTGGGCGACATCGCGCCGATTGCCCCCGTGAACAACATCGCTGACGCCTTCTCCGACGCCCAGGTCGTCCACAGGAACATGCTTGTTGAGGCCGAACACCCAGTGGTAGGCGCCTATAAGATGCCGGGAAACCCGATCAAGTTCGTCGGGCGCGACGACGGCGCGGAAGAGTTCCGACCCGCCCCAACCCTGGGGCAACACAACCGGGAAGCTCTGACGGAGCTTCTAGGCTACTCCGAAGACTACGTAACGCAATTGGAAGAGGATGGCGTGATATAGTCGTAAGCGCATTCATACTCTGGAGAAGAGCTATGCCTGTCTACGAATATTACTGTGGGCCTTGCGAAGTGAAATTCGACAAGATGCGCCCCATGTCCCAGAGGAACGAACCCATCGAGTGCCCAAACTGCGGGACTTCTACCGGAGAACGCCAGGTGGAGATGTTCGGGTTCAAGTACGAGGGGCATTTCTACATGGGCAGCGCGAAAGAGCGCCATACCGAGTACCATGACTAGCCGGGGATAGCATGCCCATCTACGAGTACACGTGCGCGGACTGCGGCGACAAGTTTGAGTCCATGAGGCCCGTGTCCCGCATGGACGAGCCAGCGGAGTGTCCGAAGTGTGGAGGAGCGGGAGAACGCCAACTATCTGCCTTTGCGTTCAAGGACGGCCGTTACGGTGGCTTCTTCAAGGCCGGCAAACCCACGGTCCAGCCCGGAGCCGGCAAGCCCGAAGGTTCCTAGCTGTCCTTGGGCGGGGTCGCGACGGCCAGGCAGGACATGCAAGAGCATAGCTTCCTGAGGTGCTCGTAGGTGTAGAGTCCGGTGTAGTGGGTGTCGCTCCACAGGAACTGCACGGCATAGGTGCCGATCATCATGTAGTCCACGGCCATGACGTCTTTTGACACGGAATCTGGGTCCAGCAGGGCGCGTCCGGTCATTTCCTCGACGCAAAGAGCGCAGGGGCACGCAAGGCGGAGCAGACGGTGAGGGTAGACGCTCCTGTGGCCGTCGCTCCAATCTATGCGTATACCCTGACCCGCTTTGCCGCCCAGGTCTATGTTTTCAGGAGTGGGAACCGCCACCGAAAGCCTCCTTTGCGCCTTTGCGCCCTGCCGTCTTTGCGTTTCCCTAACTCGCCCCGCTCCGTCTCTCCCGCACCTCGGAGAGCAGCTTGGCGCATGCGTAGACCGACTTGGTATGAGGCATGGGCACGCCCAGCATGTCACCTAACTCAATGACTGCGCCCACGAGGGCGCCAAGCTCCATCGGACGGCCTGCCTCCAGGTCCTGGAGCATGGATGTTTTGTGAGAGCCCACTTTCTCAGCTCCGGCCATTCTGCGGTCGATGGACACCGGCATCTTGATTCCCAGGGATTCCGCCACCGCGTCCGCTTCCTGCATGACGCACCGGGCCAGGTGAGCGCCTTCCGGGTGGGTGGCCATCTCTTCCAGGGTTGCGCCGGTCAAGGCGCTGACCGGGTTGAACACCAGGTTGCCCAACAGCTTCACCCATAGCTCGGTGCGGATGTCCTTCCGGACGCGGCACTTGAACCCGGCCTCACTGAAAGCGTCAGCCAGGAGCTGGGTGCGGGCGGTCTCAGACCCGTCGGGCTCTCCCAGAGTCAACCTGTCCCCTTCGAAGTGCCTGACCACTCCCGGTTCCGACACGACTGTGGCCGGGTAGACTATGCAGCCTATGACACGTCGGGGGTCTACGGCCTCCGAAACTATCCCTCCGGGATCGACGCTTTCCAGACGCGTCCCATCCCATTCAGGCCCCAGCCCGTAGAAGTACCACCAGGGTATGCCGTTCTGGGTCGATACGATGGACGTATCCTCGCCAAGCAGCGGGTCGAGGATAGGCGCCACTTGTGCCAGACCGTGGGCCTTCACCGTCAAGATTACATAATCGACGGCGCCGA
>DAOUJI010000005.1:0-25188 GCA_034422875.1 Dehalococcoidia bacterium | reverse complement strand
GGGGACAAGACGTTCGCCCAGGGAGCAACGATCACGGCCTTTGCGATTGCGGTGTCGGACGCTGACAACGACACGGTGACGGTGACGGTGACCGGGCTGCCGGACGGTCTGTCCTACAGCTCCACCACCAAGAAGGTCTCAGGCACGGTGTCTCAGACGGCGGCGGTGCAGGATTACACAGCGACGATCAGCGCAGACGACGGAACGAACTCGGCGGTGACTGAGACCTTCACCGTCACAGTGACGGACGAGAACTTCGCCCCAGTCATCACTGACCCCGGGGACAAGACGTTCGCCCAGGGAGCAACGATCACGGCCTTCAGCATCGCAGTGAGCGACCCCGACGGCGACACGGTGACGGTGACTGTAACAGGCTTGCCGGACGGTCTGTCCTACAACTCCACCACCAAGAAGGTCTCAGGCACGGTGTCGCAGACGGCGACGGTGCAGGACTACACGGTCACGATCAGCGCAGACGATGGGACGAACACTGCGGTGACCCAGACCTTCACGGTGACGGTGACGGACGTGAACTTCGCGCCGGTGATCACGGACCCCGGGGACAAGACGTTCGCCCAGGGAGCAACGATCACGGAGTTCGCCATAGCGGTGAGCGACCCTGACGGCGACACGGTGACGGTGACGGTGACCGGGCTGCCGGACGGTCTGTCCTACAGCTCCACCACCAAGAAGGTCTCAGGCACGGTGTCGCAGACGGCGGCGGTGCAGGACTACACTGCGACCATCACGGCCGACGACGGCGCCAACACCGCGGCGACGGAAACATTCACCGTCACGGTGACGGACACCAACTTCCCGCCTGAGATCATCAACCCCGGCAACAAGTCCTACAAGAACAGCGAAACGATCGACGCCTTCGACATCTCCGTATCTGACCAGGATGGAGACACCCTCACCGTGACGGTGACCGGCCTGCCAACGGGTTTGACGTATTCCAACGGCCAGGTCTCTGGCACGGTGTCGTATACAGCCGCCGCTCAAGACCACACCGTCACCATCACCGCCAACGACGGAACGAACTCGGATGTAACTGCGACCTTCACAGTAACGGTAAGTTCCCAAGAGCGTCTGCTGTCGCCGACACCTCCGTCGAACCCGCCTGGTTCGACGCCTGATCCCACACCCACGAACTCCGCCCCGGTGATCACCGATCCCGGTGACAAGAGCTACGATCAGGGAGAGGCCATCACAGCCTTTGACATCACGGTGAGTGACGCCGATGGCGATACCCTCACCGTCACGGTGACCGGGCTACCCTCAGGTCTGTCGTATTCCAACGGCCAGGTGAGCGGGACCGTATCGCGGACGGCGGCGGTTAAGGACTACACCGCGACCATCACAGCGAACGACGGCACGAACGCGGATGTGACAGAGACTTTCACGGTGACGGTTACGCCTCAGCCGACATCCATCGTAGACAGCCACGGGCCGGATGCCCCGGTGGTAGAGGGTTCCAGCGTGGACCTGCCGGTGAGTCTCTCCTTGCCTGTCACCGCTGGGGTCACGGTGTCGTGGTCCACCGGAAACGAAGGGTCGGAGTCATCAGCACACGAACACGAACCCAGTTCCGGCACAGTCACCTTCCAGCCTGGACAAACGCGAGCAGTCATCACTATAACCATCCTGGACGACGAGGAGCACGAGAGCCCTGAGAGCTTCTTGATAGTCCTGGGCGAGATCATCACTTCATCCACCAGCCAGGTCTCGATTGGCGAGGACACCGCAAAAGTAACCATAGCGGACAACGATGCGCCGCCGGAATTCTCCGATGGCAGTTCAGCCGCCCGCTCGGTGGCCGAGAACACGCCGCCGGGCACGGCCATCGGGGCGCCCATCGCTGCGACTGATGCGGAAAACGACCCGCTTACCTACACTCTGAGCGGGGACGACGCCGACTCGTTCACTATCGACAACGAGACCGGGCAGTTGAAGACCAAAGCCCCACTGGACTTCGAGACAAGGACAACGTATGACGCCCTCACCGTCACCGTGGACGATGGGCACGACCACACGGACACTTTGTCCCTCACCGTCAGTGTGACCGACGTGAACGAGCCTCCAGCCAAGCCCGCCGCTCCGACGGCGCTCCGAAATTCATCGGACCCCTATAACGCGCTGGACGTGACATGGACGGCCCCGGACATGACGGGCAAACCTGCAATTACCGACTACGACGTGCGGTACAGGATGGTGGGCACGACACAATGGGACACGCACGCTTTCGCCGGCACGGGGACCCGTACCACGCTCACCGGCCTGTTGGCTGGAAGGGCCTACGAGGTCCAGGTGCTTGCGAGGAACGAAGAGGGCGACAGCCCCTGGTCGGATTCCGGTGAACGTTCTACAGATGTGGTAAGCGCCAGATCCGCACCGACTCCGGAACCTACTCCTGAACCGACGCCGGAGCCTACTCCCGAACCGACTCCGGAGCCTACTCCTGAACCGACGCCGGAGCCCACTCCCGAGCCGACTCCGGAACCGACTCCGGAACCTACTCCCGAGCCGACTCCGGAGACAACTCAGCAACCCAGGTCGGAGTTGACTCCCAGGGCCAAGTCTGCGACGACTCCCACGCCGAATTCGGAGCCAACTCGTGAGCCGACGCCGGAACTCACGCCGGAGCCTATGTCGGGTTCTGCGTCTGGAACTGCTCCAAGTCCCACGCCGGAGCCCCCTCCTGAGCCTACTCCCGAGCCGACTCCGGAGCCTACGCCGGAGCCCACTCAGAGTTCCATCCCCAAGCCTGCCGGGGATCCCACGTCGACCTATGTGTTGACAGCATCGACGCCGGCGCCCAGTCCGATAACACGGAATCCGGACGATGCGGTTGATCAGAGAGAGACTGGAATCAATGGCTATGGTGACGAGGTTTTCGTTCCCGGCAGCACAGTTGCGGCGACTGAGGCGCCGCTCAGTAGGGCTCGGGCACCTCCTTGACGGCGCCCCAGGGCAGTCCGCTTTCCGCAATCAGTTCGGCGTAAGGTTACAAGAAGTCGTGCAAAATTCCACCAGCGGTAACGTCTAAGTTACACACATGTTGTAGAGTAACAACAAGAACCCTCAGCCCCAACGAGGGTTTCTAAGTCAACAGCCCGGAGGTTAAGGGGAATGGGGTTCTCTCGCTGCCTCCTATCATCCGTCGCACTATCCTCGGCCCCTGTCGGCCCCACGAACCGTCCATTCTTCCCATCGTCATACTCGACTGCAGCAGGAAATGGATTCTCGTTGGACCAGAACACAGAAAGTTCAATGACCCTTATTCAGAAAATCCGAGCGACTGTGCATGAAGGGCACCTCAAGGAACCCTTCAGCCCAAAGGATGTGAAAGCACTAGGTATCTGCGCCGACACAACGCCAGGGGCTTTTCTGTCAAAGCGCCGAGTCGGCAACCCTGGCGGGAACACCCAATTCTTCGTGCGCATCAGCAGCAGCTCTGCACTCTGCCGTCTCAACTCATGAAGAAAATCCGTCACTGGGACCGAGCCTTCTTCTGGCTGGCCATCAGCTTTGTTGTCTTAGTGGCTGGGCTGATCGCTCAGGGAACTTGCAATGCCCCATTCTAGAGACCTCACAGTTGCGGCCGCCTTGAGAGGCCAAGGTCGACTTGCCCTCGCTCATCCTGATGACGAGAAATTCCGACTCGTGTGCAGATGATGGGCGTTTACTCCTTCATCGTTGCCTCTAGCTCCCCGTTCACAAAATGCCACCTTCAGGCGCTTTACAATGCCAAGCATGCCCCACTGCAGATTGCGGTGCAGGGGTGACAATAATTCCGGCCGGCTGAATGCCAGAATGACCGATGACCAGCGGGTTGACCATGCGCTACACGTTGACCGAGTGGCCTCCAAACAGATCGCTGTAACCGTTGGCGAGCGCCACCAGCGCCAGTAGGGATCTGACATAGGCTCAGAATCAACCAGGAAGGGCCTCTCAGTCCAAACTTCCCATGACTCTCGCACAGCGTGGCTACGCTGGCGACAACTTGATTGTGAGCCACTTCATAACAAGCCGCATCTCGGTAATAGAAGGGCTCTCTCTCCATCCAGGGGAAAGTTGCTCCTCAAGAGTCCTCAGGCAAGTTTGATGCGTTGCAGCAACCCCTGGATTTCGTCGGCAGTCAGCAGCCCGCTCTCGTTCGAGGGCAGCTGTATTCGCACCGCGTCAGCCAGGGAATCGGATTGGAGTTCCTCCAATTTGATGCAGGGGGCATCCATAGCTTCCGCCAATGATCCAACCAAGCCTAACCGGAGGAAATCAGTCTCGGTGTCTATAACAACCGCTGGTATACGTTGCTCCTTGATTGTTGAGGCTATGGCCGTCGCTTCAGCCATAGGCAAGTTGTTTCCGGGCAAGCCTCCCGGCTGTTGAAAATCATCGGACCTCCCCATCGCTACATTGGCCCGGCCGTCTGACATGACCACCAATAGGGGAATCACGTTGCGTTCTTTCATCTTTTCAGCTTCCACCACTTGCAACGCCATGAACAGCCCATGGCTCAATGGCGTTCGTCCCCCCGTGGGCATCTCATTCAGACGCAGGTGGGCCAGGTCAACGCTGGACGTTGGAGGCAGCAACACCTGGGCTGTCGTGCCTCGAAAGGCAATCAGACCCACCTTGTCCCGTCTTTGGTACGCATCCAGCAGAAGCGACAGAATGGCTCCTTTTACCGCGACCATGCGGCGTTGAGCGCCCATGGACCCGCTAGCGTCCACCACAAAGAGGACCAGACTGCCGGTCTTGCTTTCCCGAACCTTCTCTCGCACATCCCACGGTTCTATAAGGAACACCGGAGCGTCGTCTTCCGCTGGGAGGATGCCAGTGTCAGGGGTCCGCCTTCTAACCTGGTGTGGAGCCGCAGCCCGGAGCGTGGCGTCCAGAGCCAGATCTGACGCTTTGCCCTGCGGCGCTGCTGAACCCACGTAACGGCCCGAAGCCGAATCACTTACGGTTTTCGCCCTACGCCCGCTGGTCGTTCTGGCCTTATGGTCTGGAGGCTTGACCTGTAGAGACCGAACCGAAAAGGGCGCTCCCACCTCAAAATATTGGTCTTGTGGTCCGGCGTCAGTCTCGTGTGGAGCCGCAGGGTCTTCCTGCTCAGGCGAGTCAGGTTCGCCGTCGTCGGGGTCGTCGTCTGCCTCACTGTTCCGGTCTTGAGGTTCGCGGCTCCTGGGCTGGTTCTGGAACTCATCAATCATCGAGTCCAGTTGCTCCGTAACCAACTGCGGTTGCTGAAACGGCTGTCTCCGCTGACGGTGCATCAGGGCCATTTCCGCTGCTTCGCGCACGTCCTCAGCCACCACTTGACGCCTTCCTTCATACGCAGCGATGGAGCTGGCGGTCTTGTATATCACAATGTCCGCTCGGAGACCGTCAACCTGGTATTCTGCGCATATGCCCGTGATCAGCTCTAATACATCCTCGGGTACAGTGACCTGTTTCAACAGCTCCTGCCCGCGGACAATCCGTTGCCTCTCGGCGTTTTCAGAATCGCTCCAACGGTCTATGAAGCCGTAGGGGTCGGCCTCGAAGTCGATGCGCCGCTTGACCACCTCGCGCCGTTCCTCTGCCGTAAAGACGCTGTCCACCTCCACGGCAAGTCCGAACCGGTCGAGCAGCTGTGGCCGGAGGTCGCCTTCTTCGGGGTTCATGGTTCCAATTAGAATGAACTCCGCGGCGTGACTTACAGATACAGCTTCCCGTTCTACGTAGTTGCGCCCCATAGCCGCAGCATCCAACAACACGTCGACGAGGTGGTCGTTAAGGAGGTTCACCTCGTCCACGTATAGGATTCCTCGGTGGGTGGCGGCAATCAGCCCTGGTTCAAAGCTCCGACTTCCGGTTTTGATGGCCTGCTCGATATCCAGCGACCCCATCAGGCGGTCCTCGGTAGCTCCTACCGGCAGCTCGACGATGCGCACTTGCCGGTTTATCGCTGAAGGGTCTTCCCCTTGCCCGCTCTGAGCCTGGCATCGTTCGCAAAGCCCCTGGAGGTTATCGGGTGGGCAACTGTAGGGGCATCCCCTGATCACCCTGACTTCAGGCAGCAACGCTGCCAGGGAACGGACGGCCGTGGACTTGGCCGTACCCTTCTTGCCTCGGATCAGAACGCCGCCAATCCGGGGGTTAACCGCGTTGAGAATCAACGCCCGCTTCATAGGAGTCTGACCTACTATGGCGGTGAACGGAAAGCGCGGCTCGGTGCGCTGCTGCTGAGAACTAGCGGACATTCACTTTCCTGCTTGCCTTGGGCAACGGGTTCATCTCGCAAACCCGGCGGTGGATGGTTCTGCAACCCGGGTCTCCACAGACCGTTGATGCCACATCAGGGCAAGGGAAACGCCAACGGCCAGGAATGCCCACGCTAGAAATTGACCAACCATGGTCAACGCTCGGAAGAGTTCCAGCAAGTCGATGGGCACTGGCGTTGGGTCGGTGTTCCCTGGAAACACGAAGACCATCACCAATGCCAAGGCAGTGTACGACGCCAGAATCACTCCGTATCGCAACCTCCGCGCCACTGCGGAAACATAGTTCTGGCTGATCCGGCGGAAACCGTCCAGGACCAGACCAACAGCCGCAGCAGACACCAGCGTGAACAAAGTCTGTCCCAGTTGTCTCGCCAGCAGAGTTGTTTCATCTCCCACGCCAGGAGGGTTAAGCGGGTACCGAATGAAGGGGAACAGGGAAATGCTCCAGAACCCCAAGAACCCCACCGTCACCGCCACCCACACGACGGGCCACCCGGGAGCGGCGCGATGGAGCAAGACAAATCCAACAGCGAAGAACAGTCCGATGATCGCCCCATAGATGGCCGTGCCAAAGATCATGCCTACCCGTTGTACACCCAGAGATACATCGGTGCTGGGACCTTCTTCTTCCTCACCAGCGGGGACCGAAGCCGACCGCTCTTCTTCCAGTACAATGGCTCGCTCCATTACCGGAACTGTAAACAGGTTGTGAAAGCCCCCTACAAGAAGTCCTGCAATGGCGCCAACGATCACGGAAGCGATTAGAATACGTTTCATTCCTAACCTCCAGGATGCAACTAGGGATCGATACGGACCGATTCAAGGACAAAGCTCACCCGTCGGCAAATCCACCCTTGAGATTTTCCGTGCTATGTGTTTCCGGCGCGGATGAAGCGTGCCCGGAAACTACCCTATACAGCCGCTGGCCGTTCTAATGGCACATCAAGCCGACGTGGCGGGCATGGTGGAAGAACTCGTGGACATAGCCCAAATTCCCACCAGTGGCTCCCAAGACGCCGCCGTGTACAGAGCCGTCTACGTAACCTACGAAGTACAACAGCGCCATTGCCAGCAAGAACCATGGCGCCCAGGAAGACAATCTCCCCTGGCTGATGTTTCCCGCGAATGCACCTGCCATAAAATCCTCCTTCTCCCGTATGCACGGCTGGTGAATTCAGCCGTTTATCTCCAAGTTCGGCGTTTTGAAATTACGCCGTTCCTGTCTGTCCGATTCTTCCTCATGACGATGGAGCGCCCTGGTTGGCATGACTCCCCTCTTGACGGGCTTCCAAGTCGTGCTCCAGTTCAAGATAGAGTTGACGCAGTTTCTCTCGCATCTCAGGCGGTGGGTCTTCCCACAAGCCTCGTTCGATGGCCTCCAGCAGCCTTTCGACGACTCCCTTCAAGGCCCAAGGATTGCTCTGGCGGAAGAAATCCTGGGTGTCCGAGTCGAAAACATAGCTTTCGGTTACATCCTCATACATCCAGTCTTCGATAACCTGGGCTGTGGCGTCGTAGCCAAACATGTAGTCCACCGTGGCGGCCAACTCAAAAGCCCCCTTGTAGCCGTGGCGCTTCATCGACTCGACCCACTTCGGGTTGACAACCCGGCTCCGAAACACCCGTCGCGCCTCGTCCTGAAGGTCCCTGTTCTTGACGCGGTTGGGATCGGCGCTGTCGCCGAAGAACTGACGGGGATTCCGTCCTGTTAAGGACCGAACTGTGGCGATCATGCCCCCGTGATATTGCATATAGTCGTCGCTGTCGAATATGTCGTGTTCGCGGGTGTCCTGGTTCTTGGCTGCGACCACTATCTGACTGAACCGCCGTCTGAATTGGTCCCTGGCGTTGACACCGTGGTCCTGGCGGCTGTAGGCATACCCGCCCCAGGCGGTGTAGACCTCAGCCAGGTCCTCCACAGTCTCCCAGTTCCGTTCGTCCAGCACGGTCAGTATCCCGGCGCCGTAGGACCCAGGCTTGCTCCCGAAGATTCGGTAAAGGCTGCGATTCCGGAACTCGTCCTGATGGGCATCGTTAGCCTGATTCTCGATGTCCTGCGCCGGCGCCTCTGAATGGGTTAGGTCCTCCCGCAAGTGCTTGACGACATAGTTGTCCTCTGGGGACTCGTCCAAAGAAGCGGCCAGCTCTACGGCCTGGTCAAGCAGGTTTATCAAGTTGGGGAATGCGTCCCGGAAAAAGCCGCTGATTCTAACTGTGACGTCGATGCGCGGACGACCGAGCTCTGCCAATGGGATTGCCTCCAGGCCGTTCACCCGGCGACTCTCCTGTTGCCATACGGGACGTATGCCCAGCAGATGCAGTATTTGAGCTACGTCATCGCCATGGGTGCGCATGGCCGAAGTGCCCCAGACCACCATGCCGACCATCTCCGGATAGGACCCTTCATCCTCCAGATACTTTTCGAGAAGCGACTCGGACAGCTTCTTCCCAGTCTCCCAGGCGGACGGAGATGGGATGGTCTTCGGGTCCACAGAGTAGAAGTTGCGTCCCGTGGGCAGAATGCCGGCCATGCCCCGCGTTGGCGCTCCGCTGGGCCCAGGGGGCACGAACTTTCCTTCGAGTCCCCGCAGCAAGTTGCCAATCTCGTCCGGAGTCTTCATCAAGGCGGGGTACACAGTCTCAGCCACGTACTCCAGCGTCGACTGGGTCCGGGGGTCGTCCGTTCCCAGGATTCCATTTACAACCGGGGCGGCGTCTTCAGGATGGAATCCCCGTGCGAGCATCTCCCAATAGGCTAGCCGACATAGTCGTTCTATCCGTTCCAGCACGTCACCGTTGGTCCGCACCGGAGTCTCGATGTCCGCCTTATCGAGGACTGGAGAAAGCGGACCGTCAGGAGGAGCGCCAAGCCGGTCGTTCAGTTCTTCATAGTCCAGACCCAGCGCTTCGGAGATTGAACTGCGCAAGCTGGGAACGCCGCCGTTGTCCAGTCGAGTCAGAGCGCAGAGCAACCCCACCAATTGTTCGCCCTGAGGAGCCTCTCCCAAAATGTGGAGGCCGTCCTTGATTTGGGCGTCCTTAAGCTCGCAGAGATAACCGTCAATCTCCAGGATGAACTCACCGAAATCATCGGGTTGGGACTCTATGCCCAGGTCCCTATGCAGGTCGGCCTGTTGCACGGTTTCCCATATCTGGGCTTCCAGCATGGGCAGTTTGGACGGGTCGAGAGTCTGGCATTGATAGTGTTCGTCCATCAATTGCTCTATGCGTGCGATGTCTCCATAGCTGTCGGCAGTGGTCATCGCCGGAATCAGATGGTCGACGATAGTGGCGTGAGCCCGGCGTTTGGCCTGCGTCCCTTCACCGGGATCGTTGATAATGAACGGGTAGAAGAGGGGCACGTCGTCCAGGGCCACCTCTGGGTAACAGGAGGGAGACAGCCCGATCCCTTTACCCGGAAGCCACTCCAGAGTGCCGTGTTTTCCCAGGTGCAGAATCGCGTCCGCCTGAAAAACGTCACGGAGCCAGCGGTAGTAGGCTATGTAATGGTGCGTCGGGGCCATGTCGGGGCTGTGATAAATGGCAATGGGGTTTTCTCCAAACCCACGGGGCGGTTGGAGGCCCACAAATACGTTGCCCAGGTCAATTCCGGGGATGGCCACACTTCCGTTGCTTCGGTACACATGCCCTGGCGGTTCGCCCCAATCGCGAGTCAACTCTTCAGCCACTTCGTCAGGAAAGCCGGAAAACCATCGATTGTAATCCCGGGCGGTGACGTGTCCCGCCGCGAGTCTAAGCTGCTCCTCCGTAAGGGAATCGCGGTCATTGCTGCATCGCTCAATGATGCGATGGACCAGGGCGTCGCCGTCTTCCGGAATGTCCGTCACCTTATAACCAGAATCTTTCAGAGCGTGCAGCACGACGATGGCAGACGACGGAGTGTCCATGCCCACAGCGTTGCCTATGCGGGCGTCCTTGGTGGGATAGTTGCTGAGAATAACCGCAATCTTCTTTTCTGAATTGGGCGTCATCCCTAACCTGGCATGTTTGACAGCCAGCCGGGCTGCCAACTCCACCCGGTCGTACCTGGGAACATAGCGTTGCAACCTGCCGTCCAGCCTCGACGGTCCGTCCGCAAGGGCCTCCTCTTTGAAGGAAATGGGCACGGAAATGAGTCGTCCGTCAAACTCCGGCAGGGCCACGTTCATCGCAGTGTCGATCGGACCCAAGCCCAGGGGATTCTGCTTCCATTCATCATGGGAGCCTGTGCTTATGATGGCCTGCACCATAGGCACATTCAGGTTGTCCAGGTAGTCCACTGACCATCCGGAGGCTATCGCTGGACCTTCGTCACTCAGGTCTCCCATCGACATGCCCATCGTATTGATGATGCATTGCACTCTTGGGGCCCCATCTTCACCAGCCAGGTAGTTGGTAAACGCACGGTTGGCCTGTCCGTCGCCGTCCGGGCTGTGCTTCAGGCTGAAAGCGAACACGGGAAGCACATTGGCTCCCATGCGCTCCAGACTGTGTATCAGGCTGTCTATGGGCTGGAGGTTGCCGCTCATCCAATGGGCGCGGTAGAAGAGGATTCCGATGGACGGCCGCCCGGGTTTGAACCGACGGGAAACAAATGAATCCACGTCCGTTCCATCTGCGACATCGGGGTGGTATATGCCTTCCCAGGGCAGCGGCGCCGGCGCCTCATGACCATGTTCCGTACCGAAGTAGGCGTCGCTTAGGAATATGAACATGTTCTGGAAATTCTGAACGCCTCCCTGCATCAGGTAAGCGAAAACAGTCTCCACCTCCGCGACCGGCACAGTGCAGGCGGAAACCAGGTCGTCGTCCCATTCCTGATGCCCAGGGCAGGCGATGAGAGGTATGCCTTCGTTACGGCATTGCCGGACCAGCGTGTCGAAGGAGTCGGGCATTGCCCGCTTACCTCCCAGCAGCCGAAGAACGACCGCGCCCGACTCGGAAACAAGAGCCGTCAATTTGCTGTCCGGCTCTGACTTCTCCTGGTCTGAGTCGGTCCGCACCGACGCGGGGTTAAAGGCAGCCACCCGTGGGAAGCCTTCGGGAAGACCCGACAGCGCACGTTCGGCAGTCAGTATGTCGGTGTCTGCCGTGGTGATGAATAGGATGGATTTCTGTTGCATAACTCGTTCCAACGGTTTCTGAGGTCAGTCTCCTTCACAATGAACGGTCTTTCCGGATAGAAAGACCATGATGGACAGGTCGCTGAACTCTTCAGCGATCTCACTGCATTCCCTCAGGACGCCGGCCCAGCGTTTCTCGTCCTCAAAGGTGAGCCTCTGATAGACCTTTACCGGCAAGTCGCCTCGGACCCCTGCATCCAGAAGTCCGTTGGCGATTCCAGCGGGCATGAAGGCGAAAGGCCTGGGAAGCAAAACAACGTTTCTGAGTCCTTCGTTGATATAGTGGAAGGCCTCTTCAAGCTCTCCGACGTCGCTCGTTCGTTTGTGGAGCGTGACAAACACAGTGTCTTCCAACGAGATGCCGGCGCGGGACATTGCCACCTGGACCGAACTGACACCATGCACGAGCTTCACACTGCAGAAACGCCGGCGCACGCGGTCCAACAGTTCGCTGGCCGAGACGGTCAGGTCTCCCCAGCAGCAAACCACGCAACTCTTGCCGTCTCGCACCCGACCTTCCGCATACTCCAGGACTTCTTCTTGATTCCGGTAGGTCATAGGACGAACTTCGGCATGTGCAAGCCAAGGTCTGACCACGTCTAAAACCGTCGAAAAACCAAGAACCAGATCAGCGTTGATCAACGCTTCTCGTCCCTGCAACGTAAGCATGTCGTCGCAGCCGGGGCCGACTGCCACTACCGCTATAGAGTTGTTTTTGTTGAGGCTGGAATCAGAGATTGGAATCGCCCTTTTCTGCCCAGACCTTAGGTCCGGGAAAATAAGAAAACCCCCTGGCTCTACTTCTGCCAGGGGGTTTTTGTTATCGGATTGGCGGACAACGCCAAAGGGCCGTTCTGTTAAGCGCAGAAGCAGAGCACCTCTACCCGGACAGGTTTCCTGACTTGCGAGCGTGGGGGTCCCAACGCTCGTTCACAGTGGCGCAACCGTGGCGGAATCTCACCGCCTTCCCCTGTATAGCCGATACTGGCGCACCGGGCGGGCCGTTCGATTGTTAAAGAAACGCAGTCACCGAAGTGACGGCAACGAGTATAGGTCGAGTTTTGTCGCTTTGTCAACCAACTGTATCGGTTCGGACCGGCGGCCATTCGTATGCACGTTCAGATCAGCTTTAACGGAGATGGCCGATGTTGACATGGGATTAAACCACTGCTAGCATCGGCCTATAATTTAGGCCAACCAGCCCGGTGCGCTCGATAAACGGGCGCCAATTAGGGAAAGCGGTGTGAATCCGCTGCGGAGGCGGCACTGTGACCGGGTAGCCTCCCGCTGAAGCCACTGTCCTTGTCGGATGGGAAGGCGCGGGAAAGGCGATGATCCGGGAGCCAGGAGACCTGCCGGGCTGAGCTGAGCGGTTGCTCTTCGTCCCAGGGAGCGCTCAGGTTCCGAATATCCCCCGTCAACGGGGGTTGAGGACTACCAGCAAGCATCCCTGCTGTGCGAGAGCGACAGGGATTTTCTGTTGGATACAGCGAATTCCGGGGCGCCCAACCTGCGCTCCGACGAGGACAGGCCATATATTGGCGGGCCGGCGCCCCGTTCCTACTTGAGCTGGCTTCGCAGCTTTCTCGCTCTAGGCGACTCTCCCGTTCTCGTTAAACTTGTCGCTGGAGCAGCGATTCTGCTGTTCCTTGGCATCATTCTAGCGGTGACCGCTGCTGGCCTCGGGCCCTACACGATTCCCGCCTCCCACACCCTGGACATCATGCTGCAGCAGGTGGGCATCGGCCAGTCCGCCGCCTCGGACACCGAAGAGGCGATAGTCTCCTCAGTCAGACTGCCCCGGATCACCCTGGCTCTGATTGTCGGCGCCGCGATGCAGGGTCTGTTCCGCAACCCCATGGCTGACCCGGGCATCATCGGGGTCTCCACGGGAGGGGCATTGGGCGCCGTCGTTTCCATCGCCATAGGGGCCCATGCAGCGTTCTCTTTAGCCTTGCCCGCCATGTCTTTTGCAGGAGCTGCCGGCGCCCTGGTCCTGGTGTACACCGTTGCTTCCGTCGGCGGGCGATTCTCTATGGCGGCATTGCTGCTGGCTGGCGTCGCCGTGAGCGCCTTTATCGCCGCCATCATCTCCGCGATTGTGCTGTTCACTGAAAACCTGGAAGCCCAGCGTGAGATGCTCTTCTGGCTGGCTGGCGGGTTGGACGCCACGCTGTGGGCCGACGTTCGACTTTCAATGCCCTTCGTCCTGGCGGGTATAGTCGTGGCAATCGTGATGTCCCGCGACCTGAACCTTCTTATGGTCAGTGACGACGAGGCGCGTTCGCTGGGCGTGCGAGTCGGTTTGACTAGAAACTCGTTGTTGCTCGCCGCCTCCCTGATTACCGGAGCGGCGGTTGCGTTTTCCGGCGCTATAGCTTTTGTGGGACTGGTTGTTCCCCACGCGTTGCGGCTGGTCATCGGAGCCGATCACCGTGTGCTGGTGCCTCTAAGCGCCATCGGCGGCGGGGTATTCCTGTTGGCGGCTGACACAATAGCACGTCTAGTGATCGCTCCCGCCGAGGTGAGCGTAGGCATAATCACTGCTCTGGTGGGAGCGCCCTTTTTCTTGATGTTGCTGGCGCACAACAAGGCGCGGGCCTCAATCCTTTAACCAGTTTCCAACGGAGGGAGTCGAAAAGATATGGACAACAAAATGGGAGCCAGGTCTATTCCCATCGTCTTTGCATTTGTAGTCGCATTAGCCTTGACGCTGGCGGCGGCTTGCGGTCCATCGGAGCAGCCCGCCAACACACCCAATCCTACCGCGACTATGGAGCCGGAGGCTCCTGCCGCCACTCCGAGCCCAACGGACACACCTGCTCCTACCTCCACGCCGATACCGGCGGACACTCCCTCTCCGCTGCCAACCGCAACGCCGCAACCCACGGCTACACCCGCGCCTACACCGACACCGGAGCCGACGCTCACGCCGGTTCCACCCTATCCTGACGTTCCCGGGATCGTCGACGCGTCCAACCGTGGTTGGCCCAGGGAAGTCGAGACATCGGAGGGCCTGGTGCGGTTGGACCAACCGCCGCAGCGCATACTCACCTATTCCCTTGGCCACGACGAAATTGTGCTGTCGCTGGTGGACACTGAACGAATTGCCGCGGTCGGGAAGTTCACCGGCAACGACAGCTACTCCAACGTGGCTGACTGGGTGGCCGGCATCCCGATTTACGAGAAGGGAGCGGAAAATGTCCTGGCGCAACAGCCTGACCTGTTCATCGCTTCGAAATTCACCAAAGCCGACATAGTTGACCTGATAAAGGAAGCGGGCATTCCTGTGGTGAGGCCCTCGTTGGAAAACTCGTCCGAGGGCAACATTCCCAACATCCTGCTGGTCGGTTATTTGCTGGGTGTCGAAGAACGCGCCCTGGAGTTGGCCTCCGAGATTGAAGAGAGACTGGCCACGGTGACCGAGAGGGTCCCGCCTCAGGGCCACCCGGACAGACCCACAGTCATCTCCATCACCCGTTACTCGGAGAAGATATATGTTCCGGGGAGCGGCACCACCGTAGGCGGCATCATAGAGACTGCCGGAGGCGTCAATGCGGCGGATCGTGACGGCCTTGAAGGGATTCAGAAGGTGAGCATCGAGTCCGTGGCCGCTTTCGACCCGGACGTAATCCTGATAACCCAGTCCGGAGACTCTGGAGGCGACGCGCTGCGCGACGACCTGCTCGCCCATCCTGCACTGGTTGCGGTGCCGGCTGTGGTCAACAGCAAGATTTATGTCGTGGGTTCGAAGACATATACCACCCTTTCCCACTGGAACGTGCGTGGGATCGAGGAAACCGCCTCGTTGCTCTACCCTGACCGGTTCAGCGACGTCACGTTCGCCGATTTCGAGCCGCATCAAGGAGAGTGACTCCGTGGTCTTACGAGTCACCCATGAGATTCTTGCCACACATGAAGTGCATGTGAACCTGGGCGCAACAGAGGCGCTAAAGGGTGTCTCTTTCGAGACACGGCCCGGTGAGCTTGTGGGCCTCATCGGTCCTAACGGAGCAGGGAAGACCACGCTGTTGCGTGTGTTGGCCGGGCTGCTCCGCCCGGACGCCGGACAGGTCATGCTTGGCGCCGTCCCACTTAAGAACTTGAATGCCGCCGAACGGGCACGACGGATCGCATTCATGCCCCAGGACTACGCCGCGCACCCGTTCACGGCCTTGGAAACGGTGCTGATGGGGCGGTATACCCACCTGGGCAGGTTTGAACTGGAGGGTAAGCGCGACCGAAAGATTGCCCGAGAAGCGATGGCTCGCACCGACACCGCCAGGTTCGAGAGCCGGCAACTGGACCGGCTGTCAGGTGGGGAGAGGCAGCGTGTTGTCCTTGCCCGGGCGATAGCCCAGGAGGCGGGAGTCATACTGCTGGACGAGCCTTCGTCCAGTCTTGATTTGAAGCACCGACTGTCAATGATGGAGACGCTAAGGGCTGAGTCAGCCGACCGTTCAGTGTCAATCGTAGCGGCTCTGCATGACGTATCTCTTGCGGGCCGATATTGCGACCGGTTGGCGATGTTGTCAGAAGGCTCCATCGTGGCTGAGGGAAAGCCTGTCGACGTGCTTACGCCCGACAACTTCCGAGAAGTTTTCGGGGTGGAAACTGATGTGCAATTAGACCCGATCACGGGTTGTCCCCAGGTATGGCTCATAGGACCTGCAGATTGATCCCATGGTAAGAACTAGACGGAGGTGGATATGGCCAACCATTCCGCAGAACATCGTCCAATCAAGGGCCCACGAATCAAAAAGGGATTGGTCGTGGTCAACACCGGAGAAGGAAAAGGGAAAACCACCGCCGCTCTGGGAGTGCTGTTCCGCGCTTGGGGACGGAACATGAAAGTGGAGGTGTTCCAGTTCTTGAAACACACTGGCGCCCGGTTCGGCGAGAGCCGCGCCGCCGACCGGCTTGAGATTCCCTGGAGCGCCCTGGGTGACGGCTTTACCTGGCTGAGCAAGGATATGGCCACAACTGAGGAATTGGCTCGGCAACAATGGGAAATCTGCCGTAAGGCGATAATGTCCGGGGACCACGACATCATTGTCCTGGACGAGTTCACATACCCGCTCCACTATGGCTGGATTCCAGTGCAGGACGCTATCGACACCCTTAAGCAAAAGCCTGAAATGCTACATGTGATCATCACGGGGCGCTACGCGCCTGAAGAGCTGATCGAGTTCGCCGACCTGGTCACAGAGATGCGGAAGATTAAACATCCTTACCACGAGCAGGGCATCAGAGCGCAGCCCGGACTGGAGTTTTAGGGACATGAGCGCGTCACATACAACCGTTTCCCAGGCCATCGGGCGGATTCGCCCAGCAGACTATGCGGCCGTGAGCCGCGCCGAGGCCCGACAGCTCGATCTGACCAAGCCTCCGGGCATCTTGGGACGGCTGGAAGAGGTTTCCGTTCGGCTAGCGGGCATCTTCGGTACGGAGCGACCAGAGATTCGAGGCAAGGCCGTGATTGTAGCGGCGGGTGATCACGGTGTAGTGGCTCAGGGCGTCACCGGCTACCCACAAGAGGTCACGGCTCAGATGGTGATGAACTTCCTCTCGGGCGGAGCCGCCATCAGCGTAATGTGCCGACGTCTGGGCATACGGCAAATCATCGTTGACGCTGGAGTGGCTGCCGACCTTCCTCGCCACCCGGATCTGCGGGAGTTGAAGATAGGGCGTGGCACTGCGGACATCAGCCGAGGTCCTGCCATGTCTCGGGAGCAAGCGGAGGAATGCGTAGAGGCAGGAATAAACTTGGCTGTGGAGGTCATAGAGTCCGGAGTCGACCTGATTGCCACCGGAGATATGGGCATCGGAAACACCACTCCATCGAGCGCCATCACTGCCGCCGTAACAGGCGTTTCACCTGAGGAGACCACGGGAGAAGGCACGGGACGCACGGCCGAGGAGCTTCGGCACAAGGCCGAGATAGTAAAGGCCTCGTTGGAGATCAATGCACCCAACCCCATGGACGGACTGGACCTACTAGCGAAAGTCGGCGGTTTTGAAATCGGTGTGTTGGCGGGCGTTGTCCTCGGCACGTCGATGATGCGACGGCCCGTAGTGGTGGACGGCTTCATATCCGGTGCGGCGGCGCTGGTCGCGCATGCCCTGTGCCCATCCTCTCGGGACTACATGATTGCCTCTCACATGTCAGCGGAGCGGGGACACCGGGCTGCGTTGGCGACCCTGGAATTGACACCGCTTCTGGACTTGGGCATGCGCCTCGGAGAAGGCACCGGGGCGGCATTGGCCATGCCGATCGTAGAGGCGGCAGCGGCATGCCTGTCTGAGATGGCGACCTTTTCCGAGGCGGGAGTGTCCGATCGGGAAGCCGACGCCAGCTCTGACCAAGGGGCAGACCGGTGACCGGACTGCGGTCTGCTGTTGGCTTTCTCACGATTCTGCCAGTTGCGCCAAGGGACGCTGGGGGACTGGCGACGGCTCGAGCTTGGTTCCCAGTGGCCGGACTGCTCTTGGGTGCGATTCTGGCGGCTATAGACCTTGCGATGCATTCCGGATATCCGCTTTTCACCCAGGACTTCCCACAGTTTCCACCGTTGCTGTCGGCAGCCATATTGACGGTGATATTGGCGGTGTTGACCCGCGCTCTGCATTTGGACGGGTTCATGGACTGTTGCGACGCGCTGCTCGGGGGTTTTGACAGGGACAGACGTCTTAATATTCTCCGTGACTCTCACGTGGGCGCCTTCGCCGTTGTGGGGGTAGTCAGCATAATGCTGCTAAAGGTCGCTGCCATCATGGCTTTAGCGCCGACTGCACGCTTTTGGGTGATATTGGTTTTCCCGTGTCTGTCCCGCTGGGCGATGCTGTTGGCGATGGAACTCTTCCCCTACATCAGACGCCCGGGGCTGGGAACTCCATTCTTAACGAGAGGAGGTCGTCTGCAACTCGCAGGCGGCCTGTTAGCGACTCTGGTCATCGTAGTTGCGTTGACTGGGCCGTCGGGACTGGCGCTGTTAGCCACAGCGACGGCGGTCGCATGGGCTATAGGAGCGTGGGCATCGAAGCTGCTCGGCGGAGTCACGGGGGATGTATACGGCGCGGTTAACGAGGTTGCCGAAGTGTCAGTCCTGGCATTGGCTGCACTGCTTGCCTACGGCTTTTCAGATGGGTTTTTTTCACCGCTTCACGAGATGGTCTGATAGCGTAAAGAGCAGTGTGATATGGAATGGCAAGTGTTCCCCGGAGAATGGCATCTTGATGCAGGCGTCCTGGGACTGGCGTTGGCGTTGGACCTGGCTTTCCGGGAATTTCCAGGGTGGGCCCATCCTGTAGTGTGGATGGGAAAGCTGGTTTCACGGTTGGAGCGCTTGGGACCTTCTGGCGGAAGGAAAGTGTCCGCCTTCGCTTGGGGTGCGGTCATGGCCATACTCGTTCCAGCCCTGTTCGCAGGACTCGCGTGGTTGGCGGCCACTGGACTGCGTGAGTTGGGCCCCATACCGTACCTGCTGGGAGGGGCTGTAATGCTCAGTACGACCTTTGCCGTTTCCGGCCTGGCTAGGGCCGCTCGAAGTGTGCAGACCGCTATGGACGAGGGAAGCATGGGTCAAGCCAGACAGGAACTGAGGAGTCTGGTCAGCCGGGACGCCAATTCGCTCAGTGGCTCTCTGGTGTCCGCAGCCGCTATTGAATCGGTGGCAGAGAACACGACTGACAGCTACATAGGCCCTTGGCTGGCTTTCGCCGTCCTTGGATTGCCCGGCGCCTTTGCCTACCGGGCCATCAACACCCTCGACAGCATGATAGGGTACCGGGGCCAATACGAATATCTGGGGAAAGCTTCTGCAAAGTTGGACGATTTCATCAACCTGGCCCCGGCTCGACTGAGCGCGGGGCTAATCTTGGCGGCGGGCATTCTGAACCGGTTGCCAGTGAGCTCGGGGTGGCGGTGGGCTTGGGCAGGGCGACGCCTGACAGCAAGCCCCAACGCAGGCTGGACTATCGGAGCCATGTCCGGGCTGTTGGGAGTTACATTGGAGAAGGTGGGCCACTACCGCATCGGTGAAGGCCTGGAGGAACCATGTTCCAGGCAAATCGGCGTGTCAGTGCGTTTAGCTTACATTGTGGCCGCCATCGGAATACTGACCGCGACGGGGGCTTTGGCTCTCCGGGGTCTTTTGACTGGTTGGTCTATATGAGCATACGGACCAGAAAAGGAGAACCGACGAAGAGAGACCTGTACACGCTGCGGGGCCAGTTCCAGGTCATGCCCTCTGAGAAGGAGGCGTCCTTTTCGCCGGAATGCCTCGGTTCGATCAGGCCACGTGGGCGGCAATCGCTGCCGGCGCGGAGATTCGTACGCAGATTGAGACCAAGGGATGGATATGGCTAGACGGCTGATTTTCATCCTGGGAGGCGCACGGTCGGGAAAGAGCGCATTTGCCGAGCGACTTGCCCATCAGCAAGGGAACGTGTTGTTTGTCGCTACCGCCCAAGCGTTGGACCCAGACATGGAACGCCGCATCGAGGTTCATCGCCGCAGCCGCCCGCCCGAATGGAAGACACTGGAGGAGCCCCTGGAACTCGCCTCAACGCTTCCACCCGCCTTGGAAGGGCATGACACATGCCTGTTGGACTGCATTACGCTGTGGGTCAGCAATCTGCTCCTGAGTATGGAAGACAGTCCGGCAGCGGAGGGAAGAATCCTGTCAGAGGCAGAACGGTTGCTGGAAGTCTACAGCCGTACATCAGCTACTTGGATTGTGGTCAGCAACGAAGTCGGATTGGGCGTGGTCCCGCCATATCCGCTAGGCTCCAAGTTCCGGGATATCCTTGGTCGTGTGAACCAAACTGTTGCCGCCTGCGCCGATGAGGTATACCTAATGGTTGCAGGCATGCCGTTGGAAATTAAGTCCCTCGCAGCATTCCCACATGCCCGTGGGGAGTTCCTAGAGGAATAATGCCTCCGTCGAAGGTGGTTGGAAAAGCGTCGGCGTCAGCCCCGGGAACTTGCGGCGAGCTGAGCCAAGGGGTTCTTGGAGGGGTCCATTGCATGGTGACTTGTCCCATAGACATGTACAGCGTGGCCACGGTGGAGATATTTCGGGGTGATGGCGGGGTATACGGCCCGGAGAATTCTCCAAAAGCTGTTCAAGCGGTGCGGGCTACGCTGGACTATCTGAACGAAACGGAAATCGATGTGCGCCTTTGGTTAGATTCCCCTTTGCCCCGGGGCAAAGGGATGGCGAGCAGCACCGCCGACGTAGCTGCCGCAGTCGTCGCCACGGCCTCGGCGATCAACCAAGAGCTTTGCCCCAACGAGATAGCGGGAATAGCGCTGGGAGTGGAGCCCAGCGATGGCGTGATGTTCCCCCACATCGCGTTGTTCGACCACCTGGAGGGCAGAATCGCCAAAACCCTGGGTCAGCCTCCTCCCATGCGGGTCATCGTGCTCGATTTCGGCGGCAGTGTCGATACACTGGAGTTCAACGAGGTGAATAGGGACAACGTTCTCAGGCGTCAAGAGCCTGACATGCAAGAAGCGGTTACGCTCATAGAGAGCGGGATCCGGTCCGCCGACCCGATTCGCATCGGTCAAGGAGCCACCCGAAGCGCCATTGCCAACCAGAACTTGTTGTTCAATTCCCACCTAGAACCCGTGCTCGAATTGTCCAGCCGGGCAGGCTCCGTAGGAGTGAACGTGGCCCACAGCGGGGCGGTAATAGGGATGATCTTCCCGGACGACATCAAACTTGTGGAACAGGCCGTTGCACTTGCCCGGCGCGAACTTCCAGACCTGCAATCCGTGCTGTGCCGGCGCATCGTCAGCGGGGGCGTGAAACAGCTCCGATGACACTGATCAGCATACTCGCCAGTGTCGGAGGGCCAATACGTGAGCTAGATGCCTCGCAGGTCGTCGGGGTCAAGATGGATCGCCCTCACGGAGACCTTCTAGCCCACAGGATAATTGCCAGAATATGCAAAGAGTGAACACGGTACATGGCGGATTGAACGTTGGGGAGTTGCGCTCCTTGGGTCTCCGCCCCGAGCAGGTTTTGGACTTCAGCTCCAACATCAACCCGCTGGGGCCGTCGCATCGAGTCAGGACGGCCGCAGCAGGGGCAGACTTGTCCTCCTACCCGGACCGCGATTGCCTGGCTTTGCGTGAGGCCTTGGCGGCTCGCCTCAACGTCGGACTTGATAATTTGATGATCGGCAACGGGTCCACGGATCTTATCCACCTTCTGGCGCGCGCATATCTGGGGCCTGGCAAGAAGTGCCTGATTTTCGGCCCCACATTCGGAGAGTATGAGACCTCGGCTGTCATCTGCGGGGCCGAGTTGCACGTTGTGAGGGCCGATGAGGCTGGGGGATTTCGTTGGCCCATCGAAGAGGCGGTCAAAGCAATCAAACAGATACGGCCAAGTCTGGTCTTTCTATGCAACCCCAACAATCCCACGGGCGTGTATGTTGGAAGAGACGCCGTCGAGAGTATTCTCACAGCTGTAGGAGAGGGCGGTCTATTGGTCCTGGACAACGCTTACGCTCCCTTAGCTGATTGCCCTTGGGAGCCGTTCCCTCTTCTTGGCAGCGGCAATATCGTGATTCTAGGGTCCATGACAAAAGACCACGCGCTGGCAGGGGTCCGGCTGGGCTACTTAGCAGCAGTCCCGTCGGTCGTTGCCCCCGTTGTAAGGCTTCAACCAGCCTGGAGCGTCAACTCGGTGGCTCAAGCGGTCGGACTCGCCGCTTTGGAAGACGAGGAGCATGTGGCTGCTGCAAGGAAAGTGATTCTCGAAGCCAAGGAAAGCCTTTTTTCTGGACTGGCGACGTTAGGGGTTCCGGCAACTCCCTCGGCCGCCAACTTCGTCCTGGCAAAAGTGGGTGACGCTCCCAAAGTCAGAAAGGCGCTTCTCCGACGACGCATCGCTGTCCGGGACTGCACGTCCTTTGGGCTCCCAGATCATATCCGTATTGCGGTGCGGACGATTGAGGAATGCGACAGGCTGTTGGGGGCGCTTCAGGAAGCCTTGGCACACCAATAGGGGAAAAACCTGACTCAACCGGCGTAATTGAGGGCGCCGAGGGTCAACGATAACTCAAGTTATGGATGATAGGTGGCCCGTATCGTTCCAGAAATCTAGAACTCGCTTGTCGGGATGATTGCTGATTACTGAGAGGCTTGCGCAGTCGACTCCAAACTGCCAGAAGAGCTCTTCGGGCAATTCCATCAGACAAACGAGGAGGGCACGAATCGACCCCCCATGCGCGACGATCAATATGTCATCGGCGGGATCAAGGTTTGGCGCTTCGCTTGTATAAAACCGCCGGACCCGGTCCAATACCTGAGGCGTGTTTTCCCCGTTAGGAGCGGAAAACTCGCTGTTCTCCAACTTCATCAGCTCAGCGAAGAGACCTGAGTCCTTAGCTTCGGCCTCCTTAAGCGTCAGTCCCTCCCAATCCCCGTAGGAGAACTCACGCAAGTCTGCATCAGTTTTGATGGATGCATCGCTGCCGCCAACTATTGTCTGTGCGGTTTCTACAGCACGGGAAAGATCACTGGTGTATACGATCGAGAACTGAGATTCAGCTAACCTTTCGGCCAACGTCTTAACTTGCCGCCTGCCAAGTTCGTTTAGAGGGACATCTGTGTGGCCTTGTATACGCCCGTCCCGGTTCCATTCGGTTTCTCCGTGGCGCACTAGATACCAATTGCCCAACTGTCACGTCCTTATCCAACACGGATGCGGGACGGTCTCATCGATATGGACCGCCTCTAAACTTTGTATCATCCACCCATCTTTCCGGCAAGCTTTGGAGGGCCCCTTCGGAAGCTCAAGAGTGGTCGAATTGAAAACTTCACGATGCAGGGCCGCCGAGAATGGAATCAGGGCCATCCGCGAGGATTTGAACCCCGGCTGGGGGGACGACATGCGCCTCCGGCTGGCATGTTGCGGCGGACAGTGGATGGGAACCGTCAAGGCCGGTTTTTGGGGCTGTTGACACACAAGCCATAGTTTGATATGTTGTCTCGTTTCCTAACGAGGAACAGCCTAGGCACAAGCATCGAGTATTAATACCTAGTTTCATAATAAGACTTGGAACACCACGCACCAAACTTGATGGCGGCGCTGAAGAACCGAGGCTATAGGGCCACTGCTCCCAGGAAAACGATAGCCAAGCTCTTGGAGCAGACGAATGAAGGCTTTACAGCTGAGGCGATCAGTGAAGAGTTGCCCTCGGTGAGCAGGGCGACGGTATATCGGACCGTCAAACTCTTTCTCGAGGCGGGAGTGGTCTGCAAGATTCCGATGATGGATGGAGCCCACGTGTACAGCCCTACTCGTGTTAACCATCGTCATCACCACTCCATCTGCGTCGAGTGTGGCGCGGTGCAGGAGTTCAAGGCGGCCAGAATCGATCGGTCGCTCAGGGCTATGAGTGCCGACATTCCAGGACAGATCGTCGACCACCATATCGAGTTGTACGTGAACTGCGGCATTTGCCGCGCCGACGGGGGTAAGTAAGGGGGGTTTGTTCCTACCGGCTGAGATCCTAGTGTCGTGGGACATATAATGATACCTCATATCATCAGGTCATAGGAACCGACGCTATTCGCCACAACCCTAATCTCGCAACAGAAGGAGAAATTAAATGATACATCATATCGATAGTTCATAGTAGACGGCCCTATCCGTCTCAACCCCAATCTCGTAACAGAAGGAGAAATTGCATTGTCAATGATCTTATATCGCAATAAATACTTTGGGCGCTTGGCCCAGACGTTGGCTTTCGGTATCGTCGTATTCAGCTTGGCTTTCTTGATTGCCTGCACAGGTGGCGACGACACGCAGCCAACAGAAGCGCCGCAGCCGACTGCCACGTCTACAAGCGCCCCGGCAACCGAGGAGGCTCCCAGTCCCACGACTGTACCTACCAGCACGGACGCTCCTACGGCCATGCCCTCCGGGCCGCCTCTCCAGATAGTGGCAACCTCCAACATTGCAGCTGACTGGATCGAGGTGGTAGGTGGAGACAAAGTCGAGGTCTTCGGCTTGGTGCCGCCGGGCAGCGATCCGCACAATTTCATACCAGGAGCTGGCGACGTTGCCAAAGTGGCGGATGCGGACCTTGTGTTTTCTATAGGTCTTGGACTTGAGGTCGATTGGCTGGAGGACCTGTTGCGCAACGCCGCCTCCGATGAGTCCAACCTAGTTGCGCTTGGCGACTCCGTCGATCCCCTGGAGTTCGCCGGGCATGACGATCACGGCGACCACATGGGCGAGGGTGAGCACGACGATCACGGCGAGCTAATTGGCCGTTTGCTCATAGGTGATGGGGAGGAGGGGAATCTATCGGTCATAGACCTGGAGACCGGCGAGGTGGACCAGGACCACTTTGACCTGGGCTCGCGAGCCGGACGCATCTACTCCACCAAGAGCGGCCGCTACGCCATAGCCGTTTCCTCAGACGCCAACACGGCCCATGTGTTCGACGGCGGTATATTCTTGGAAGCTCATGGAGACCACTTCGACCTGGTTGAGGGAGACATACGAAAGCTGGATATAGATTTGAGCGGAGACCGTCCCGTGCATCTGTACGTAGGTGACGAGTGGGCGACGATCTTCTACGACGGCTCCGGTGAAGTGGCGCTGATCAACGAACATGAACTGGAGGAGCATGGGGACAGCTATGTTCCTGTACGCATGAACGCAGGTCCTCAACATGGAGCGGCGGTGCCGCTGGAGGGCGACCTGTTCGCCGTGTCTATTCAGCAACCGAACTATGCTCAGGACCCCGAAGAGTACCGGCGGCCCATT
>DAOUJI010000004.1:0-30707 GCA_034422875.1 Dehalococcoidia bacterium | reverse complement strand
TGTGTATCGGCCCTTCCAACACAGCTTCCACGGTGGGTTTGGCGAAACGGGTCCTGCCCAGCATCTTCAGGATAGCCGGGCGCGCAAACTCCTCGAAGGCCACCATGGCGCTTACCGGGTTGCCCGGCAGTCCCAGGTGAGGGACTTTCCGACCGCCGGAACCTTCAATCAACCCGAAGGCCAGAGGCTTGGCTGGCCGCATCCGAACCGACCAGAAGTTGATTTCCCCGCGGTGGCTGAGCACGTCCTTTACGATGTCATAGTCTCCTTTGGAAACTCCGGCGGACGTGATCAGCAGGTCAGAGTCCGTGCCCTGGGCAATTTTGTCGTGGAGGTCGTCCAGGTTATCGCGGGCGATGCCCAGCGCCTTGGGGATTCCCCCGTACTTGATAATGGACGAGGCTACACTGTAATTGTTGCTGTCGTATATCTTGCCTGGCTCGTGCGGAGCCCCCGGAGAGAGAAGCTCATTCCCTGTAGACAGCACGGCCACCACAGGACGCCGCACCACTCGGACCGTGTCCTTCCCCAGAGACGCCAACACTCCCACTTCCGCCGGACGGACAACAGTCCCTTTTTCAAGCACCAGGGCTCCCTGCTTGACGTCTTCGCCGGCAGGCCGAACATTAGCTCCCAGCGGCAACTCTACATTGATGTTTATTCGGTCCAGTCCAAGGCCCTGCCGTTCCCTTTCCACCTCGTCGGTGTCTTCAAAGGGCACCACCGTGTCGGAGCCTTGGGGCACGGGCGCTCCGGTCATGATGCGGATGGCTGTTCCCGGCTCCACAGGGGATGCGGGCACGTCCCCCGCAGCTACCATGCCGATTACTTTAAGCCCTCGCGGAGAGTCGTGGTCTGCGCCCATAATGTCGGCATGTTTCAGTGCATATCCGTCCATGGCCGAGTTGTCCAACGGTGGAATCTGCAGGGGCGCCGTAACGTCCTCGACCAGGGTCTGACCCAAGGCTTGAAGGATAGGGACATCTTCAGCTTCAAGAGCGCTGAAGTAAGCCATGATTCTCTCAAAGGCTTCCTCGACGCTGAGCATGTCGGCGTGTCGATGCCCTCTTCTAGGTTCGTGGTCGTGCGCGTGTCCGGTTGTCATAGCGCTGTTTCCTTTGGGGTTTACGCTCCGTCCGGCTTTGACTTCACCATGTCGACGATGTCCGACGTGTCCTTAAAAGCTTGGACTGCGTCTTCCTTGAAAAACGACTTGAAGGGCACGGACGGAAATTCTAAAGCGTCGGGGTAACGAGTTTCGAGGTAGAACCTTTCCAATGCTCTCCCCTTGTCAACCAAAGGGCTAAAGGACTCATCCACCTTAGCACACTCGATAGACAACTCGTAGGCAGAGTATACAGGAACAGAGCGGCGTCCAGCCCCAGACAACAACGCCTTCATAGCCATCTTCGCAGTCTGCTCCGCGTGGAAACAGGCGTCGGACCAAAAACCAAGATCAAACAGTGCTTTGGTGACGCTAAGCTGATGCTCAGCTTGTTTGAGCCATCGTGACCGCAGTTCACCAGGGTTTTTCATGAACCAACCTGTTATTCCCTGAGCTCCGCGCCGAGCTCCCTACCAAGACGGGCCACCAATGAGTTGAACGACTTGCTGACCTCGTCGGAGTTGAGGGTCCGGTCCGTCGCCTGGAATTGTATATGATAAGCCAACGAACGTTTCCCGTCTGGTATGTTCTCCCCCGAATAGACGTCGAAAAGCTTTACGTCGGAAACAAGCCTGTGGCCTTGAATCAACGCACTCACACGGCCCGCAGGCACGTCTTCCGCGACCAGCAGAGCCAGGTCCCTAGTAGCCGCAGGAAATCGACCGAAGGGCTGGTAAGCGCGTCCTGATGCTGAGGCGGCCTTGATGAGGGCCTCCACGTCCAGGACGAAAGCCGCCACCGGATTCCCTTGCAAGCCAAAGGACTCGACGATCGCCGGATGTATCTCACCCAGTACCCCAATCTCCGTGCCGTTGGAATCCAGTGTGGCCGATCTGGCGGGATGCATAGAAGGATCGGAGCTTTGCCCGTACGAGACGCTTACCCCCAGCTTTCCCAGCGATGCCTCCACAAGCCCTTTGACATCGTAGAAGTCCAGGGCGCCCTCACCTCCGGCCCAGTGGATGTCCCACCGAGGCCCGCCCATAAGGCCCGCCGCGGTCTCCCTTTCGTTGGGCAACTGTCTCCCCTGGTCAAGATAGACCCGGCCTATCTCGAAAATCGCCACGGGACCGGACTCCCTTGGCTGGTTGGAGGCCAACGTAGTCAGCAGTCCGGGGAGCAGGCTGGTGCGCATGTACTGTTCGCGGGAGCTCATGGGGTTCGCCAGCTTGATTGGAGCTGATGCTCCCGTTGCCCTCGCCGCCTCCAGGTCTTCCAAAGCGCAGACGGGATAGTTGATGACTTCCTGCATACCGAATCCCGTCAAGAGGTCCTTGATCCGGTTCTTGAAGTCCAATACCGTTTCGGGTTCCCTGTGGGGGATGGGGGTGGACAACATGTCGGTGGGAATTTCGTCGTAGCCGACAATCCTGGCCAACTCCTCAATCAAGTCCTCTTCAATTTCCAGGTCGGTGCGCCAGTAGGGCGTTTCAACTGCCAGAGAACCCTCTCCTCCGTCAGTTGCATCGTCTCTCACGATGGTCATGCCCAGAGACATGAGCACGTCTCGGACTCGGTCCATCGGTATGTCCACACCCAGCGTCTGGCGGATTCGGTTTTGTCTCAGCATCACAGTGGGCAACGAGAGGCCATCGCCGTCAGGGATCACATCTATGATTCCCTTGGCGGCCTGTCCTCCCGCTATTTCCAGGATGAGTTTGACGGCTCGGCGGAGGGCTATAGGCGCCAACTGCGGCCTGAGTCCCTTCTCGAACCTCTGAGACGCCTCGCTGGAAACCTGGAGGGCCTGGGCCGTGCGCCGGTTGTTGGAGGCGTCGAAACAGGCCGATTCCAGGAGGACCGTATTGGTCGTCTGGCTGATTTCCGTGTTCTCGCCTCCGATGACGCCTGCCAGCCCGATGCCGTTCTGGGAGTCGGATATCAGGAGCATATCCGTGGAGAGCTTCCTCTCTTCCCCGTCCAGGGTCGTCAGGGTCTCACCTGGCCGGGCACGGCGAACTATTACCTTGCCCTCTTTCAGAGTGTCGAAGTCGAAGGCGTGAAGGGGCTGGTTGAACTCCAGCATTACGTAGTTGGTTATGTCAACTATGTTGTTCACCGGCCTCATGCCGGCTTTTTCCAGACGCTCTTGCATCCACTCTGGAGAAGGTCCTACCTTCACCCCCTCGATGAGGGCGGCGGTGTAGCGTCGGCACAGGTCCGGGTCGGCGATGTCGACCGAGGCCAGGGTTTCTATGGCATCTCCATCTTCAGGGTATGCGATGTCAGGCTCCCTGACGGAGACTCCGGTAAGAGCCGCCGTCTCGCGGGCCACTCCCAAAACGGAAAGGCAGTCGGAGCGGTTGGGCGTCAACTCCAGGACCAGAACCTGGTCACCGAGATACTCGGCCAAGCGTGTGCCCACCGGAGCATCTTCCGGCAGCACGAGTATCCCGGCGTGGTCGTCGCCCATGCCCAGTTCGAGTTGGGAACAAATCATCCCCTCGGAAACCACGCCTCGAATCTTGGCCGCTTTAAGCTGTTCCACCTTGCCGGAGTGGCTGTTAAACAGGCTGGCGCCAACCTTGGCGTAGGCTATCTTCTGAGCTTGAGCGACGTTTGGAGCGCCGCAGACCACCTGTGTTGCTTCCGCTCCCCAGTCCACTGTGCAGAGGGTGAGCCGGTCAGCATTTGGATGTGGAGCCACGTCAGTCACCCGGCCAACGTAGCATTCATCCCAACCACCGATGGACTCGACTTCCCCCACCTCGATTCCAGCCATAGTGAGCCGGTGCGCCAGTTCGTCGACCGGCGCATCGATGTCGACATAGTCCTTAAGCCAGGAAAGAGGGACCCTCATGGGGCGTGCGTCACGATGCCTTTATCGGGCCGAGCCCACAGGCCGCAGCTCGTTGACCCCGTCGAGGAAACCCCACCAAGCCTCCAGACCGGCTTCCAGCGCCGCTTCCACTTGGGCCTCGTCGGCTGGAGCGGTATGGTTGGCAATGCCTTCTTCTTCCTGCCTGGAGTGCTCAACGTCCAGCGTGGAGTGGACATCGAAGAAGGACAGCGCGGTCTCGTCGGTGATGCCGTACATCTCCCGGAGGCCCGACGCCTTTTCCGCCGCCACCTGGGGCGTCTGTTGCTCGTAGGCGTAGATGGCCGCCAAGCCCTCCTGGAACGAGCCGTTGGAGCAGATGCTCGTGTAGACGTCCAGAAGACGTTGGGTGTTCGGGTGAATGGGAGATTCCAAGACCTCCTCTTCGGTCATGCCCAGGCCGCGGCAAAAGTCCAACCACTGGGCCCGGTGATTGTTCTCTCCGTGTTCCTCGTCCCACAGGTTGCTCAATATGCCCTGCCGGACCTGAGGTTCGGGGCAGTTGGCGTGAACCGCGCTGAGAAACCTGGGGAAGGCCGCCTCTACCCGGTAGTATTGGGCGGCGTAGATGCGCAAGTCCTCCAGCGTCAGCTTACCCTCCTGCCAGTCGATGTAAAAGGGATGCGTCAGCAAGCTCCTGGCCGATATGCGCTCGCGCAGCCTGGTAATAAAGTTCTGGGTCATCGAATTTGCCTCCTATAGTTATTTCGTTTCGGTTGCTCTGGGTTAGTGTCCGGCCTCCATGACCGCACTAAAACTGCTTCAAAAAGCGGAGGTCGTTGGAGTAGAAGAGACGTATGTCGTTGATGCCGTACTTTAGCATCGCGATGCGTTCCACTCCCAGGCCAAACGCGAAGCCAGTGTAGACTTGCGGGTCGTAACCGACTCCTTCAAGCACTTTGGGGTGCACCATGCCGGCGCCCATCACCTCAATCCAACCGGTGTCCCTGCATATCCGGCAGCCGTTCCCGTTTCCGTCGCAGGAAAAGCAGTCTATCGACATGTCCACGCCCGGTTCCACGAAGGGGAAATAGTCGCACCGGAAACGCACTTTCCGCTCGGAGCCGAAGACGCGACGGGCAAACTCGTACAGAGTGCCTTTCAGGTCGGCGAAGGTTATCCCTTCATCCACCGCCAGCCCCTCCACCTGGAAGAAGTGCCATTCGTGGGTGGCGTCCGTAGCCTCGTACCGATATACCTTGCCGGGCACAATCACCCGAACAGGCGGCTTCACGCGCTCCATAACCCGCGCCTGCATGGGGGAGGTGTGGGTCCTCAGCAGCATGTCGTACTCGCCCTGTTCGTTGGGGGAATCGATCCAAATGGTGCTGAACTGGTCCCTTGCTGGGTGGCCAGGAGGAATATTGAGCAGTTGGAAGTTGTAATGGTCCGACTCGACCTCCGGCCCCTCTACCACTCCGAAGCCCATCCCGACGAAGGCGTCGCATACTTCACGCACCATCTGGGTGATGGGGTGCAGGCGTCCCACACGCAGGGGACGTCCGGGCAGTGTGATGTCGATGCGCTCCAACTCTGCCAGACCCTCCAG
The DNA here is from genome assembly GCA_034422875.1 of Dehalococcoidia bacterium. Lineage (GTDB taxonomy): Bacteria > Chloroflexota > Dehalococcoidia > Lucifugimonadales > JAGWBF01 > DAOUJI01. The sequence goes on along the minus strand of DAOUJI010000004.1, from coordinate 25,175 downwards.
CCGAGCCGTTTCAAGCGCCTGCTGCCGGTTGGCCAGTTCACCTTCCAGATTCTGCTTGGTGCGGTTGGCGAAGGCGCCCACGCTGGCCCGTGCCTCGGCTGGCAAAGAGCCCAGACCCCTGAGGAGATTGGTCAAACTGCCTCGGCGGCCCAGATACGACAAACGCCATTGCTCCAGGGACTGAAGGTCTTCCGATTGCTCCAATTCCTGGATGGCTTGCGCGCTTAGCTGCTCTATGAGCTCGTGTGAGACTTGTGTGGAAGAGTCCGTTTGACCAGGCGCCAAATTCGTCGAGTCCTATGCCCTAGCGTTGCGACTTTTAATTATAGAATTGGCCTTCTGTCGGGTCAAGGAATTGTGGAATGCCGGAAGGACCTGAAGCCCATGACTGACGCACGTCCCGCTGCTTATGCCATCGACAAGACTTTTTGGACGGTCGACCCGATGGCCGCGGGGGAGGGGATGATGGCGGCGCCTGCCTCCTCGAAGGCCCGAATCTTGGCGGCGGCTGTCGCAGCTTCCCCTGTGATGATGGCGCCGGCATGACCCATTCTCTTGCCCGGTGGAGCGGTGACACCTGCCACAAGCGCCGCAACCGGCTTGCTGAAGTGGTCCTCAATGTAACGAGCGGCTTCCTGCTCCATGGCCCCGCCTATCTCTCCGATAAGCGCCACGGCGTCGGTTCCCGGGTCGTCTTCGAACAGCTTGAGGACATCCACGAAACTCGACCCGACCAGAGGATCGCCGCCTATGCCCACACAAGTGGACTGGCCTATTCCCAACGCTGTAAGCTGAGATACGGCCTCATAGGTGAGCGTGCCGCTGCGGGAGACCACGCCAACTCTTCCCGGCGCGTGTATCGAAGCAGGCATGATTCCCAGTTTGCACCGTTCTCCCGGAGAAATTACACCCGGGCAATTCGGGCCAATGAGAATGACGCCGCGGCGATCCAGGTACCGGAGGACCTTCACCATATCCAGGGCGGGCATGCCTTCGGTGATGCATATAACCAGTTTTATCCCGCCGTCGGCAGCTTCCAGTATGGCGTCGGTGGCGAACATGGCCGGCACGAAAATCATTGAGGTGTCGGCCTGTTCTTCCCTCACGGCCCGCTCAACTGAGTTGAAGACGGGAATCTTGTCCTCAAAGAGCTGTCCGCCCCTTCCGGGCGTCACTCCAGCGACAATGTTCGTGCCGAATTCGAGGCAAGCGCTGGCGTGGTAGCTGCCTTCGTTGCCGGTTATTCCCTGTACGATGGCGCGGGTGCCGCTCCCAATCAGTATGCTCACGCTCCAGAGCCTCCCCTAGGAACTGACAGCGCATCTCGCATACGATCGGCCAACTCCGCCAGGGTCTCCGCGAAGGTCACGTTGATGCCCGACTCCCTGAGTATGGCCTGTCCTTCCTCCACGTTGGTGCCCAACATTCGCACCAACAAGGGCAGGTCGGCGCCTGCGTTGCGGTAGCCCTGGACTATCCCCCTAGCCGCCAGGTCACAGTGAAGTATGCCTCCGAATATGTTCACCAGGACCGACGTCACCTGAGGGTCAGAGAGCATTATTCCCAACGCCTGGGCAACCTTCTCCTCGCTGGCGCCCCCTCCAACGTCAAGGAAGTTGGCCGGTCGTCCTCCAGCCGTCCTGACCACGTCCATGGTGGCCATGGCCAGCCCTGCGCCGTTGACCAGGCAGGCCACGTCTCCGTCCAGCTTGACGTAGGAGATTTGGTGCTCCTGCGCCTGGGCTTCCAAGGGATCCTCCTGGTTTGGGTCCCTCAATTCCCTTAGCTCCGGATGGCGGGCCAGTGCGTCGTCTTCCAGGTTTATCTTGGCGTCCAGAGCGAAGATTCGACCTTCCGGGTTCACCGCCAGTGGGTTGACCTCCACCAGGGAACAATCGTGCTCCGTGAACACACGGTAGAGGTCTTCCATGATTTGCGCGGCTGTCCCGAACTGGGGTCGGGGCAGTTCCAGAAACCGGCAGATGCGCCTTGCCTGGAAGGGTTGGAGCCCCACCAACAGGTCCACTCCCTCAGTGTGAATCTTGGAAGGGGTCTCGGAGGCGACCTGCTCGATGTCCATGCCGCCGGAAGCGCTGGCTATAAAAACCGGTCCCCTGAAATTACGGTCCACGGTGACGGAGAGATAGAACTCCGTCTCCAGAGTTTCCGCCTCCTCTATCAAGAGCTTCTCCACGGGAACGCCGTCGGGACCCGTTTGGGGAGTCACCAGGCGTTTCCCTATGAGGTCCGCCGCCGCAGCCCTGGCCTCTTCAGGGCCATCAACGAGCCTGATTCCGCCGCCCTTGCCCCGTCCTCCAGCATGGACCTGGGCTTTTACGACAACCCTGCCGCCCAACCTTTCGGCGGCTTCGCCCGCCTCACCAGCGGATGAGACCACCTCTCCCCTGGGTATGGGTATTCCGTATCGGGCGAAAATCTCTTTCGCCTGGTATTCGTGGATTTTCATTCATCAACCTTCCTGGCTTCCACACCAGCCAGGTCTTCAAGGAAAGTGGCTATGGCCGAATGGTCCATTTCGCCATGCCCTTTGTTGATAAGAGCGCCCAGCATCTGCTGCACCAGACCCGTGACAGGAAGCGGGACCCCCAGATCCTTTCCGGTGAGCAATGCATTGTGAAGGTCTTTCTGGTGCAGCCTGATTCGGAACCCGGGATCGAAAGCGCCATTCATAATCAACGGGGCCTTGGCTTCCATTACGGCGCTCCCGGCCAGTCCTCCTCGTATTGCATTGAAGACCAGGTCCGGGTCGATTCCCGCTTTCTTAGCCAACACCAGCGCTTCGCCAAGAGCCTCTATATTGGCCGCCACGATAATCTGGTTGGCCAGCTTCACCGTGTTGCCGGCCCCCACCTGCCCTACTCGAACGATGGACGAGCCCATGCATTCCAGGACAGGCTTGCAACGCTCGAATGTCTCTTCCTTGCCCCCCACCATAATGGCCAGGGTCCCATCGACGGCCCTCGGCTCTCCGCCGCTGACAGGGGCGTCAAGCATGTCCACACCGGCCTTTTCGGCTTCGGCGGCTATCTTGATGGACACCAGAGGGGCTATGGAACTCATGTCAATGATGACCGTACCGCTCCGGGCGCCCTCAAGCACACCGTCCCTGCCCAGGATCACATCTTCCGAGTCAGCGGAGTCGGGCAGCATAGTGACGACGATGTCAGTCCGGGAGGCGACCTCCGCCGATGTCGTGGCCTTGGAGGCTCCCTCGGCCGCCAACTCCTCAACAGGCTCTGGGTTGCGGTTGTGGACAACAAGGTCATGGCCCGCCTTCATCAAGTTGCGGGCCATGGGCTTCCCCATGATTCCAAGACCAATAAACCCTATATAGGCCATACCACGCACGTCTCCTCGGACCCGTCTATGGGGCCCGCAACATTATTAAAGGATAGGGGACAACTGTCAACGAATGGAGCCGGACTTAACAGCCTTTTCCCTGTGGCGTTTCCAGTCCTCCAAGATCGTCGCATCCCTTTCGAAAGCTAATTCAGGGAGGTCTTCCGAGAGGAAGAACCGGGCGTCAGAGGCTTCTTCCCCTGGCTCGAGAACGCCCCCGACGATGACTGAGTCATAGACCACCAGGATCACGGGATGGCCAGACTGGGAATAAACTCCCACTACCTCTCCGACACGCACCTCGAGCCCCGTCTCCTCCATCACCTCTCGTTCAGCGGCCCGGGCCACTTCCTCACCCCGGTCGACGTATCCTCCCGGCAGGCTCCACAGTCCCATGCCCGGTTCCACGGTGCGACGGATGAATAGCACGTTGCCGCCCTGCTCCACCACCGCCACAGCCGTCACCTTGGGGTCATAGTAGACTATCTTGCCGCAGCTTGGGCATACAGGTCGCTCTTTCCCCTGAGTCTCTTTCAACTCCAGGACATGGGCGCACCTGGGACAGTAATTCTCTTGGTCCATCATGCGCCCCCTAGAATATCACGACGCTGACGCCAGTGCACCGTTATGACAAGCTGAGACGGCGGTTGAGCGTCCTGCCCGTTGAAGCCATTTGCAGCATAGGCTAAAGTAGGACGCAACCAACAAAAGGAAACAGGTATGGCCGCGTCCACACGTAATACAACCCAGGCAATCAGAACCCAGGCTGACGACGGTCAGCACCTGGCTAGCGAGCTTCGGAAACGGGTCTCAGGCGAAGTGCGATTCGATCCCTTCTCCCGCTACCTCTACAGCACCGACGCATCCATGTACCAAATGGACCCCGTCGGCGTGGTGATACCCCGAAGCGTGGAAGACGTGCTGGCCGTGATGGAAGTGGCCTCGCAGCACAAGACGCCCGTCCTTCCCCGGTGCGGCGGCACAAGCCTGGCGGGACAAACGGTCAACCACGCCATTGTCATGGACTTCACCAAGTACATGAGCAGAGTCATCGCCCTGAACGAGGAGGAGGGGTGGGCAAGGGTTGAGCCAGGAATCGTATTGGACGAGTTGAACCGAATCGCTGCGCCCTTTGGATTGAAGTACGCTCCAGACCCAACGACGTCCAACCGGGCGTGTGTGGGAGGAGGCATAGGAAACAACACCTGCGGCTCCCATTCGGTGGTCTACGGCAAGACCATAGACCATATCATGGAATTGCACACTATCCTCTCTGACGGTAGCCAGGCCCATTTCAGGCCGCTAGACCAAACCGAATTGGAGTCCAAGCTATCCGGAGACAGCCTGGAGTCAAGCCTTTACAGAGACGTGCTGCGCATCGCCGGTGAACACCGGGACGAAATTCTTGCCCGATACCCCAAAATCCTGCGCCGGGTCAGCGGATACAACCTGGACGACTTCATCGATCCCGGCAGTCAGGTGAACATGTCCCGCATGGTCGTGGGGTCCGAGGGAACCCTGTGCGTCGTCACCGAGGCAAAAGTCAACCTGGTGCACGTTCCACGTCACAAGGGTCTGAGCGTCGTCCACTTTGACGACGTGGTGGAAACCTGCGAAGCTACATGGGAGATTCTCAGGCACAGTCCCGCCGCCGTCGAGATGATAGGCCGCATGATACTGGACCGGTGCCGGGAGTCTCTGGGCTCGGCCCGTCTGATGGACTTCGTGCAAGGGACCCCCGACGCCCTCCTGGTTGTCGAACTCACGGGCGAGTCGGAGGAAGAGGTGGTCTCTAAGCTGGACAAACTACGTTCCGACATGGACCGGAAGGGCTTGGGATACACCTGCCTGAACATTCTGGAGCCCTCTCAACAGGCCAACGTGTGGGCGCTGAGAAGCTCCGGCCTCGGCCTACTGATGAGCGCACGAGGAGACTCGAAACCTCTGGCCTACGTTGAGGATACGGCGGTGGACCCGCAGAAGTTGGGGGAGTTCATCAAACGGTTCGATGGGATCGTCAAATCCCACGACACCGAGGCCGCCTACTATGGTCACGCCAGTGTGGGATGCCTGCACGTACGCCCCTTGGTCAACCTGAAAACGTCTGAAGGGACGGACAAGATGGTGTCGCTGGCCAGTGAAATCAGCGACCTGACGCTGGAGTTTGGCGGCTCTCTCAGCGGGGAGCATGGCGACGGGATAGTCCGCGGCGTCTGGAACGAGAAGATGTTCGGAAGCAAGCTCTACCGGGCGTTCCGTGAGGTGAAGCAAGCGTTCGACCCCCACAACATCATGAACCCCGGCAAAATCGTGGACTCCCCAGCCATGACCGAGAATCTGCGAATAAGCCCCTCATACAGGGCCGCTCAGCCGGCAACGACGCTGGACTTCTCTCAAGACTTCGGTTACGCCGGGGCCGTAGAGATGTGCAACGGCATGGGCGCCTGCCGGAAGGCCACTGGGACCATGTGCCCCTCCTACATGGTGACACGAGAAGAAGAACACTCAACTCGAGGAAGAGCCAATCTACTGCGCGGCGTCTTGTCTGGAGCGATACCGCAGCACGGCTTGGACAGCAAACGGCTCTACGAGGCGATGGACCTGTGCCTGGAATGCAAAGGCTGCAAGGCCGAATGCCAGACGGGCGTGGACATGGCCAAGATCAAATACGAATTCCTTGACCACTACAACCGCACCCATGGCATTTCCCTTCGCACCAGGGCCTTCGCGAACATCAGCACGCTAAGCCGCCTGGGGTCCCGTATAGCTCCTCTGGTCAACCTGGCGTCGGCGTTCCCTCTGAGCCGGCTGATCGTAAGCAAGCTCATGGGCGTCCATCCCAACAGGTCCCTGCCCAAGCTGGCGTTCTGGACGTTCCCGTGGTGGGCGAAATCCCGCCAGACTAGCCCGCAGGGCCGGAACGGCAGCGTAGTTCTGTTCAACGATACGTTCATGAACTACAACTATCCGAACGTTGGGATAGCCGCAGTGGAGATTCTGGAAGCGGCGGGCTTCAACGTCATCACCGCCAATCCCCCATGCTGCGGGAGGCCGATGATTTCCAAGGGGCTTCTGTCCAAAGCCAGAGACAATGCCCGGCGAAACGTGGACCTGCTCTATCCCTATGCGCGGGACGGAATTCCCATCATAGGCTGCGAGCCAAGCTGCCTGCTGACCCTCAGGGACGAATGTCCCGACCTTTTGACCGACGAAAAGGCCGACGCCGTTGCCGCCAACAGCTTCCTCATCGACGAATTCCTTGCAGGGTTGAAGTCAGAGGGGCGTCTGGAACTGGACTTCAGCGAACTGAGCAAGAAGGTGTTGTTCCACGGCCACTGCCACCAGAAGGCGCTAACGGGCACAGCCGACGCGCTGGCTGCGCTGCGACTTGCTCCGGGATACGAGGTAGAGGAAGTCAACTCCGGTTGCTGCGGCATGGCCGGCTCCTTCGGATACGAGAAGGAACATTACGACGTGTCCATGGCCGTGGGCAGGCAGACCCTGTTCCCGGCTGTGGAGTCCAAGGGGTCCGACTGGGAGGTGGCCGTCATGGGCGTGTCCTGCCGTCAGCAGATAGAGCACGCCACGGGGCGACGGGCCCGGCATCTCGTGGAGGTCCTCAGGGACGCGCTTCCTCAGTAGCCTGCTGAGGCAAAGACTCTGGCCGGTCCTCCGGCCCGATGGCGATTCCCGGCGGGGGTGGCGTGGTTTCGTCGTAGAGCCAGGCATCAAACAAATCGTCCAGGTCCCTGACCGCAACCTCCTCCGCGACGGCGATAAAGTCCTCCGTTGCTACGTTGCCTCCGGCATGGCGGGACACATACTCGCGCAGAGTCCCGAAAAACGCCTCGTCACCCACTTCCTGACGAAGCGCGTGTAGGACCATCGCGCCCCGGTCATAGATGGCTCCGGTGAAAAGATTGCCGGGGTCGGGGTCCGCCGGAGGGCCATAGTGGGGATGCCACATCTCTTCCCAGAACGAATCGAACACTCCGCCTCCCGACTTGTGGTCTTCCCACAGCCACTCGGCGTAGGTGGCGAACCCCTCGTTCAGCCACACGTCCCGCCACGACGCGGGGCTAAGCAGATTCCCAAACCATTGGTGGGCCAACTCGTGGGCCACGACTCTGTCGCCGAATTCCTCCAGTATCCTGACTCCATACAAGGGTCTGGGCTGGGTTTCCAGCGCGGGTATCACACCACGACCCGGCAGGAACGTAACGTCGACCACGACGGCCCCTGAGGAATCAAAGGGATACGGACCGAACACCTCGCTAAAATAATCTATGATTAAAGGAGCGCTGTCCAAGCCGCTCCTCGCATATTCCCCTATCGACTCCTCAACAGAGTCAACAACAGATATTCCACCTGGGCTTGCCGTGACAACATCGTCAAACTGGGCTATGGCCAGAAACGCGAGATAGCTGGCGATCTCGTGGGCGCTTTCCCATACATAGGTCACAGTCTCACCGTGGTCCACCGTTTCGATGAGCTCACCGTTTGACTCCGCCTCGTAGGGTTCGGCGACCGTGACCATGAAGGCGTACAAGGCTTTGTCAGACGGATGCTCATTGACCGGGAACCAATAGGACGCTCCCCAGGGTTCACCATAGGCGACTATCCCAGTGTCATACTTGATCCAGCCAATCAGCACATTCGTCCCCGGAACATGGCTGGAGAGAGGATGACCTTCATATGACACCATAACATTGAAGGTCTCTCCGTCAGGGATGGCCGTTGCCGGTCTTATCTTCATCTCGGAGCCCGAGCGGGAGTATCCGGCGGTACGACCGTTCACTTCGACCGCGGTCACCGTCAAGCCGCGAAAGTCTAAATTGAACGTGGCGAGGTCCTGTGTCGCATTGGCTTCGATTTGAGCGTGCCCGGCAATCGTGTTGGCTTCTACGTCTATGTCCAGGGTGACGTCGTAGCGGACCACGTCGTAGCCGCCGTTGCCCAGACCAGGGAAGAGCGGATCGCCCAACCCCGCGGCGCCGGGACGAGCGTCCAGGAGAGGTGTAGGCGTAGGCGCCTGAGTAGGTGTAGCTGTCGGTTCCAGGGTCGGCGTGGCTGTAGGCATCGGTGTCGGCGTGGGTGTGGCGCTGTCGTCACATGCCGACAGCAGTACCGTCACCGTCAAACATGACAGTCCTAACCACACTGACCGTTGGGCGGCTTTCGATAAACTGAATGGAAAATTGAACACGAGCGGCAATCCGGTGTCTCCCTAAAGCCAGCCTGGAACGACCTCATATTATACCTAGTGTGAATGTCTCAGGTTTCGCATCGCATTCGTCTCTGCTCTCTAATACACAGTTCCGAGCCAGACGCGGTAGACTCAGTTGCCCTTCACCTTTAATCATCTATAATGAAATATAGAGCCAAGCAACCCTGAACACGGTTCAGAATTGACGCTGACGGCCAACCGATGCTCAGCAGGAGGGTCCGACAATGACTGACCAGGCATCATCCACATCCAGCTACACAATGGGTTACAGCGAGGAGTTCCGCCAGCTTCTCAATCGAAGAAGCGTCGAGACCCATGCCAAACATCTGCTTTCGCACCTGAAGCCAGGACATCGAGTACTGGACTTTGGCTGCGGACCCGGTACGATTACGGTCGGTCTGGCTAAGGCGGTTGAACCCGGCGAGGTCCACGGCATCGATATGGAAGAGTCGCAAATTAACCTGGCCCGGTCCGCGGCCGAGGCCGGAGGACACGCCAACACGACGTTCCACGTGGGTTCGATTCTCGACCTGCCATTCGAAGACAACTTCTTCGACGCGGCCCATTGTCACGCCGTGTTGATGCATGTCCCCGACACCCAGGCGGCGCTGGCCGAGGTCAAGCGGGTCTTGAAGCCCGGAGGCATAGTGGCCAGCCGTGAAACAATCGTCGCCTCCTCCTTCCTGGAACCGTCCTCCGACGCCACAGACGCCGGATGGGAATTGTTTTCAAACCTTCTGGCAGCCAATGGAGGGCATCCCGAGATGGGCAAGGAATTGAAGCGCCAGTTCTTGGAAGCCGGGTTCACGGACATTCAGACGACCGGCTCCTTCGACTTCTTTGGCTCCGACGAAGACGTTGCCTTCTTTTACGGCTTCATAGTCGACTGGCTCTTTTTGCCCGAAGTAATAGCTGCGGCCGTCAAATACGGTCTGGCCACCCAGGAGCAATTCGACGCGGCCCGCCAGGGGATAGACCAGTGGAAGGACGCCTCCGGAGCATGTGGGGCCATAGCATTCGGCGAGGGAATTGCCCGCAAGCCCCAGTCTTGAGCCGCAACCTCCGTTCGTAGGTGATAAGAGGGGCTGTGTCTCTAGCCGGCCGGTATGGAGTGGGCCCATAAGTCTACGTCCGCTGGGTCCAGCCGGGTTACGTCGGGCAAGCGGTCAAAGTCAGCGTCCACCGAAACGATCCGATCGGCGCCCAAGCGGTGCATCACAGCAGCGTGGACAAGATCCCGGGCGCTTACACCATTATGCAAGTCCGCCAGCTTCGCCGCCTCGTTGATGTCCTCGGCATAGACGGGTTCGATCCGGCCTCGCATCACCTCGGCGAATTCCCGCAGCACCTGTCTGCCCAAGGCCCATCTCCCTGACGCAACGTAGCGATGCAGAAGTTCTTGAAGGACCTCCGCATCCGTGACAAACGCCATTGGATGCTCTGCAGTCATCATGAGCACCCGAGCACACCACTTTTTGTTGGGATGGTCCCTGCCGGCGGCGTAGATGGGGACATTGGCGTCAATGAAGACCGCCCGGCTCATGAGCCGCCTCCAATTCACGGGAGAGAGCATCCGCGTCAGGAGGGTCTTCAACTTCCAGCCTGATTAACCGCTCAACGGCCTTCCTCCGACGCTCCACCGCCACACGCTCATAGGCGTCGTCTATCAGGCGACGCATCACTTCGGAGATGGGCGCTCCGCTTTCCTCGACAATCTCTTCCAATCGCCTGCGCCGTTCGGCGTCGAGCCGTACATCCAGCCGCGCCATGTTCACCTTCCTTGTACGTACGTTATTGTACGTAACTAATTATACGTACTAACTGTGCCTTACGTCAATCGCCAAGGCTTCAGGAGAGTCTGAGGAGTGCTTTCAAGGGAAGACTGCTGGGCGCCTCAAGGTTATCACCTATTGAACAGCACATCCGGCAGCCAGAGGGCAATCTGCGGAAACGCAAGAACCAGGGCCGTGGTTACGGCCATGCAGCCCATGAAGGGCAGCACGCCAATCCATACGTCCGAAATGGTGCTCTGCCGGAGCGGTGTGTTGGTCCTCGCCGCTTCTTCCCGGTCCACATCCTGACGCACCCCATGCAAGACGTACAGGTTGATGCCCTCGGGCGGACTGATAAGGGCCGCCTCCACCAACAGCACTATGATGACTCCGAACCAGACCAGGTCGACCCCTGCCTGCGACAACGTGGGAATCAGAATAGGTATTGTGGTCACCATCATGGCGAAGCTTTCCATGAAGGTGCCCAGAATAAGATAGAAAATCACCAAAGCCAGGACGAGTTGCCAATCGGTGAGGTTCCACCCTACGATGACGTCAGCAATGTCTTGAGAGATGCCCAACCGGGCGAAGGCGTAGCTCAACGTGAACGCGGCCATTAGAATCAGGAATATCATTCCCGTCGTCCGCACCGTTGAGATGACCGAGTCCAGCACAATCCGGCCATTCCGTTGCACCACGGCCCTGACCGCCTCACCCAAGGGCATACGGCCAGCCTGCAGAGTTTCCTGAGCGCTTGGCTCTATGAAGTAGATCAGCCCAGTGCGCCTTAACAGACCTCCGAACGAGGGCCCCAACAGTTCACCCGCGTTCAACAGGATCGTCAATACGAAGGCGCCTGTCACACCGAAAGCGGCCGCTTCACTGGGAGCGGCCCATCCCAGGTATATGGACACCAACACCAGGAATATCAAAGCCCCGACAGGCAGCAATTGCACCGCCCCAATCAGCCTGAGCTTCCAGCCTTCCCAGCTGGTAAAACTCTCTCCTTTTTCCCTGGGCGCCATGCCTCGCCAGAAGGTCGCCGTCACGGCGATCATGACCATGAAGGACAATGACAACAGGATGCCTGGAAAGAGCCCGGCCATGTAGAGGCGCCCGATGGATTCCTCCGCCAGAACTCCGTAGAGAATCAGGCCGATGCTTGGGGGAATCAGGATGCCCAGCGTGCCTCCCGCTGCCAGAGAGCCAATCACCATCCGTTCCGAGTAATTCCGCTGACGGAAGGCTGGCAGCGACGTGCGGCTGATGGTGGCGGAGGTGGCTACACTGGAGCCGGAGCAGGCTGCGAATATGGCGCAAGACAGGATGTTGGTGTGAATCAGCCCTCCGGGCAGGAACCATATCCAGCGGGAGATGACGGAGTACATCCGCTCTCCCATTCCCGACCGGTTCATCAACTCTCCCATCAGTATGAATAGAGGAATGGCGACCAGTATGAAGTTGGTGTTCCGGTCCCACGCTATGTTGTCCATGATGCCCCACGGAGCCCGCGCGGAGAAAAAGAACATGATGATGAGGGATAGACAGCCCAGGGCTCCGGCGACATACATGCCCGCCGTAAAGAAGGCCGACATCAAACCGAATGCAAGGCCAATGACCAAGCCTTAACCTCCGGGGCCCAATGGGATGGCCTGTCCAACTGCGTGGCTGCGCGTCATTCGAGATCGTCCCCGCCCATGGCCTTATGAATGCGGGGAAGCCATCTCTCGGTAATCATAGAAGTCATCATTTGTACGGAGGCGATCACCAACAAGCTGAATCCAATGGCCACCACAATCTTAGGTATGAACACCGGTATCCAGGGATAATCGTTGACGACCACGCCCTTTTGATAGTCGTCGATTACCTTGTCCCATAGCTTCCACGACGTGATTACCGACAGAAAGCAGACCCCGGCCAAAGCGACCCAGTCAGAAATAGCCCTGATCCTGGGACTCATCCTGGGGAGCAGTACGTCGATTCGCACGTGGGCGTCTGCCCTAAGAGTGTAGGCAAAAGCCCAAGTGGCGGCCATCGCCAGAACGTAGCCGCTCATCGCATCTCCAGCAGGGGCGTGTACCCAATCCAATTGCCGGGCTACCGCCTGGTAAGTGATGAAAAAACCCAGAAGCAGCAACTGAAGACCGCAGACGTACCCGAGAAACAAGTACAGGCGGTCGACTCGCCGGGCGACCGCCCGGAATCCAAACAACGCATACGAGGCCGGGGTTTTTCGTCCGGTGTAGGCTGGTGAACTTGTGGAAGTCATTGTCGCTGAGGCGGTGTCGGGTAATGGAAACGTCGGTTGATTAGGACTGCCGCCAACCCGACTCTCCCCCTAATGGAAGTCCTGCTTCCTGAGTCTTTTCCGCCTGAACCATAAGCTGTGGGCGCAGATAGGCGGCTGGGCTAAAGCGCCCAGCCGCCTACGACTACGTCCCTAGTCGATCACCTGGAACGGGGGCCCTTGGTTATGGGAACCTCGCTTAGAGACCCGTCTTCGTTAATCTGTATCCCAATGTATGGGCTGACTTTCTCGTTGAACGCACTGATGGTCGCGTCGTTTTTCCCGGGATATCCAAGGCGTTTCACCCAGCCAGGCAGTACGTGTTCAGGAAACACCACAGTCTGGATATGTTCGACCATCTCTTCGGAGAAGGGAACGATCTCAACGCCCAACTGCTGGTTGACCTGGACAGGAACCAGATTATGGAAGGGAGCCAACCGGAGCGCTTCAAGTTCGGCTTTCGCGCCTTCTTCGATGATGATTTGCTGCAAGTTCTCAGGAATCTCGTCCCAGACTTCCTTGTTGATTACGTTGTTTGTGTACCCGAAGGCGATTGCCGGCCCAGCCATGTAGTCAGCCACTTCGTACAACCGTTCAGGTATCGCCAGCAGCGACCCGGTCGTGGCAAAGTCTATATTGTCCAGTTCCAAAGCGACGTACTGCTGTCCGGGGCCCAGGAATACGGGCTCGCCGCCCATCCCTGCAATGAAGTCGGACATAGAGGCCGCGTGGGACCTCATCTTGGCCTCTTTAAAGTCATCGAGTGTCTGAAGCGGCCTATTCCCGAAGAACCACTGGTCGGCGCCTGCGAACCAGTTGCGGTTCAAAACGTGGCTGCCGCCGGTGGCTTCAAGAATAATCTGGTCCACGTCCTCGGCGACATCGGTAAGAACCGAATATGAGGTTTCCCAATCGGTGGACATGCCCCACAAGGCCTGGATTTCAATGGGCGGGAGGGCGCCCGCTACGTATCCCGCGTATATGTTCGCCATGTCCAGCGTGCCATCGCCCACCTGGTCCAGGGTGTCCGGTCCGTCAACCCCCAGCTCGGGGAAGGAGATCACCGACAGTTTCACCTGGCCGTTGGTCCGTGCGGCCAGGTTGGGAGCCCAGTAGGCTTGAATTATCACACACGTGGGCAAGGTACGGATTATACAGGCGTGTTGAATCTCAATGTCCTCTCCGGAGGTTGTAAGCTCGGTGGGGTTGGTCAGCCTGGCCTTCTTTAACAGGTCCTGGTAGTAGTCGCTGGTATAGATGAACATGTGGCTCTCGAGACGCAGCTCCGGGGAGCCCATCAAAGCCATCTGGAACAGCTGAGTGTACATGAATTCGGGCACGTCGAACATCAGGCCTGGGTGCGGCGGAGGCCCAAGCAGCTGCATAGGGTCACCTACGAAGATGGCGCCAGGCCCATTTGCATGTTCGGCGGCGTATTCGGCCAACGCCTTCTCCTCGCCGGACATGGCCGGAGGTTCGGTGGCGGCAGGTTCCTTGGTTTCCATGGTGGCCGGGGAGGTCGGAGCTGTCGTGGCGGTGGGAACAGGAGTGTCAGTAGGAAGTGGCGTAGGTGTGGGGACCGGCGTAGAGGTGGGCACAGGCGTGGCCGTCGGATCGGGATCGCCGCCACAGGCCCCCAAACCAAGCGCCAACGCCAGGGAAGCTATGACTGCGACTACGTAAACAACGAGACGATGTTTCATGGGAACCTGCAACTTTCTTGGATTGCCGTAACTTTCGGCGGATTGGCCGAATTGTAGTCAATGTGAAGCTTACGGGTCAACGAAAATATGCCCGTGTTATGTTCACTTAGGGCCGACGTGACAAGCCAGTCAGCTAGTTGGAAGAAGGAGAGGCGGACATCTCGACAAAGCGCCGTTCCACCCGGCCTGTCGCAAGCATGACTCCGACAACGGCCAGCCACACGAAGAACGCAGCCCCGCTGATGGGGTGAACAATGGTTGCGGCATCCACCCAGATGAACAGCATCGCGATGCCGATTATGGCCGACGCAGGCGATATGTACCTCAAGCCGCCGCCAGCCTTCCACTGATAGAGAGCGGCGCCGATCAGGCCCAGCCCCGCAAAGGTGAATCCGATCTTTCCGGTAACCCATCGGAGGTAGTGTATCGTCTCGTTCGACCCTGATATGACAGCCCCCGGCGCCTCCAGCGCCGACGCCGCCAGCACGACGGCGAACACACCGGACACGCCGGTCACAACTCCCGACACGCCCAACAGGGCCGGAACAAGGGGCGTCGCCAGCCGCTCTCGAATAATCCAGGTCCGCAACAGGAACCAGCCCGCCGCCAACAGCGTGACGCCTGAGACCAACCTTGCCGCGCCTCCGGTCCCATAAGCCCACCTGCTGTCGGCGATGGCGGCCAGGGATTCCGCCAACGTGTCTTGGTCAGCGTCCGCGGAAAGGCGGGCGACAACCGACACGACGGTGGCCGCCGCCGCAAGCAGCAGAAGCGCTCCTGCTGTTCGGGCGGAGGAGTCAGTTGGCCGGTCGATCACGCTTTGCCCTTACCATCCAAGAGGACTTACCGAGTCCCGGGATGAGTCACGCGAACGGTAATAATGTCGGTGTCGTGGAACTGCTGGTGTCGCACAGACTGGGCATAGCTCCGAAGCAACCTCAACGACATTTCGTTTTCCACCGGCGTTTCGGAGTCGTGCTGCTGAAGCTGCCTGATACGGTCCTCGATGTTGGCCTCGTTTCCAGCTCCGCCGATGAACTCCAAGTCCGCCACCGGACCTTCGCTGGACGCCACTACGACCAACCGCCGCATCTCTTCAGGGGTTTCCTCTGTTTCCTCTTCATCTTTGTCTTCCAACAGCCCTTCCAGGTCGAGCGGCGCCAGGGTTAGAAGAGTTTCCTCCGCAACGGCGCTCAACCGTTCTTTCATGGCCGTGTCCCATCCCCTGCGGTCAGCGAACTTGTTGAGAAACTCGTTGAGTTGCGGCAATACGTCGATATGAAGCTGGGACTGGAAGCGCATCCGGCGTGGGTTAGTGAACTCAAGGTAGAGGACCATCGCTATTGCGGCAAACCCACCTGTGGTTATTCCGCTCTTGAACAACCCTGCCCATACGGGCCCGATGTCAGGCAATGCGAACAGCCCAAACTGAAAAGCGGCTCCAATCCAGAAGCAGATGCCGGCGACTATGACCTTTTCCCTGTTCTGTTCGGTCTGTATGACCGTCCGAGCGCCGTCCACGAACAGAGTTCCGGTCACCAGGAGCAGGTATCCAGTCATGACCGGGCCAGGAATGGAGCTGAACAAGGCAGACACTTTGGGCAGAAACGCTAACGCAATGAAGATGAATCCAACGAAGTAACCGACGCTGCGGGAAGCGACTCCGGTGGTCTGAGTGAAGGACACGATGCCGGCGTTGATGATGTTGGGGACGGCGCCAGCCAGCCCCGCCATGAGATTGCTAATCCCTCCCCCTGCGAGGGTCCCCTGCACTTGCCGGAAATCGACTGCTCGGGTTTCGCGCCATGAGACTCGCTGTGAGGCGATGGATTCCCCGTTAGCCTGAATTGAGAAAATCACTCCCAGGAACAGAAACGAGGGGAGAAGCGTCCAGAACGGCAAGCCGAACTCGAAGCTCAACCCTGGCGCCGACCCCGGCAGTCCCACCCATGAAGCATCCAGAATCCTGTCGACGTCGAAGACACCCAACCCCGCAGCCACCGCTGAGCCTACGACTATGCCGATCACAGGCCCCCAGAGACGCAACAACGCCGCGCCACGAAGTGTGAGAGCTGCCACTACGACCAGCGTCACCAGGGCAGTCAACGTCGCCTTAGTCGGCTCCTCCGTAGAGGCCTTGTCCAGCAAGTCGAACACGACGGACGCCAGCGTGATTGACAGAATCATTATCACCGTGCCGCCGACGGTCGGGGTGACGATGCGCCTCAGGATGAAGAGCCACTTCGAAATGACTAGCTGGGCCACCGCAGCCACCAGCACCAGAGTGGTCAATGTGGCCGGTCCCCCATCCTGTACTGCTGTAATGCAGAAGGGAATGGAAACAGCCGCCGTGAACATGGGCAGAACTGCCCCGGCTCCAATGGGGCCGACCCCCCGCACCTGGACAAGTGTGGAAACTCCGACGACCACCAGGGAAGCAAAGACCATCCACACCAGATATGAGTCGTCCATGCCCGATTCGGAGGCCACGATGACAGGCGTCACCAGCAGGGTCGCCGTGGCCATGAGGCTGAACTGGGCAGCGAGCCCCAGAGACGTGAGGAAGGGAGGGTTCTCGTGAACCTCAAAGCGTGGATTCTGAGATGACGCAGCCGCCAAACCGCCTCCTGGAGCTTATGGCATCATCGACTCAGTGCATTTTACACAATAATACAATGGAGATTCAGGTTGGCCCCGAGCCGCATTAGTTAATGCAGTGACCGGCCACCGAATTATGATGCAACTACCCGTTAGAACGACAGGGTGGAGCCTGTCATCTTCACGGGGATTCTGTAGCTCGTTCCGCCCTACGGGCGATGGCCTTGACCAGCCCGCTGAAAATCCAGGAGTGAAAGGGATACAAGCCGTACCAATAGGCGAGGCCGGGCAAGCCTTTCGGTATGAACGCCGCTGTCTGCTCCAACTGGGTCGTGCCATCCTGAGCTTCCCAAACCTCGTATTGGAGCCATGCTCTTCCGGGAAGCTTCATCTCAGCCCTTAGACGGACCAACCGGTCCGGTTTCAGGTCCTCCACCCTCCAGAAATCCAGGGCGTCTCCAATGCGCAGGTCGTCGGGATGCCGCCGCCCCCTGCGTAGCCCGGCGCCGCCCAGGATACGGTCCAGCATTCCGCGCAGTCTCCACGTCCAACTAGCGAAGTACCATCCTCGGGCTGCCCCGATGCCAGTGAACACCCTGTAGACATCCCGGGCGGATGCTGCAACAGTCCGCCGCCGCCGTTCGATTATCATCCCGTGCCGGGACTCCAAGCGGACCGGCCTCTCTGGCCTGGAGGACGCGCCTGCCGCGTCACTCCAGGAGGTGTCTATCCTTCCATCGTTAAGGTCTTCAATGACGCTGCCTATGGACGAGTCATAGTCCCGGGGTTCGATGTGGGGGAAGAGGGCGCCCGCAGCATCGTTGGTTACGACCACGTCGTTGCGAAGCCCTTCGATCAATGCTCCGCTGATACTTGCAGGGATGGGAGTCACCCAATGCACCCAGTAAGACGACAGTCGGGGAGTCAAGACCGGGACGGGCAACAACAGCCTTCTGAGACCTCTTGCTTTCGCATAGCCCAGCATCATCCCCCGATAAGTGATGACGTCTTTACCACCGATTTCGACTGTGCGCCCCAAGCTTTCCGGGGTATCTAGGGCCGACACCAGGTATTCAAGAAGATCGTCGACGGATATGGGCTGGATGCGGGAGTAAATCCATTTGGGGCAGACCATGACGGGCAGCCGCTCGACTAGATGCCGGATCATCTCGAAGGAGATGCTGCCTGTTCCAACGATTACCGCAGCACGGAATTCGGTGACGGGGACGCCGCTCTCCCTCAATGCCAGTCCGGTTTCCTGCCGGGAACGCAGGTGCCGAGACAGATTGGCGTTAGGGTCTCCCAGTCCGCCCAGGTAGATGATTCGGTTTACGCCCGCTTCTCTTGCGGCCTGACCAAAAGTGCGGGCAGCCTGGATGTCCCGTTCGTGGAAGTCCGGGCCGCTGGACATGCTGTGAATCAGATAGTAGGCGCAGTCCACACCTGCCAGCGCTTCCGACAGGCTCTGAGGGTTGAGAACGTCACCTACAGCCACCTCGACCTGGCCGGACCAGGGACGTCCCAATGCCCGGGGTCGGCTGCGGACCATGACACGGACCCGCCGTCCTTCCTGCAACAACCGGGGAACTAACCTCCCGCCGATGTACCCCGTCGCTCCGGTGACTAATATTGTTTCCTGGGCGGCCAATTGCATCCTCGCGTCAATTATCAGGAACCTGTGTGTTCCTACATTCCATTATAAGAAAGGCCATTATAAGAAAGGACACTGCCGGACGCCCATATCGCGGTAGTAGAGGCATCTCGGCCCCATCGCTCCAGGCTACTGGGCTACGAACGACGTTGTTTCGTCGGAGTTCACGCTGACCGTGTATTCCACTCCCGGCTCAAAATCCGAGCCTAGAGGGACTTGAGTTTCCACTATGGGGTAGTCGGCGGTGCAGACAATCTCCGGGTCGGCAACCTGATGGTGTGTTACAACGACGTCTATCCTGTTGGACTCTTTTCCGCGGATTTCGTACCCGTTGAACTGGGAGCATCCGCTGCCCCTGGGCATTCCCGAGACGACACTCAACATGTATTGGGGCGGGTCGATCTCCAAGATGCGGACATCAACACTTTCGATGGGTGACTCTGCGATGAACGTGTGCGGGAGGTCGGGGTCCGGCAGCGCGAAGGTAGCGGTGGTCAGGTCGTTTACCGTCACCCGGTAGGTCTGGCCTGGTTCGAGCGCCGCTCCAACGGGAATCACCGTGTCGAGTTCAACCACCTGGTCATGGCAGGCAATCGCCCAGGGGGTGGCAGGCGGCTGCATCAGAGTCACCGTGGCGATTATGCGGTAGCCGTCCAGCTTCAATTCCTGGCTGCCGGGACGGGCGCAGCCTTCTATAGTGGACTGGAGGTAGGCCACGCGCAGCAAGGGCTCGGGCTCATTAGGGATAAGGTTGGCCCAAACCACCGAGACCGGAGTCTCCACCCATGTCCGCCAATCAGAGATGTCCGCAGCCAAATCGGGCGGCGGTTCCACCAGTATCAGGAGCATGTCCACCTTGTCGGGAGCTCCGCGGGTGATCACGTCATAGGCAGTGTCGTTCGTGAAGGCAAGGCGGTCATCGGACTCGATGATTCGGGCGCTTATCGAGTATATGTTCCTGGGGTCAATATCCTCGCGGTTATATCCAACTTTGAACTTGATAGGGACCTGACCAGGGTCGGAGATGGTCTGACGAGCGATGAGCGGTGCGTGGGCGTCTGCGTAGGATACGTCCCGCAACTCTACCACCAAGGTCGCTCCTGGAGTAAGGGTCAACCGTTCCCGGTAGGTGACCGTGCCGCTTATCGACGCATTGGGATCGCGCCCAGACGTCACTTCCAACGTCGCGTTGGACGGCCCTGACTCGCTCTGGCAAGCTGCGGCAGCGAGCAGCATAATCCAAATAGCTGTCCCGAAATACAGCGCTGTCTTGAATTTTGTCTTCATCGGTTTCGCCTCGGGAATGAGTATAACGTCGGACACTCATTTCGACGAAACTCGACTTGCATTTGTTCCCGAACTCTAGGCAAAGCCCCGGAACGTAAAACAAACGGGCGGGCGGGCGGGCTGCTGCCCAACCCGCGGGCAGGGTCCGACCTGGGCCCATACCAATAGCATTGATGCGACCCTCAGCGTGCACTTAGTGGCGCCCTGGTGGTCAGCGCCCGGCTTGTGGCAGAAGTCGCTTAAGGCGATGAGCTTGCATCCCCGACCTCGCTTCGCCTGGACCGCCGCCGCAGGTCCTGACCGTCTCCCGCCAGGTAGTCTTTCTAGACCGATCTCCAACCTCCACAGGACTTTCGAAGACCCGTCGCTCCTGTCACGTCGCACGCTGCCGTATGGGTCGTAATTCAGCCAATCAGGGGCAATTCTTTTCACTTAACACAAACTTCACATCGTTTACGCGAAAAACGCCGAGTTAATAACAGATAACTCACACGCGCCCTGTATAGTGTGATGGCCACCCACCCGGCGTTGGGGAAACGGCAGGTTTCAGGCCTGGGCAGCTCTCGGCGGGAGGCTTACATGTTTAAGGGACTATGGGCAGTTTGCGGGCTCCGCAAACTGTGGTTTAGGAGCACAGTAATTGCGACCGTCCTGGTCGCCCTGATGCTGGCAGTGTCGCAGCCGGCTTTGACCCAGGGGAGCAGTCCCCCGGCGACTCCCGCCCGTCCCACGCTGGACTCCGTCTCACACGATTCGGTGTCCTTTACCTGGACCGACCCCGGAGACTCGACCATCACGGGCTACCAGGTGCTCAGACGCAACCCTGCGGTCCACGACCGAGGCGTGTTTGATGTCATCGAGGACGACACCGGCAGTTCGGACACGAGCTACAAGGACACGGACGTGGAGCCGGAGACCAAGTACTTCTACCGGGTGAAGGCCCGCAACACCCACGGGCTGAGCGGGTGGTCGAGAGTCGCGAAAGCAACCACTCCGGCGGATCCCACGCCGCCCAACGCTGCACCGACCGGCCTCCCAACCATCATGGGCACATCACAAGTGGGAGAGACCCTGAGTGCGGATACGTCGGGGATCAACGACGCGAACGGGCTTACAGGTGTCCAGTACACCTACCAGTGGGTGCGCAATGACGGCGCCACGGACACGGACATCACCGGCGCCACCGGACAGACCTACACTCTCAGCGACGACGACCAGGGGAACAGCGTGAAGGTGAGGGTGAGCTTCACCGATGACGACGGGTACTCGGAATCACTAACGAGCGCCGCGACTGGGACAGTGACGAGGCCGGCCAACAGCGTGGCCACCGGTCAACCCACCATCACGGGCACAGCGCAGGTGGGAGAGACGCTGAGTGCGGACACGTCCGGGATCAGCGACGCGAACGGGCTTACAGGCGTGCAGTACACCTACCACTGGATGCGCAATGACGGCAACGCGGACACGGACATCTCCGGCGCCACCGGACAGACCCACGCCCTCAGTGACGACGACCAGGGAAACACCGTCAAGGTACTGGTGAGCTTCACCGACGACGACGGGTACTCTGAATCACTGACGAGCGCCGTCACTGACACGGTGGCCAGGCCTGCCAACAGCGCGGCCACCGGTCAACCCACCATCACGGGCACGGTGCAGGTGGGAGAGACGCTGAGTGCGGACACGTCCGGGATCAGCGACGCGAACGGGCTTACAGGCGTGCAGTACACCTACCACTGGATGCGCAATGACGGCAACGCGGACTCGGACATCTCCGGGGCCACCGGGCAATCCTACACCCTGACGTCGGACGACCAAGGAAGCTCCGTCAAGGTGATGGTGTCGTTCACCGATGACGACGGGTACTCGGAGACATTGACCAGCGCGGCCACCGACCCCGTCGTATCGCTGGTCCAGGTGGGCGGGCAGTCCGACCCTCCGACCTCCCAGTTGCAGCAGCAGCAGCAACAGTCCCCGGCCAAGAGCACCTCCGAGCCTGAGGACGAGGACTTCGCCAGCGACAACACGACCACGGCTTGGGTCGTCGTCGGAGACTACGGCGCCGAGGGTAATCTGGGCGCCGCTTCCGACGTGGACGCATTCAAGATCAACCTCGACGCGGGGAAACGGTACCGGATCGACGTCGTGGGTGACGGCCCTCGGGACTTCGCTCGCGGCGGCACGTACGCCGGAGATGTGGAACTGATGGTACGAACGTTGGAGAACACAGTTGACACCAGCTTTGAACGCGTCAACGGGTTTGGAACAAAGACACCCAACAACACCACCATCAACAACGTCGTCAATATCGGAAGCGGTCCGGACAGCGGCGCGCGGTCCGAGTTCGACGTGGTGACGACTGGCACATACTTGGTCAAGGTGATCTCTGACGGCAGCAACACGGGCACCTACACGGTGCGGGCATCGGAAATCACGTCGGAGCAGGCGTTCGGGGACTTCACCAGCCAGTGGAATAGCGGGCGCATCAAGATCGACGACACCACAGCCATGACCGGCGCCATCGGCGATGCCAGAGATAGCGACTGGTACATGGCAACGTTCGAAGCGGGCAAGTGCTACGCGATCCGCGTCAAGGGCGATCATTCAGACTCGGCTCACGACGGCGGCACGCTGCATGACCCCAAGGTCAAGGTGATGAACTTCTACGACTACTACCACAAGCGATTCTACGACCCGGACACCCTCGCGTTCGTAGGGGTGCCTGCCAACGAGAAAACCGTGGAGTACTACGACGAGACCTACATCAACCCGTCGAACTTCGAGCGCCTGAACCGCGTCGATAAGGTGTGCAACATGGTGAGGCCGGCCGACCAACCCAACACCACCAAGCTCACCTGCAACTACTACTGTGACGACGACAGCGGCCAGGGCAACAACTCGCTGATCAAAGTGAAGGTCAGCACAGGCGGGGAAGGAGATTACGCGATCGGAGTCGAAGGACAGGGTTCAACGGGGACATACAGCGTGTTCATAGAGGAGATCACATGCCCCTCCAACTAGACGCTGTGCGGCGCATGGACCGTAGCAGCTTCGGCACGCCCGGCGCCGTGGCGGCAGTAACCGTCAAGGACGATGAAACGGCACGTCTCAGGCCCAGGCAGCTCTCGGCGGGAGGCTTATATGTTTAAGGGACTATGGGCAGTTTGGGGGCTCCGCAAACTGTGGTTTAGGAGCGCAGTAATTGCGACGGTCCTGGTCGCCCTGATGCTGGCCGTGTCGCAGCCGGCTTTGACCCAGGGGAGCAGTCCCCCGGCGACGCCCGCCCGTCCCACGCTGGCCTCCGTCTCACACGATTCGGTGTCCTTTACCTGGACCGACCCAGCGGACTCCAGCATCACGGGCTACCAAGTGATGAGACGCAACCCTGCGATCCATGATCGGGGCATATTTTTTGTCATCGAAAACGACACGGGCAGTTCGGACACGAGCTACGAGGACACGACGGTGACGCCGGAGACCAAGTACTTCTATCGGGTGAAGGCCCGCAACGCCCACGGACTGAGCGGGTGGTCGAGAGTCGTTCGGGCCAACACCCCGGCGGCGCCTGTCCTCACCCCAGCCACTCCGGCGCGGCCTGAGGTGATTGCTGTATCCCATGACTCGGTCACCCTGTCCTGGGCTGATCCCGGGGATGCGTCCATTACGGGCTATCAGATACTGCGCCGCAATCAGCTCACCGACGCAGCAGATGCGTTCCACGTGATCGAGGATGACACGGGCACCGCCGATACGAGCTATACCGACACAACGGTCGCGGTGTCGACGGGGTATGCCTATCGAGTCAAGGCCCGCAACAGCCACGGACTCAGTCCGTGGTCCGACTACCGGCAGGTGAATGTTCCGGCAGCGCCCGAACCGGCGCCCGACACCAATCCGGGGTGGTCGAGGATCGTGCTGGATGCGGCGAACTACGCCAGCCGGGGGATGTGGTCGGATGGCACGACCTTATGGGTGGCCGACACAAAGGCGGACAAGGTCTTCAGCTATGACCTTGTCACCGGGGAGCGCGTCCCGACTAAAGACTTCGACGGCTTGAGTTTCGCGGGAATCGGTTCGCCCAGGGGACTCTGGTCCGACGGCGCCACCATGTGGGTGGCCGATGGCCACGATGTTCTCTATGCGTTCGTATTGGCCACCGGGGAACGTGACGCAGCCAAAGATATCGACAGCATGAGCGACACGGACAACAGCAACACCCAGGGCATCTGGTCCGATGGGACCACAATATGGGTGGCTGACGCTGAGGACGCGAGAATCTACGCCTACGATCTCGACGGCGGAGCACGGGACACCGCCAAGGAAATCGACACGCTCGGAGCGGCAGGCAACAATCACGCCCGGGGCATCTGGTCTGACGGCGTCACCATGTGGGTCGTCGACGCCAAAGATGACAAGGTGTACGCGTATGAACTCGACGGCGGCGCCCGGGATCCCAATAGAGACCTGGACAACCTCGACGCCTTACAAATAGGCACCCCGTGGGGGATCTGGTCGAACGGAAACACGATGTGGATTGGCGACGCGGCCGATGATCAAGTCGTTCTCGCGGCGACTCCCACGGGCGCCGCGGTTGGCAGCCGCGGCTTCACGGCGTTGTCCAAGCGCTCCGCGTTCACGTGCGGTTTGCGTGGCGACGGCACGATCGCCTGTTGGGGCGACATCCAAAATGGGACGGCCGCCGCGCCGAAGGGCGCTTTCGTCGCTGTCACCACCGGCTCCATCCACGCCTGCGCGATCAGGCTCAATGGCGCCATCGCGTGCTGGGGAGACAACTCCTTCGGACAGACAGACGCACCCGAGGGCACCTTCAAAGCGATCGAGGCGCACGGCCGGACATCGTGCGCGATCGCCAGCGACGACACTCTCGCATGTTGGGGATACGACGCCTTCGGCCAAGCCGTCCCGCCTGATGGCGCCTACACGGCCTTGACCGTCGGCTGGGAGCATGTTTGTGCGATAGCCACTGACGGCACGCTCGCATGCTGGGGATATCCCCCGTCGGTGTCTCCTCCGGCGGGTACCTACAAGGCCATCGCCGGCGGAGATGTTCACACCTGCGCCATCGCGCCCGACGACACCCTCGTCTGCTGGGGCGTCAATGAACAGGGGCAGACCGACGCACCCTCGGGCACCTACACAGCCATCACGAGCAACCACCAACACTCGTGCGCGCTCGCGACCGACGGCACGCTTACCTGCTGGGGTGACAATAGATCGGGTCGGTCCCGGGCACCGACGGGCACCTACACGTCCGTGTCGTCCGGTTACA
>DAOUJI010000003.1:0-2197 GCA_034422875.1 Dehalococcoidia bacterium | reverse complement strand
GACAGACGATGACCTGGACCAATACACTTACCACGTTGCAGGGTGCGTGGGCGAGTTCTGGACGGCAATCACGGCGGCCCATACTCCTGCGCTAACGAAATGGGATCTGGAGGCGATGTCCAAGGCCGGAGTCAGGTTCGGCAAGGCCTTGCAACTCACCAACGTGCTGCGGGATATACCGAGGGACCTCCGCATCGGGCGGTGCTACCTGCCGGAGGCGCGGCTCTCGCAACTGGGACTCAAGCCGGACGACTTGCTGGACCCCTCAGCGGCTCCGGCTGCAAGGCCCGCCCTCACATGGGGCATCGAACGGGCTTTGGGGCACTACGAGGTGGCTGTTGACTATATCCTGGCCATACCTAGGGGCTCGCTGCGCCTCAGGCTGGCCGCGTTGTGGCCCGTTATAATCGGCATAGCCACCCTGGGAAAGCTGGCCCAAAACCCGGACTGGCTCAATCCGGAGGTCACAACAAAGGTCAGCCGACGCTGGGTCTATTCAGTCATGGCCGCATCGCTCCCCGCCGCCAGGTCCAACACCCTGGTGAAGATGTGGACGGGCAGACTGGCCTCCCAGGCTCGCTCCGCTCTCTAGCCTTGGTCTGCGTTAGCCGGGTCTGCTATCATCGATTCCCAACCTCGTCCCAAAGAGGTTGTCGATACGGGCCATAGAGACCTAAAAATGACCATACAACACTTCAGCGCTGTGACCCTGGCCGTCAGCGATATGGCGAGGGCGGTCGAGTTTTACGACAAGCTGGGCCTGGAAATGAAGTACGGCGGCAGGGAGGCCAGCTTCACCTCGTACTTTGTAGGGGATTTCGAGTTCCTTAACCTGGTCCTATCACCGTCTCATACGGCCCATTGGTGGGGCCGGTTCATCATAAGGGTCGATGGGGTGGACGAGATTCACTCACTGTTGGAGGAACGGGGATTGCAGCCCGATAGGCCTCGAGACGCTCCCTGGGGCGAACGTTACTTCCACATCACAGACCCGGACGGCCATGAAATCAGTTTTGCGGAGCCGCTGACCTAGGACACATTGAAGCCGGTTGGAGGTTAGCTTGGGCCTATACATCGTGCTTGCGGCCATGAAGGGGCGGTTCCTGTCGGAGAACGGCAATCCCTACGACAATTTCCAGATGTTGGGGTACGTAGACGCCGACAGCCCATCGGAAGCGGTGGTCAGGTTCTTTGAGGAGCCCCACTTCCCCATACAATGGCGGGACGTCCAATACATGTGGGCCGAACAACTGACCGGAAACTCCGAGAACGGCCACTATGGAGACTACCACCGGGTCTACATAGACGATATCAGGAAACAGTACGAGGTCCCCATCTCAGAGCCGGAACTGTAACGCCAGGAGCCGCAGCCGCTTATAGACGGATTATTCCAGGCCCTCCGCCACCGGAAGGCACGTTTCCGCCAGGTGCTCCATGACCCTGATGCTGTCTTCCATTGTGGACACCCGGAAGTCGTATGTCAGTTGGTGGATTCCCAACTCATGGCAATAGCGGATGTCGTCAAGGACCTGCGCGGTCTCGGCTATCATCGCCCCGCCGCTTCTGACCGAGCCCTGCTCTCCCAGCCCTATGTCGGTGAAGTGTAAGCTTCGTTTCAATGATATGGTTATCTCGGCGGGGTCTCGGCCGGCCAACTCCGTTTGCTCATACAGGTAAGGAAGGTTCTTGGCCACGAAGTCCGGCGTCTGCCTGGTGGGATGCCAGCAATGGCCGTATTTGGCCGTCCGCCTTAGGGCCCGCCGGGTGTGCCCTCCTACCCAAATCGGCAGGGGCGACTGCACGGGCTTCGGGGTAAACTTGACGCCGTCTATCTGGACGAACTTGCCATTGTAGACGGGGTCCTCCTGGGTCCACAAAGCCTGAAAGACCTCGATGTACTCATCAGTCATTGGACCGCGCTCCGCGTAGGGAACATTCAGGGTCTCGAACTCCTTCTCCAGCCATCCTACTCCCACGCCGCAGATGATTCTGCCGCCGCTCAGCACGTCGAGAGAGGAGAACATCTTGGCCTGCACAACCGGGTCTCTGTAGGGCACGATGATTACGGTGGTGCCCAGGCGTATGGTGTCGCTGCAAGCCGTCATGAAACCGAGCAGGGGCATCACGTCAAGGAACGGCTCGTCGGCAGGTCTGATGAATGAACCGTCGGCCGTATACGGGTACTGGGTGGTGCCCG
>DAOUJI010000002.1:0-26155 GCA_034422875.1 Dehalococcoidia bacterium | reverse complement strand
GTACGAGAGGACCGGGAGGGAGGGACCTATGGTGTGCCAGTTGTTCCGCCAGGAGCACTGCTGGGTAGCCACGTCCAGTGTCGATAAGCGCTGAAGGCATCTAAGCGCGAAGCGCTCCCCAAGATTAGGCCTCCCATTCCGACTACTAGTCGGAAGTAAGGCTGCAGAGAGACTATCTGCTTGATAGGCCGGCAGTGGAAGCGGGGCAACCCGTTAAGCTTACCGGTACTAATCAGCCGAGGGCTTAACCCACGCTAAGAACTCCATACCTATCGCAACCCTCACCCCAACCTTCTCCCTGAGGGGGAGGAGGTCAGGCGGTTGCCATAACGACCCTGTTCTCGGTACCTCCAATTCGCATGGGAGGTAAACTGTGCCAAAGTGCGACCACTGTGCAACGGCTCCGGAGCCTGCAGAGTATTCAACTGTCGCAATTGCGGCTCAGGCGCTCCCCACGTGTGCCAGATATGCAAGGGATCCGGCAGCTTAGAAGAGCTTTAGGCAGACCAACCTGCAACTATAACAACCAGCAAATCAACCCGGGCGTGCGGACCCTTCCCCAAGGGACGCCAGCCGCCGCCCATCATTCGAGATTCGGTGCGGGGTGGAGCAGTGGCAGCTCGTCGGGCTCATAACCCGAAGGTCGTTGGTTCGAGTCCAACCCCCGCTACCAAAACTCTTGTAGCTGTACAGCTCAATTAAGAGAGCGACAGGAGCATTTAATGCTCGTTGGAAACACATCGCCGATCTTCTGAGCCATTCGCATCAGAAAAAGATCAAGGATCGAAGATGTCGTCAGAAACCTGTTCGTTTACAGTCATACTCTCTCTCCAAGACGATGGGGGCTACTCGGTCGTCTGTCCTGCACTGCCGGGGTGCGTCAGCCAGGGAGACAACCGACGAGAGGCCCTAGCCAATATCAGGGAAGCCGCCGAACTCATCTTGGAGACGTTCGCCGATGAAGAAGACTCCGATGATGCCCACGGTCCTTCACTCATTATGCTTCCATACGCAGAGACCCGTGACCTGATTGTCGAGGAAATTAGGCGCATTCTGGCGGATAGGGACGAAGACAGCCTACCCTACGGAGGAGTCTCCCTGGAACGGGTGGAGCTCTACGTCAAGGCTCCTATGTAGATGCCGCCCCTTCCCATCGTCTCCGGACGAGAAGCAGTGCAAGCGTTCGAGCGTGACGGTTGGCGTTTGATCCGGCAGGCATCGAGTCACATGATTCTACGCAAGCAAGGGGTGCCTACCGTTCTTTCGATACCAGACCATCGAACGTTGAAGAAGGGTACCCTTAGAGGGCTGATACGCACTTCGGGGCTGACCGTGGACCGATTCTTGGAACTGCTCAGCGAGTAAAAGAATATTCGGTTCATCGAACCCATATTATGGAGGGGAAATGCCAAGAGTAGCGTTGGACCTGGAGAATCCTGAGGACCTGGCGGTCTTGGGGACCACCGGATGGCGAATAGCGCCTGGCCTGGTCCCAGGAGAGCCCAACCAGGGGCTGGTAGCGGAACTGCGGGCAGTCGAAGCCCGTTTGCCGGACTACGACGATTCCTGGTGGGAACAAGACGCCGACTTCCAGGAGCGGATATCTGTGGGGTTTACTTTCGCCTGGTACCGACTCCACATAACCGTCCCTGAAAAGGTCAAAGGCCAGGATATCGCTGGAGGCCGCATCTGGTTCGAGACCAATGTCGACAACTACGGAGAAATCTACATCGACGGCGAAATCGACCGGGAGAAGTGGATAATTTCCGGCAACAACGTTCCCCAACGGGCTTTGGTCGAGCAGTCAGCTACTCCGGGCAACACGCATGTAATCGCCGTCCTGGTCTGCAACGCCCCCTTTGCCGAGCCGGTGGGTACAATCTTCATGCGTTACGCTACGTTGGCCTTTGAGTAAAACGACGCCAACCTGAGAGCGTAGTGGAAACCGGGTTCCCAGCGTACTAAAGGTTGAACGGAGGCTCCACCCAGTTCTGTTCCTTGACGTATATCTGGAACCGGTAGGCCGCCGATTCGAGCACGATTATTCGACCCTCGTTGTCTACGTTGACGGCGACTGGCCGCTTGAACTTCTTGACTCTGGGCGAGTCCGCCCTACGGAGGGCCTTGACCAGGTCGGGTCTTGACTTCAGGGCGTTCTCAACCCAGGGGCTTATGTCGTCCGCGTCTCCGTACAGGGAGAACATGAAGTCGTACTCTCTGTCGTAGACGTTGAGCCGGTTGTTCTCCCAATCGGAGACGTATATGTCGCCGTCCTTGTCCACAGCTACATCGGATGGGCGCCCCAGTTTCTCCTCTCCCGCAGTGTAGACGGCGCCCAGGAACCTGCCGTCGGGAGAGAACTTCTGGACCCTGGAGTTGCCCCAATCGGCCACGAGCACGTCGCCTTCATTGTCAAAGGCGAGGCCCCATGGAAGGTTGAACTCTCCCTCGCCGCTGCCGTAGCTTCCCCACTTGCCCAGGAAGCCGCCGTCCTTGGTGAATATCTGAATCCGATGGTTGTGGCTGTCCGATACGTACAGCCTGTCGTCTCTATCGAAGGCAAGGCCGACAGGACCGTTTAGTTCGCCGTCCCCCGAGGTGTCTATGGCCCCGACCTTTTTGAGGTAAGGGTTGAAGGTCATGCTCCAAATGTTCAAGCTCAGGCCGGGCATCACACGGTCCTCGGTCTGGGGCGCGCCCCACTCTCCCAGATGGGTCCCGTCCGGCGCATAGACGCCAATCCGGTTGGTGTACTCATCAGACACGTACACGTTCTCCTGGCTGTCGACGGCAACTGAGCTGGGCAGCGGACCGACGCGATCTGAAAAGGCTGGGCCGCGTTCATGCCAGAAGAACTCACCGTCCAGCCCGCACTTGGTTATTCCCATAGCCGGGATATAGTCGATGCCTTTACTCAAGAGATAGACGGTGTCTCCGGAACCTATAGCGAAGTCCGATGGATGGAGGAAGCCGCCCCCGGTCCTCGGCCCGCCCGCAATGCAGTGGTCATAGTTATATACACGGTCACGCACATATAACGTACGCATGGCTCACCCCTAGAATCTCTGTCCCAGCAATGTGACAGCGCCAGCCGCCAGCAAGCAGCTAACGGCCTAGCAGAGCTGGTACTCCCTGGTGGAAACGATGACCGCCAGCATGTCCGCCACTCTCCGTGTGGACTCCTGGGTCGATTCTTCCGTATCCCATCGCAAGCCGCCCCCAAGCTCGGCCAAGCCAAGAAGCTCGTCCCGAGTTTCGGGGTAGACCTCCACAGAACCCAGCAAGTCCAGGCAGGCGTCCACAAGCTCATGCGAACTGAGGTTCCCTTTTTGTTTGATATTGTTGACGATGGCCTGGACCCCGGGATATTCAAGGCTGGACACGACTTCACTGGCGTAAGTGATGCGCTTGACCAGCGAGCCCGCGTCTATCCATTCGGCTCCATAGTGCCAACCCTCCACGCTGGGCGGATCGCTCAGGGCTTGTCCCATAAACGCGCATTCAACTCCCAATTGCTCTAAGTCGGGCCTCGGATACTTGAAGTCCCCCACCAGTCGGCAGATGCCCGCCACCAACTCTGCAGGGCTCTTCACCCTTTGGAACCTGGCCTCTTTGAAAAAGTCGGAGTTGAACACCATCCTTAGAGTCGATCGAATGTCGTAGCCTGAGGACATGAAGGCGTCGGCGATGAGATTGACGGCAACCGGGTCGCGCGGCGGTGTGTGGAGCCATGAGGGCACCTGCACCTCGTCGGCCACGAAGAAGTTGTACATATGCCTGGCAATGAAGCGTGCAGTGGCTGGCTGGCGCACAATGATGTCGATGACGTCTTCACCGTTGAACCTGCCGACATGCCCCAAAAACGTCTTCTCGCTGTCATCGTGGTCCTCAGGCATGTACTGGAAGTCCCATGTAAATCGACCAAGGCCTACGTTGTCGGGTGGTTTAGGGGCTATGCCCCAACCTGTGAAGGCCCGGGCGCACTCAAAGACATCCATCTCGGTGTAGTTGCCCTGTCCCATGGAGAAGAGCTCCAGCAGTTCCCTTCCCCAGTTCTCGTTGGGTCTGTTCTTGTGGTTGGTGTAGTTGTCCAGCCAGTAGATCATCGCCGGGTCTCTGGCCAACTCGACGAGCAGATCGCGGTAACTTCCCAGGCCAAACGTGCGGAACATGTCCAGTTGGCGCGCAGTCTCCAGCGGGTTGTCTATCTTGACCGTGCCGGTGGCGAACACCGTGTGCCAAAAGAGGGCGATCTTTTCTTCAAGGGGCCGGGGGTTGTTGATCAGATACCAGATATGGCGTGTGCTGCCCCGGTCGGCGACGCCGCTTTCTATGTAGGGAAAGGTACGGAAGAGGATGCCAGGGTCGATGCGCGGCGCCCCGTACCGGTCAGGGTCCAGCAGCTCTTCGACCGTCTGCTCGTACCCTTTGGCCGCTCGCTCTTCCAGTTCTTCGCGGGCGGCTCCAAACCCGGCCCTGCGCATGAGGTGGGCCATCTGGGCGATGTTATGGTCTGGCATGTCGCCGACCCTCACTCTAACCCGGTATCGCAGAAAAGTTCGGGTGCGGATTCTTGCTGATGCCGAACTGATTTACGGGAAGTCTAAGTCTCGCTGAAACAGATTGTCAACGGACGGCCCGTGCTGTAACCGGTTCCCTGCCTACGTGCTATAGAGAGCAGGAGGCAATATATCACGGATAATTGTATAGACTATTGCAGATAATTAGGGTTGACATACTAAGTTTTTTAGTGTATATATCTTCATTAAATCAGGGCATGGCAAGGAGGATACTGTGTCAACAGCCACTCCTACGGTCAAGGGAGCCAACGAGAGTAAACGAGAACGCCTTCGGATGCGGATGGGGGCGCTTTTACTTGCTCCAGTCCTTCTCCTTGCGCTGTTTCTACTCTCGTGCGGCGGCTCGGCTCCCACACCCACTCCTCAGCCAACTCCGACTCCGGTTGACTTCAACGCCTTGACCTCCTCCATCCAAGATGTAGTGGAGCAAGCGATAGGAGACCTGCAAATCCCAGAAGGCCTTACGTCGGAGGATGTCAGAGAGATGATTAACACAGCCGTCTCTGAGATTGCTTTACCACAGGGACTGACTGCGGAAGAAGTCCAAAGCCTGATAAACACAGCAGTTACCAAAATCGCCATTCCGGAGGGAGTGACCTCCGAACAGATGGAGGTCGCCATCAGGACCGCAGTCGACTTGGGCGTCCAAAGAGCCATATCGGAGGCGACGGGTGGTTCGTTGACCATCTACTCGGCCCGGGAGGAGACACTCATCGGCCCCATCATCCAGCAGTTTGAAGACGCCACGGGCATTGAGGTTGGAGTGAAATACGGCTCCAACTCCGGGTTGGCCGCGACAATACAGGAAGAGGGCGACAACAGTCCTGCAGACGTCTTCTTCGCCACCGACCCCGGGCTGCTGGGGAACATGTCCGATCTGTTCATCGCGTTGCCCAGCGGAATCCTGGACAGGGTTGACCAGGAGTTCCGCTCCCGTGAAGGCAAATGGGTGGGCATATCAGGACGGGCCCGCGTGGTAGTGTACAACCCTGATGTCATCAGCTCCGACGATCTGCCTGCCTCTATCCTGGAGTTCACTGACCCCAAATGGAATGGGCGGATAGGGTGGCCTCCCACCAACGGCTCTTTCCAGGCCTTTGTGACAGCCATGCGGACCACATTAGGGGAAGACGAGACCCGAGGATGGCTGGAGGGAATCCAGTCCAACAACCCCAGGGTGTACCCTAAGAACACCCCAATAGTCGACGCGGTGTCCCGCGGAGAGGTGGACGTGGGGTTCGTAAACCACTACTATCTGTACCGTTTTCTTGCGGAGCACGGAGAGGAGTTCAAAGCGCGAAACTACCATCCCAAGAATGGTGACGTCGGCGCAATGATGCTGGTTAACGGTGCGGCGATTCTGTCAACAGCCGAGAACACAAAGGAAGCCGAACGGTTCTTGGGCTTCATGCTGTCGCTGGCGGCACAGCAATATTTCGCCAGCCAGACTTTCGAATATCCATTGATAGCTGGCGTAAGGACCCATCGCCTCCTTACGCCTTTGGACGAAATTGAAGTGCCCAACGTGGACCTCTCCCAGTTGGATGACGTTCAGGGGACTCAAGACCTTCTGCGGAGCGTGGGCATCATTCCATAGCTGATAGGGCGCGTCCGACCGGGCGCATGCAGAGGAGGAACCCTGACCTCCCCTGGGGACCTCTTCAGGCATGCGCCCAGGTCAGGCGTGGAGCGAGCAAACACGTCACTAATGGTTTCCTCATCGCCAAAGTCATCCCCCCTCGTCCGGCTCCCGGGGTATGGGCGGCCCCGGACGCCGGGATTCGTACTGGCCCCCGCCGTTTTGGCGGGGGCCGCTCTTTCACTGCCTCTGGCTTATCTGGTTATACGCAGCCTGGGCACGGGAACGGAATTTTGGGACCTGCTTCTAAGGGTCCGCATATTGGAAACCGTGGGCAGCACGGCTCTGCTGACTGTGATAGTTACAGCAGGATCGGCTGCTCTGGCCCTCCCTCTGGCCTGGCTCACGGTCAGGACAGACCTCCCCTTGCGGGGCTTCTGGTCAGTGGCTACGGCCCTGCCGTTGGTGATTCCCTCCTACGTCGGAGGGTTTGCCGTCATCACACTGTTGGGACCTCGAGGGATGCTCCAGGAGTCGGTGGCCGGACCTCTGTTCGGGATCGACCGCATGCCCGACATATCGGGTCTTGCCGGGGCTTCCTTGACACTCATCATGCTCAGCTACCCATACGTGTTGTTGACCGTCAGGGGAGCCATTCGGGGGCTGGACCCGTCTCTGGAGGAGGCAGCCCAGGGACTGGGTCGGGGCAGGTGGGTCCGCTTCTTTCAGATTACCGCGCCTCAGCTTAAGCCCGCCCTGGCTGCGGGCAGCCTGTTGGTGGCCCTCTACACCCTGAGCGACTTCGGAGCTGTGTCATTGTTGAGCTTCGAGGCGTTCAGCTACGTCATATACCTTCAATACGAGGCCGGGGCCAGAGAGTTGGCCGCAGCCAGTTCACTGGCGCTGATAGTCATGGCTCTGGCTGTCCTCACCATCGAGTCGGCATCGAGAGGAAGGGCCCAATACCACCGCACCGGAGTGGGCGCTCAGAGGTCTTCGAAACCGGTGCGTCTGGGCCGGTGGAGATGGCCAGCATTCGGCTTTTGTGCATTCGTATGCGCCGTTTCCCTGGGGATGCCCCTCGGCATCCTGGGGTATTGGGTGGCGCTGGGACTTCAAGCGGGAGAGTCTTTGGGCCTGGCTTGGGGACCGACCTTCAACTCGGTGTACGTGTCGCTCCTAGCCGCCGTAGCCTCTATAGCCGCAGCTCTGCCTCTGGCTGTGCTGATGGTCAGATATTCAGGCCGTCTGAGCGCATTGCTGGAGAGGCTCACCTACGTGGGATTCGCGCTCCCTGGCATCGTAGTAGCGCTGTCCCTGGTCTTCTTTACTGCCAATTACCTCCAGCCTGTGTATCAGCACGTAGTCATCCTCATATTCGCCTACGTCGTTCTGTTCCTTCCCGCCGCTGTGGGAGCCGTCAGGGCGTCGCTCCTTCAGGTCAGCCCCCGGCTGGAAGACGCTTCCCGTGGTCTGGGCAGGAACGGACTGCACACCTTTCTTACGGTCACCCTCCCATTGGCGCTTCCCGGAGTTTTGTCGGGAATGGCGCTGGTTTTCCTGATTACCATGAAAGAGCTTCCGGCCACGCTGATTCTCGGGCCCATCGGATTCCAGACCCTGGCCACGTCGATATGGTCGTCCACTGAAGCTGCTTTCTTCACCAACGCCGCGGGTCCGGCACTGGTGTTGGTCCTGGCGTCCGCGGTGCCCATGGCCTTCATCGTTCTGCGTGAAGGCGGGCGATACACTAGAGCCTGACACCACGGCCCACCGCCTGCTACACTGGAACGAACATTCAGGAGGTCTGGACCATGTTTGTCGCCACTAACAAGATAAGGGTCGAAAAAGGTCACGGCCATGAGCTGGAAGGCAGGTTCAACCGGAGGGGCGGCGTCGAGGGCCAGCCGGGGTTCCTCGGGTTCGAAATGTGGAGGTCTGAGAAGGACTCGGACTGTGAAGAATACCTGATAGTGACCCACTGGGAGTCTAAGGACGCCCACCACCAGTGGACGCGCAGCGATGCCTTTAGACAGGCCCACTCCGGACCACGAGCGGACTTCCTTCTAGGACCCGGGGAGTTCAATAGCTACGACGTGAAGCTGACTTCCAGTCCTGACGGGACAAAGGCCCATGCCTAGCTCCGATGGAGCGGCGGCGGTAATCCAGTGCCGGGGTCTGTCCAAGTCTTTTGGCGGAGCCCCGGTGGTGGATGACGTCGACCTTGACGTCCACGCTGGAGAGGTCCTGGCGCTGGTGGGACCCAGCGGCAGCGGCAAGACCACGCTGCTGCGAATGGTCGCCGGATTCGAGACCCCGGACACGGGAACTGTGCAGCTTGGCGGCAAACCGGTGGCCGGAGCAGGCGTTTGGACTCCGCCGGAAGAACGCCGGCTGGGCATGGTCTTCCAGGACTATGCCCTGTTTCCCCACATGACCGTCGCGCAGAACGTCGCGTTCGGGTTGATGGACCTGGACCGCTCCGAGAAGGCTGGCCGGGTATCCGAGGCCCTGGACTTGGTCCGGCTCTCGGGCATGTCCGACCGGTATCCCCACCAGCTTTCAGGCGGCGAGCAGCAAAGGGTGGCGGTGGCGCGTTCTCTGGCCCCCCGACCCATAGCTCTTCTTCTGGACGAGCCATTCAGCAATCTGGACTTGAAGCTGCGGGAGGGTCTCCAACAAGACGTAAAGGAAATCTTCTCCTCTAGCGGCGTTACCGTGGTCTACGTGACCCACGACCAGGAACAGGCCTTGTTCATGGGCGACACAGTGGCGGTAATCAACGAGGGTTCCATCAAGCAGTCCGGCGCCCCGGAGGAGGTCTACCACCGGCCCCGCAGCCCGTTCGTGGCCAGCTTCCTGGGAATGGCCGACTATCTGTCAGCCGTTTCCTCGGGAGGCTCGCTGGACACGGAGTTGGGCGGGATGGCTGCGGAAGCAGCCTTGGAAGACGGCTGCCGAGTGATGGTCCGACCCGACGACGTCCTGCTTCGGTCCCCGGGTTCTGGGGGAATCATCAGCGATCGCGTGTTCCAGGGGACCCACTATCTTTATCAGGTGACCCTGCCGTCGAGTGAAACGGTCCACAGCTTCCAGAACCACACAATAAGATATGAGATCGGCCAGTCCGTAGAGCCATATCTTGAGTCCGGCCAGACGCTGGTGTGCTTTCTGGACGGGGGAGACTCCATCCCCGTCACTGTCGCCTAGGTCTAAGAACCGTTGTCCATCTTTAGACCAAGCGCGGTATCACCTCGCCCAGCACCCAGCCCACCCCGGCCGCTCCGCTGCCTATGAGCAGTATCTCCAATCCCTGAAGCCGCATCGACTTGCGGACGATGCGGCCTTTCAGCATCCCCAGGCCGAAAAGGGCGACGAGGGTGGCTGATACGGAGGCCGTTATGGCAACCCCGCCGCTGTCGAAGAAGTAGGGAAGCACCGGGATTATGGCCCCGATGATGAAAGCGGCGCCCATAACCAGTGCGTCTTTGACCGGGTTGGTGGTGATGTCCGGGTTTAAGCCCAGCTCCTTTTCAATCATGGTGCGGAGCCACAGATTCCTGTCGGCTGCGATATGGTCCGCCACGCCCTGGGCTTCCTGAAAAGACAGTCCTTCCCTTTGGTAGATCACCACTAGCTCGGCCAATTCTTCTGCGGGGTGCTCAGCAAGCTCCTGGGCTTCCTTCTCTATCTCCGCTCGTTGCACGTCGCGCTCGGCGCGTGACCCAAGGAAGGCGCCCGTGGCCATAGACACCATACCGGCCAACGCTCCTGCCATGCCTCCGATCAGCACAGCCGTATTTCCAATGTCTCCCACCGCGAGGGCCGTGACCAGGAGCATGGTGCTCAGGAGGCCGTCCTGCCCGCCGAATACGACCTCTCTGATGCGGCCCTTTGATGCCACATCCCACTGCTGCTTCTCCACCTCGGCGCGGGCTGCGGAGTAGATGGACGCCGTTTGAGGTTCCGTTACCTGTGGTGCGGTGCGTTCGGGGGCCGGACTGAGAGGCTGCGCCTGCGTTTCCGCAGGTCCAGCAACTGCGAGCTTGGCCTCCAGCAGTTCGACGGCCCGGTTGAACACTTCCAGGTGGTGCTGCTCCCGGTCCATCGCCATCATGAAGGTGTCTGCCGCGTCATTCCTGCCCTCGTCCAGCGCATCCCGTATGTAATTGGGATACATGGTGCT
This sequence comes from Dehalococcoidia bacterium, assembly GCA_034422875.1. GTDB lineage: Bacteria > Chloroflexota > Dehalococcoidia > Lucifugimonadales > JAGWBF01 > DAOUJI01. Next base: position 15,810 of record DAOUJI010000002.1, on the reverse strand, counting down.
AATCTCTTTGGCCTCGCCTTCGACCACCCCCTTGAGGTTCTCCAACGAGCTTTTCAACTCGCCCGCCACACTCATGTGGTTGATGCCGTGGATGGTCTCGGCGCCGGCCACCTCCTGAAAAACCTGGGCCACTTCGGGGTGGCCTTCCCGCAGGGCCTGGTGGGCGAAAGCGCTGTACTTCAGGTGGGCGATAGCCTCTGCAACTATGGCGTTCCACAGGTTGCGTTCAGTTTTTGTAAGGGTCGACATTGGGTCTGCCATGAACTTCCTCGTAAGCTTAGCTATAAATCCAGAATACACAATGTTTGGGCGGATTTCCAATGGCGCGGGGCTAACATTGGTCTCCTCAGACTATTCCCTTGCTCCGCCGTCCCCGTGTTGACACAGACGGCACGGCGTTGCTACTGTCAACCCCCAAGGCTTTCATCATGGTGATGTGAATCTGAGGGCGACATTGGCGACAACAGTTGAAGAACAGGAATACCGCTCACAAAGCAGAATATATCTGTCTCAAGCGTTGCGAGAGTTGGAGAACAACGACCGTCGACAAGCCTCGGAGAAGGGCTGGGGAGCCGCCACTCAAATAGTGAAGGCAGCGGCCCACAATCGCGGCTGGCGCCACGGCAGCCACAGGCTGTTGAACGAAGCAGCATCCAGCTTGAGAGAAGAAACCGGAAACTCAAGAATCGGGGAGCTTTTTCGAGGGATCACGGCGCTGCACGTGAACTTCTATGAAGGCGGGTTGGGTTACGACGACGTCAAGGACGCTCTCGACCAGGTCCAGGATTTCGTTGAGACGATTGAGGCTGTGCTCGATGATGAAGGACCCTCTCTATCAAGCTGACTTCTCGGCAGTTGCGGCCTCCTGGATTCCGGCCTTCGCCGGAATGACGAGAGCGGGGCTAGGTCCGACTAGCTCCTTCCGCAATATCCGGGAAAGTTCCAGCTTGTCCTGTAGTGGGAAAGATCCTCGGACGTCTATTTTAGGCATGAGATGAAAGCAGCCGCAGTAAACCGCCCTCACCCCAACCCTCTCCCGCTGGGAGAGGGAGCAGACAGCGTCAGGGCCCCGGTCTGATGACAGAGCGACTGGTTTCCGGCGCGTCGCAGGGCGAGGACGACGCCCTTGACTATTCCCTTCGCCCAAGGCAACTGACGGACTTCGTAGGCCAGGAGTCGGTCAAGGACAACCTGAACATCGCCATGCAGGCCGCCCGGATGAGGGGCGACCCGCTGGACCACGTCATCATCTACGGGCCTCCGGGTCTGGGTAAGACTACTCTGGCCCACATCATCGCCCAGGAGATGAGCGTCTCCATCAAGGTGACTTCCGGTCCCGCCATAGAGCGGGCCGGGGACATGGCGGCGATACTCACCAGCTTGAACACTGGCGATGTCCTCTTCATCGACGAGATTCACCGCCTTTCACGGGTTGTGGAAGAGGTGCTTTACCCAGCCATGGAAGACTTCTTCCTGTCCTGGGTCGTGGGCAAGGGGCTGGGGGCGCGTAACATCAACCTGCGAATCAACTCCTTCACGCTGATCGGCGCCACAACTCGTTACGGCATGGTCAGCCCACCGCTGCGGGACCGGTTCGGCTCGGTGTTCCGGCTGGACTTCTACGACAAGCCCGCCATGGAGTCTATTGTGGACCGCTCGGCCCGCATCTTGGGCGTGGACATAGACCAGGAAGGGGTGTCGACCATAGCGGGAAGGTCCCGCAGCACGCCCCGTGTGGCCAACCGGCTGCTCAAGCGTACGCGGGACTATGCACAGGTAATGGCCGATGGTAGAATAACCGGGCAAATCGCCGGTGATGGGCTTGCCAAGCTGGAGGTCGATTCCCTTGGGCTGGACCAAATCGACCAGAGGCTTCTGGAAAGCATCGTAGACAAGTTCTCAGGCGGGCCGGTGGGACTGGACACCCTGGCAGCTTCCATCGGTGAAGACGCTGACACGATTATGGACATCTACGAGCCCTACCTTCTCCAGTTGGGATTCCTGGACCGCACCCCCAGAGGAAGAGTGGCCACCCGGCGAGCATACTCGCACCTGGGGCGGGACTTTCCCGAGAAGACGCCGTCGCCCCAAGTCAGACTCCTGTAAAGGACGCTGAACATGCTCTATGAGTTGCGCACATACGAAGCCAACCCTGGAAAGGGACCAGCTTTGGAGAGCCATATCAGAGAAGCCGGCCGGCTCTTCAAAAAGCACAATCTCAACGCTCCCGTCTTCTGGACCGACATAATCGGGCGGGGACCCCAGGTCACGTACATGTGGAAGTACGAGGACATGACCGAGAGGAACACGAAGCTGGGGGCCTTCGTCTCAGACCAGGAGTGGAAAGACCTGACTGACAGGGAACGGGCGGAGCACGGGGAAGTCACGGCCCGGATACACAACAAGATGTTGACGCCCACCGCCTATTCTCCTGAACCCGTCTTCGACTTCAGCAAGGTCCACGAACTCCGCATCTACCATGCTGTGCCAGGAAAGCTGGCGGACCTGAACCGACGCTTCCAGGACAATTCTGACCGGATTCTGCGCAGGCATGGAATGAACGTTCTGGGGTATTGGACGGAGGCTTTCGGCACATCCAACCAGCTGGTGTGGGTCATTGAGTTCGAAAGCCTGGCCCACCGGGAGGAGTGCTGGAACTCCTTCAGGACCGACGAGGAATGGCCGGGCGTGTCGGCGGAGTCGACCAAGAACGGAGAGCTGGTGGCGTATCCCGAGAGCCGTATGCTCGCGCCTCTCCGCTTCTAGAGAGCAGCGGCAGCCCTCACCCCAGCCCTCTCCCAGAAGGAGAGGGAGATGACAATGCAACGACGTAAAGATGTAGGGGCGACCGGCCGGTCTCCCGCCCGCCTCCAAGGCCCGTCCCCCGTAGGGCAAGGGGGTTGTCCCTTCCCCCTGAGAGGGAAGGTTGGGATGGGGGCAACTGCAGGTAGAGAGGGCGGATTTCATAATCGATCAGGTAGGTGGGGCCAATGCTGTACGAGCTTCGTGAGTATTACACAACACCAGGGAACCAGGCCAAGGAGGTCGACCGGCTCAGGTTGGCTCGAAACTTGTTCGAGAAAAACGGCCTCAAAAGCGACGGTTTCTGGACCGACGAGATAGGCCGGGGCAGCAGGGTAACCTACTTCTGGATATACGAGACCCTGGAGGAGAGAAACAAAGCTCTGGCAGGGTTCCGCAGCGAACCTGAGTGGCAACAGAGGATGTCCGATGACGCCGCCAAGTACGGCGAATTAATGGAGCGCGTCCACAACGTGGTCCTGGAACCCACCTACTACTCTCCGACGCCTGACTTCAGCGTCAACGCAATACACGAGCTTCGCATCTACCACGCCACGCCGGGCAAGCTGCCCGCCTTAAACAAGAGGTTCGCAGACCACTCGGACCGGCTGCTCCGTAAGCACGGGATGAACGTCGTGGGCTACTGGACGGAGCTGGTGGGAGATTCCGACCAGTTGGTATGGATTGTGGGCTATGACAGCCTGGCCCACAGAGAACAGTGTTGGAACTCCTTCAGGACCGACGACGAGTGGCCCGGCGTTTTGGCCGAATCCATCAAAGACGGGGAGATTGTAGGGCGCTGGGAGACACGAATAATGAAGCCGACGGGGATAGGCAGATAGAGAGCGACGGCCCTCACCCGGAGGGAGAGGGTACATCAGGGAGGCAGCTATGATTTACGAGCTTCGGATATACGAACCCGCTCCCGGCAAATTCGACGCCCTCCACCGGCGTTTCTCGGACCATACCATCGGTCTGTTCAAGAAGCACGGAGTCGGCATATTCGGATTCTGGACGGAAGAGGTTAACATGTCGGCCATGGCCAACAACGCCTACATGCGCCTGATTTACGTCACCACCTTCGAGAACATGGCCGAGCGGGAGCGAATCTGGGGCTCATTCCAGAGGGACCCGGAATGGCTGGAGGCCCGGGCCGCGTCTGAAGTCGACGGCCCCCTGACTTCCAGGGTGCACAACACCCTGATGCGTTGCACCGACTACTTCCCCTCGCCCCACTGGAGCGACAAATCCAACGTAGTTGAGCTGCGCTACTACAACGCAGTGCCCGGCAAGCTGCCCAACCTTCACGCCCGTTTCGCCAACCACGCCATCGGCCTGCTCCAGAAGCACGGTATGGAGACGATCGGGTTCTGGACCGACGACGTGGGCACGAACAATCGCATCGTCTGGATGCTGGGCTTTGAGAGTATCGAGAAACGGGAAGAGAACTGGGTGGGTATGGTGACCGATCCCGAATGGCACAAAGCCAGGGACGAGTCCGAGAAGGACGGCCCCATATTGGTGGACTACCAGGCCTATCTGATGAGGCCCACCGATTACACACCAAGACCTTGATGTCCCCGTACTAGCCTTCCCCTTATGGGGGAAGGGACAAAGTCGTCCGTTGCATGTAGAATTGTATGTCTGACTAGACATCCTGAACCGCGAGAGATATGTCTCAATCTGGATTTGGAACTAGGACGAATCTGCTGGAGCAGGACGACGCCTCATCGGGGATCCCAGGCGCCGTACAAGAGGCATTGGACGCCGCCCTTCAGGGTGACGAACTGTCTCCAGAAGACTGTTTCACACTCGTCGAGTCCGACACAGCAGACCTGGCCCATCTTTGCCGCGCCGCATCCATCATTAGAGATAGGGGCAGGGGACGGGACGTAACCTTCTCACCTAAAGTGTTCATTCCTTTGACCCACCTGTGCCGCGACTTCTGCGGCTACTGCACCTTCCGCCAATCTCCCGACCAGACCTCCAGGCTGTACATGACCCCGGCAGAGGTCCTGGACATAGCCGCCAAGGGGGCCGAGTTGGGGTGCACGGAGGCCCTATTCACTCTGGGAGAACGTCCTGAACAGCGATATCCTGAAGCCGGCGAGTGGCTCAACACCCACGGATTCAAGACGACCCTGGACTACCTGGGCTACGTGAGCAAGCTGGTGCTGGAAGAGACCTCCCTGCTGCCCCACGCCAACCCTGGAACTATGAGCCGCCGGGAAATGGCGCAGTTGCGGGACGTGAACGCGTCCATGGGAATCATGGTGGAAAGCCTCAGCCCCCGGCTTTCCGAAACGGGAGGCCCCCACGAACACGCCCCCAGCAAGAGGCCCAGCGTACGCATCAAGACGCTGGAAATAGCCGGAGAGCAGAAGGTGGCATTCACCACCGGCATCCTGATTGGCATAGGCGAGACACGGCGGGAACGGGTCGAGTCTCTTCTGGAGCTTCGGGAACTTCACCGCCGCTACGGGCACATTCAGGAAGTCATCATCCAAAACTTTCGGGCCAAGCCTCAGACTCCTATGGCCGACAGTTTGGACGCGTCGACAGAGGACCTGCTGTGGACAACGGCGGTTGCCCGGCTTATTCTTGGGGCAGACGTGAACCTGCAGGTGCCGCCCAATTTGAGCTACGACGACTACCCGATATATCTGATGGCGGGGATCAACGACTGGGGAGGCGTCTCTCCCCTTACCATTGATTTCGTGAACCCTGAAGCCCCATGGCCCCAGTTGTCAGACCTCAGGCAGAACACCGAGGCCTTTGGCTTCAACCTGAAGCCGCGCCTGCCCATATACCCTGAATATGTCAAGGACAGCGGCGAATTCATCCCTGAGCCCCTTCGAGAACGGGTCTTGTCCCTTTCCGACGAGGAGGGATACGTGAAAGGGGGCATAGACCGCTATGCCAAGTAGCAACGGCAACGGACACGCCCTGGAGCATATGCTGAAGGGCATCGACACCGGGGTTGCCCGTATCCTGGGGTCGGCCCTGGATGGCCACGACATCTCTGTAGACGACGCGGTCTTTCTATTTGACGCCTCGGGCCTGGAGCTTAACGCACTGGTGATGGCTGCGGACGAACTGCGCAGACGGCGCGTGGGCGACATAGTCACCTACGTCGTGAACCGGAACATCAACTTCACCAACGTGTGCATCAAGCGGTGCGGCTTCTGTGCCTTCAGCCGGGACCACCGTGAGGAAGAGGGGTACTTCCTGCCTGTCGGTGAGATTATCCGCAGGGCGAAAGAGGCTTGGGACCTGGGCGCCACCGAGGTGTGCGTACAGGCCGGACTGCCTCCCCAGATGGAAGGGGACCTCTACATCAAGCTGTGCGAGGCCATAAAGTCGGAGCTCCCAGAAATCCACGTCCACGGCTTCTCTCCCGAGGAGGTCCTGTACGGCTCGGTGCGCTCGAAATGCTCCATCAAGGACTACCTGATAGGACTGAGAGACGCGGGGGTGGGCAGCCTGCCCGGCACCTCGGCTGAGATACTGGACCAGGAAGTGCGGGACCGCATATCCCCGGGCCGCATCACGGTGGACCAGTGGATAGAGGTCATCACCACGGCCCATGACCTGGGCATCCCCACCACTTCCACCATCATGTACGGCCACGTGGAGACCCGGGAACACGTTGCCCGGCACATCGCCAAGATTCGGGACATCCAGAAGGGCACCGGAGGTTTCACTGAGTTCGTGCCCCTCAGCTTCGTCTACACCGAAGCTCCGATGTACAGCAAGACCCTGGTGGACAACGTGCGAACCGGTCCATCAGGCAACGACGTGCTCAAGGTTCACGCCATTTCCCGGCTCATGCTGGACAACTGCATACCCAACCTGCAGGTCTCCTGGGTCAAGGAAAGTCTTCGCTTCTCCCAGGTTATGCTCAACGCAGGCGTAAACGACCTGGGAGGCACGCTCATCAACGAGAGCATATCAACGTCGGCGGGAGCGCAATACGGCCAGCTTGTGAAGCCCAGCCAGTTCCGGGAGCTAATCCGCAACGCCGGCAAGGCTCCCGCTGAACGGAGCACTGTCTACGATCTGATAAAAGTGTTCGACAGCGAGGACGAGCCGCTGGACCCATTGGACCTGGTGGAAGACCCGGACCGGTTCGGCTCCTACTTCAACCTGATCAAAATGGAGAACTTCCGCTTCCAACACCCACGCCATGCCCGGGGCGCCTCGGAGTCGGGAGAGTAAGTCTGAGGGCCTTTGCTCTTCCAAGCAAGGCCGCGCCGGACCGTCTATAGAAGTTAGATGAGCCTCTCAGTCCTGGCTCTGGCAGGCGGAGTCGGCGGCGCAAAGCTGGCGGTGGGACTGTCCCACGCGCTTCCACCGGAAAGACTCACCATAGTGGTCAACACTGGCGACGACGAGACCTTCCACGGCCTTCACGTATCCCCGGACCTGGACACGGTCATGTATGCTCTGGCCGGGCTGACCAACACCGTGACAGGATGGGGCGTGTCGGGAGACACCTTCCAGGCCCTGGCTATGCTGGGCCGCTACGGCAATACGACCTGGTTCAATCTGGGAGACAAGGACCTGGCCACCCACATCAAACGCACACAACTGCTCAACGAGGGGTACACTTTGTCCGACGTTACCAGAGAATTATGCAGCCTGCTGGGCGTCCGCCACCCCGTCGTGCCCATGACCAACGACCCTTTGCGGACGATGGTCGACACCGACGAGGGAGAGCTGGCTTTCCAGGTGTATTTCGTGCAACGCAGATGCGAGCCCAAGGCCAACCGCATACGGTTCGACGGCATGGGCGGGGCTGCTCTCAGCCCCGGGTTCCAGACTGCACTGGAGTCGGCGGACGTCCTGGTGTTCTGTCCCTCCAACCCTTTCCTCAGCGTGGCTCCCATACTGGCGGTGCAAGGGGTACGGGAAACCATAAGCCAATTCCACGGCCCGCGTATAGCGGTAAGCCCCATCGTCGGCGGCGAGGCGCTGCGGGGTCCTGCGGCCAAACTGCTGCAAGAGCTGGGACATGACGTATCCTGCGTGGGAGTCGCTCGCCAATATTTAGGCATCTGCGACGTGTTCGTGATAGACGAAGTGGATGAAGCCCACGCTCCCGCAATCGAGGAGCTGGGGATGCGGGTCGAGACTGCGCCTACGGTCATGGAGACGGACTGGGACAAGACCCGCCTGGCCATGCGCATCCTCGACATAGCCGAGTCAATAAGCCCGGTGGATCGGAGTCAGGGGTAGGATCTGCTTCGTGAGCGCATCCACCGTCGCCGTCATAATACCCATGAAGCCATTGGCCCAGGCCAAGACGCGCCTGGAGAGCCATCTCTCAGACCCGCAGAGAAGGCGCCTTGCACTGAGCCTGCTTGCCCACGTTCTCAAGACGGTCAATCAGGCCAGGAAAAGCTCTGTGGAGGGGCCAGCGGTCCAGGAGACATGGGTCGTGGGAGGGGACAGTGAGGTCCGGCATGCGGCGGAGTCGGAAGGGGCCGAGTGGATGGACGACGGCGGGCAGGGGCTCAACGGGGCCTTGGAACTGGGATTTCATAGGGCGGCAGAATCGGGGAAGGCGGGCTTGTTCCTCCCTGCCGACCTGCCCCTGTTGGCGCCTGCGGACGTACACGGCTTGCTTGAAACGTCCGGCAAGTTGAAGAACCTTGTGTTGGCCCCGGCCGGCAACGATGGCGGCACCAACGGGATTCTACTGCCTCCCCAACTGGCCGACACGTTCCGCTTCAAGATGGGTCCCGACAGCTTCAAGCTCCACTTAGAGCAGGCAGGTTTTTTAGGCATCCCCGTTGCGATATACTACAGTGCCGGGCTGGCCTTCGATCTGGACACGCCCGCCGACTTGGAGGCCTGCGGAACCCCAAAGCCCGGGTCTGTTCCAGGCCAACTGGACCAACGCTGTGCAAAGACCAACTGAGAGGTGGGCGCTGACATGGCCAAGATAGAAATCGCCTGTCGCCTGTGTTGAAACATGCTGTCCGCCACAACCGACGCCGTAGACGCCAACCTGAGGACTGCGGCCCAGAAAGCCCGGGACGCGGCCAAGACCGAACTCGGGCCTATCGGCGACTGGACAGTCTCCTGGAAGCAGTAGTCCCAGGAGACTGCACTTCGAGCGGGAGAAGGCCTCATCTCATTGGTGAATAAACCGGTCCGCCTCAAGCCACGGCTGGGCCTGCTGCTTCCAACCCGAGGACTGGTCATGGCCGCAAATGGACGTCCTCAGAACGCGGAATTGACATTGTCCCTGGCCAAAACCGCCGACGAAAACGGCTTTGATTCCGTATGGGTTGGAGACAGCCTTACCGCCAAGCCCCGCCTGGACCCTATCACGACTCTGGGAGCGGCTGCTGCTGTTACCAAGACGGTCCGGCTGGGAACTGCGGCGCTCCTGGCGTCGCTGCGGCATCCGGTGCAGCTTGCGCAGGCTGCCGCAACCCTGGACGTGATATCCCAGGGAAGGGCCGTGCTGGGCGTAGCGGTGGGAGGCGCCTTCAACGACGCCCAACAAGGGGAGTGGGAAGCCGCAGGAGTTGACCCAAAACGCCGCGCCTCCAGGCTGGAAGAGACAGTGACCATCCTGAAAGGGCTGGGCTCCGGGGAGCCGCTGGACCACGACGGGCGCCACTTCCTGCTCCGGTCCGTCATAATGGAGCCTCTGCCGGTCCAACCAGGGGGAGTCCCCATTCTCATAGCCGCCCACTACAGAGCGCAACGCGAGGCACAGTATAAACGAGTTGCGAGGCTGGGGGATGGATTCATATCCATTTCCGACACGCCGGAGGAGTACGCACTGCTCTGTGACAAAATCCGCTCGTACTCCGAGGAGTTTGGGCGGGACTACCACGAGATGGAACCAGTCTTCTACATGACGGTCAACATCAACGATGACCCGGACCAGGCTACACGAGAGGCGGAAGAGTACCTGACCATGTACTACGGCGCCAACATATGGGGGACACGCTGGGGCCCCTTCGGACACGCTGGCCATGTCTCCGAGCGGATGGCGCAGTACGTCGACGCAGGGGCGGGCACGCTGGTGATGCGTTTCGCCTCCTTCCGCCCTGAAGAGCAACTGGACCGCTTCCTGGCCCAGGTCGCGCCTCAGTTCAGATAGCATATCCTCTTCGATTCTCCCTTTCGCAGGTCCAACCCCATCATTCTCGCTCCATTTCGAAGGCGCTGGCACGGAGAATCTGAAATCCTCCGTTGAGAACCTCGCACATGGGGTGTCCCAATGGTCCGAATGGAGCGCTTTAGATTCTTCGTCGCTGCGCTCCTCAGAATGACATCGAAAAGAAACCGTTCCCGCGGTGGTATACTGTTGGGCGCCGCCCGCTAGGGCGCAGAACATGGAGACCTAGGGAGACGTCGGGATGTACACCATCGATCTATCTGGGAAGAATGGCCTGGTGTTGGGAGTGGCCAACAACCGGAGCATCGCCTGGGCCATAGCGGAGCTGCTGGGCAAGGCCGGAGCGAGACTGGCCTTGACCTACCAGAACGAGCGCCTAAAAGACCGGGTGGAGAAGCTGGCGGCAGAGTTGAATGACCCGCTTCTCATCGAATGCGACGTAAGCGAAGATTCCAACATTGAGTCCGCCGTGCAACAAGTGGGAAGCGCTTTCGGCGGACTGGACTTCCTGGTCCACAGCATAGCCTTCGCGAACAGGGAGGATCTGGGAGGCGACTTTTCCGACACCGGCAGGGAAGGCTTCCGACTGGCCCTCGACATCTCGGCCTATTCTCTGATACCGCTGGTGCGCTATGCAGGGCCGCTCATGGAACAGTCCGGCGGGGGCAGTGTGGTCACCCTCACTTTCCAAGCGTCTGAGAGAGTGTTCCCCGGCTACAACATCATGGGCACAGCCAAGGCGGCGCTTGAGAACGAGGTCAAGCAACTGGCGGCGGAATACGGGGACCGAAACGTCCGCGTGAACGCCATCTCCGCAGGTCCCTTAGACACGCTGGCGGCCAGAGGAATCCACGGATTTCTCGACATGAAGAAAATGCACCAGGAAAAGGCTCCTCTCAAGCGCAACATCACCAAGGAAGAGGTTGCTTCAACGGCCCTGTTCCTATGCAGTGACCTGGCGTCGGGGATAACCGGCTCCATCATCCCGGTGGACGCCGGCTACCACATAATGGCGGTGTAGGACTACATGTGGTCGGGGGTCTGCATCCCCATCAGGGCCAAGGTTCGGGAAAGCACGGTCCTGGCGGCATCCACCAGCTTCAGCCGAGCCAGAGTTAGCTTCCTATCGGCGGGATCGCTGGACAGTACGCGGCAATTGTCATAGAACCAGTGGAAGGCCGTAGCCAGTTCGGTGGCATAGTAGGTCAGGTGGTGGGGTTCCAGGTTGCGGGCCATGGTCTCCACCAGCTCCGGCAGGTGGGCCATCTTTCGCACCAGGGCCAGTTCGCTCTCGTGGGTGAGCAGGGACACGTCCCCGTCGCTCCAATCGATTTCCTGCTCCACTGCGTTGCGCAGGATGCCGGCTATCCGTGCGTATCCGTACTGGACGTAGTACACCGGATTGTCCACCGACTCTTTCTTGGCAAGCTCTAAGTCGAACTCCATCTGGGTGGAAGGAGTTCGCGCCAGGAAGAAGTAGCGGCAGGCGTCGGCCCCCACCTCATCCACCAGCTCCCGCAAGGTGACAAACTCTCCGGTGCGCTTCGAGGCCCGGACCACCTCGCTGCCCCGCTTCAGCGTCACCATCTGGGAAATCATCACGGTCAGGCGTTCCGGTTCCACCCCAAGGGCGGAAACAGCGGCTTTGACCCTGGGCACGTGACCCTGGTGGTCAGCGCCCCAGATGTTGATGCACTGATCAAACCCTCGTCCCTGGAACTTGTTGTGATGGTAGGCGATGTCGGAGGCAAAGTAAGTCGGCGCTCCGGTTGACCTGACCAGAACGTTGTCCTTGTCCTCGCCCAGGGCCGTGGAGTTGAACCACTGGGCGCCTTCCCGTTCGACGACGTGGCCGCCTTCCCTGAGGAGGGCCATCACGGAGTCATATTCTCCGCCATCGAACAACGTTCCTTCGGAGAACCAGTTGTCGAAACGCACCCCGATTTGTTCCAGGTCGTCCTTGATGAGAGCGATCATCTTCTCGCGGCTGATGGCCCCAATCAGGCGTAGGGCCTCGTCTCTTGGCATTGAGACGAATTTGTCTCCGTGCTCGTCCGCTATCTCCTGGGCCAGGTCCTTGACGTATTCTCCCCTGTAGCCGTTGGCCGGCAACTCCGATTCCTTGCCCAGGACTTCCTCGTACCTGGAAAGGACGGATGCGTAGAAATTGTCCATCTGGCTGCCGGCGTCGTTGACGTAATACTCCCGGGTCACGTCGTAGCCCGCCGCTTCCATCACGGAGGCAAGGCTGGAGCCCAGGACGGCGCCTCGAGTGTGGCCTACGTGGACGGGACCGGTGGGGTTCACGCTGACGAACTCGACCAGCGCCTTCCTTCCCTCGCCGACGGTGCGCTTGCCGTAGTCGTCGCCGTCTTGAAGGATGGATTCAATCTGGGAAACCAGCCATGAATCGTCCAGGCGGAAGTTGACGAATCCCGGAGGCGCAGCCCAAACCTCTTTCACTTCGCTGCCTGCGTCGATACGTGAGGCCAGCTCCTCGGCGATTTTCAGCGGGTTTACCCTGTGGGCTTTGGCCAGCCGCAGAGGCAGGCTGGTTGCGAAATCTCCGTTCTCCGGGTTGGCGGGACGCTCGACGGCAATGTCGGGCAGCGTCTCCAGCTTGAGGACGCCCGCTTCGCAGGCATCCGCAAGGGCGCTGCGGACTTTCTCGACGATGAGGTCTCGGTGGACAGGAGCGGCAGGCATGTTTGTGTCAACCCGTCAAGGTCTAGTCTATCCCTCGGACATCTGGAACCAGAGGCCCAGGGACGACTCGGGCTCTATGTTGGCGGCCAGGTAGCCTCGCGGGCTGTTGGTGACTCCGCCCTCGCCCCTCATTTTGTTGCCCTTTGCGGCCAAGCCCGCGGACACTTCCCTGATGTTGTCAACGGCCCAGGACACGTGGTAGACGCCCGGTCCGTTTTTCTGCAGGAACTGTGCCAGACCGCTATTGGGGTCGCCAGGCTCGGTTATCTCTATGAGGGTGGGGCCGACTCGGTAGAGGGCGTCTTTCCCCATGTCTCCCAGGTCTTCCAGCTTTTCGGGTTTGAGGCCAAAGTTCTCTTCAATATAGGCCACCATGTCGTCCCGGTTGTTGACGGCATAGTGAACATGGTGAACGTTCTTGAACATCTCAGGGCCTCCTTACTGACTAGAACCAAGGGGCGTCGGATGCATCTCCAGGGACAAGAAGCATAATTCTAACTTCACGCCCCTACAGGCGTCAAACGGTGGTGAGGGGAAAATCTTCCGTGTGGTATACGGCGGCGCCTGCTGAGCAGCGTTACAGACTAGCTTGGATCGGCGCCGACGGCTTCCATGAACCTGGCGGCGGCGGATGCCAGTATAGCGTGGTCGGGGGCTTCAAGGCCCGGGTCTTCTTCAAGGAGCCTGGCAGCCTCGGTGCGGGCGGACTGGAGAAGGTCCCTGTCTGAAGGGCGGGCGACTCGCAGGTCTGGGAGGCCGCTCTGACGGGTGCCAAAAGCGTCGCCAGGGCCCCTGATCTCCAGGTCAACCTCGGCCAGCCTGAAACCGTCGTGGATGCGTTCGACCGCCGCCAGACGCTGGTTTGCGTCGGCGGTGGACACGTCGGCCAGCAGAAGGCAGTAGCTCTTGTGCTCGCCACGGCCCACCCGTCCCCGGAACTGGTGAAGCTGGGCCACTCCAAACCTGTGGGCCGCCTCCACCAGCATGACGGTGGCGTTGGGAACGTCGATTCCCACCTCCACCACGGCGGTGGACACCAGGATGTCCGTCTCGCCGTCGCGGAACTTGGACATGACCTGCTCCTTTTGCCGCGAACTCATCTTGCCGTGGAGCAGGCCCACTCGCAGGTCAGGGAAGACCTCGGTGGCCAGGCGTTCGTACTCTGCCGTGGCCGCTCGGGCCTCGACGGCTTCCGATTCCTCGATAAGCGGACAGACCACAAAGGCCTGTCGCCCGTTCATGACCTCTTTGCGGACGAAGCCGTAGGCGCCGTCTCTCCGTTCCTCCGGGACCCGGCGGGTCATGATTTCTTGGCGGCCCGGCGGAAGTTCGTCCAGAGTGGACACGTCCAGGTCGCCGTAAAGAGTCAGGGCCAAGGTACGGGGTATGGGGGTGGCCGACAGAGCTATCAGGTGGGGGCTTATCTCGCCCTTTTGCCTGAGCGCTGCCCGCTGCATGACACCGAACCTGTGCTGCTCGTCCACCACGGCCAGAGCCAGATTGGGGAGGTCAACACCCTGCTGGATGATGGCATGGGTGCCCACCAGGATGTCCAGGCTGCCCTCCGCCGCCTTCTTCCTGAGAGTCCGCTTGGTGGATGTCTTCACGCTTCCCGTCATCAGTCCGACGGTTATGGGCCTGGGGAAGCCGTCCATCTCTACGCTGATGAGGTTATCGCCCTCTTCCGACAGAGCAAGGCCGCCCAGCAGCTTGGTCACGGTGGCGAAATGCTGCTCGGCCAGCACCTCTGTGGGGGCCATGATGGAACCCTGGAAGCCGCAGGCGGCTGCGGCCAATAAAGCCGCCAAAGCCACCACTGTCTTGCCGCTGCCTACGTCGCCCTGAAGGAGCCTGTTCATGGGAGGTGCGGCATTGCGCATATCGCTCATCACTTCGGCTGCGCACCGTTCCTGCGCCTTGGTCAGGGGGAACGGCAGGGAGCCAAAGAACCCACCAAGCATCTCCGGCGGCGGGGCGACCGATACGCCGTCCGCCTGTTCCTGCCAGGACTTCCGGCGCGTAAGCAGCACCAGTTGCATCATGAAAAGCTCGTCGAAGGCGAGCCGTTTTCTGGCCGATTCGAAAGAGGCCATGTCCGATGGATAGTGGGCCTGACGCAAGGAGGCATGAAGTTGAGGGAGCTTCACGCGTCTTCTGACGTCCTCTGGCAAAGGGTCCTCAAGCAGGTGGGCCCATTCTTCTAATGCCTGCCACACGATGCCACGGATGCGTCGAGGGGTCAGCCCCTCGGTCGAGGGGTAGACGGGAACGAGCCTTCCGGTGTGGATGGAAACATCGCCCCGGTCGAGAATCTCAAACTCGGGCGAGTTGAACTGGCGTTGGCCTTTGAAAATGTCGACCTTACCGCTGACTGCCACTCGGGAGTTGGGCTTCAACATGCGAGCGAGGTATGGCTGGCGAAACCATACGGCCCGGATATTCCCCGTCTCGTCGGAAAGCACTGCCTCGGCGGCTTTCAGGGTGCGGCTCAGGGAGGTCTCCCGGGCCTCCCAGACTGTGGCGATTACGGTCTGCTCCACGCCCGGAACAAGCTCGCTGATTTTGGCCGTCGTGGCAAAGTCGTTGTGCCTGCGGGGCATGAGGAACAATAGGTCCCTGATAGTCGAGATTCCAATCCGCTTCAGCTTGGCCGAGAGCTTCACATCGACGCCTCGCAGGCGGCTGACCGGAGAGTCCAGCCCCAAGCCGCTGGGGACTGGTCTGGTGGATGGCTCGGTTCTCGGCTCAGCAACGGCGTGGGGGTGTTTCTTTGGGGTTGTGGGACCGCCCCTATCCTGTAGGGGCGACCGGCCGGTCGCCCCTACGGCCGAGCGTATATCTGCGGCTCTTTCGAGCCTCTCCAGCCAACCCTCAACCCAAGCCTTGCGCTTAGCCTTGGAAAGTCTGTCGTAAGAACCGTTGGGAGGCTTGCCTCCCCAAAGTGCGGGCAAGTCTTCAGCCCAATGTTGCAGGAAGCGGTCCATGCCTCCGCCGACGGCCTCGTCAGCAAACTTCCGGCTAACCTCCAGCCGGAGGATCTTGCGGAAAGTTTCGGCGTCCAGCCCAGCCATATCAGGAGACGTAGGAATGGAATGCCAACCCCACGCCCGCCACCTCCGCACCCGGCTGCGCACCCGTCAGTGGGCCACATGTACAATTCG
>DAOUJI010000001.1:0-1880 GCA_034422875.1 Dehalococcoidia bacterium | reverse complement strand
AAGTCCGGGAAGAAGAGGGCCTTCCCATCCTGGCACAACACGGTTCGGTGCCGACTGTCTCCGAGTTCAAGCTCTCCGAATACAATTTGTTCGACTACATGCCCAACTGGGTCCAGCCGCTGGTTGGCTCCAAAGAGGAGCGGATCGCCAAACTGTCTGAGCATGGCGTCCGGGAAGGCATGAAGCGTGACGTTATAGACCGCCCACACCCCAGGACTGACTGGGCCCGATTGCAAGTGGTGGAGGTGGCCCTGGAGCGGAACCTCAAGTACGAGGGACTGTCCATTGCCGACATCGCCGAAGCCGAGGGCAAGCACCCGCTGGACGCTTTTCTGGACATTGCCCTGGACGAGGACCTGGAAACCGAGTTCGCTCACCCGGCAGGAGGGCAAGCCGACGACGTCCAGGCCCAAAGGCTGCTCAACCCTTACGTCCACATATCGTTGTCCGACGGAGGGGCTCACACCAGATTCCTGATAATCAGTGTGTGGCCCGTCTACTTCCTGGGGCACTGGGTCCGGGACCGGGGCATAATGACCCTGGAGCAGGCCCACTATAAGATGAGCGCGCTGCCGGCCTGGTTCGCCGGCATGAAGAACCGCGGCACGTTGCGCGTCGGCGATTGGGCCGATGTCATGGTCTACAACATGGAAGAGCTGGGGCTTCTGTACGACAAGCCGCAGTTCGCCACGGACTTCCCCGGCGGTGAGAAGCGGTTGGTGCAGAAGCCCACCGGGATCCGCTACATCCTGGTCAACGGCGACGTTACCTTCGTGGAGAACGAATGCTCCGGAGCGCTGCCCGGCAAGCTGCTACGCAGCTATGACATGGTAGGGTAGCCCTGCCAGAAAGTTGTTCTCGCAAATGGCCCCGCCCCGGCAACGCAGGTCCTGGGCGGGGCTTACTTATTCTGATTGATTCGCAGGTCCACGGTCTGACGCCAACCACTGCTCGTGGGCTGCTTAGTTTGGCGCCTTAGCAGGCTACTCGTCGGGCACCAGCGCAACCAGTCGGTCGTCTTGAAGAGTAACCAGGAACGCCTTCATGCGGAAGTCGGGCTGGTTGGAGCAAACGCCTTCACTTTTTTCGTACTGCCAGCCATGCCCGTCACAGACGAACAACTCGTCTCCCTCGTCCATAATCTCCCCGCCCTGATGTGGGCAGACGGTCGACAACAGCTTGTATCCGTCCCGTCCACGCACAAGGAAGTATGAAGCGTCGCCTACTTTCAATAGTGCAGGAAAGGCACTAAACGAGGATTCCTCTCCCAGGTCCACTCTAACCTTCTTGGACCGGGCTGATCCGCTGACCTGACGGAGGGAAACGGTCCCTTTTCTACGTTCGGTTGTCATGGCGATTTCCTTACCTCTGTCGTGGATGTTCGGAGATGGGAAGTGACCCAAGTATAACAAATAGCAGACTTCTAAAAGAATGATACATGCGAGTCGAGCCGCAATTCGGTCTGAAGGGGCTCTGTCGAACCCGGCGTGGCGCGTGGACATTCGATGTTAGAGTATATAGACTGACCGATCAAACGCTGTAGAAATTGCGGCGCTTGGACCAATGCGTTTTTTGCCGACAGCGCCTCCGAGAGAGAGCCGGTAGCCTGGAGCGGAATCCACTCTGCTGTAAGTGAATGGAGTTGAACATGAGCGGAGTGCATGACATGGGTGGAAGACCTTACGATGACCCCATCGACCAGTCTGACCACACACTAATGGACTGGGAACGCAGGATATATGCGCTGGTGGGAGCGCTGAGAGAGAAGCGGCTGATAAACACTGACGAACTACGGCGCGGCATTGAGTCTATACCGCCGGATGCGTATGAAAGCCTCACCTACTACGAGCGATGGTCTGCCTCGTTGGAACTGCTGCTGG